>CAZLHX010000197.1:0-2522 GCA_964559475.1 uncultured Candidatus Bathyarchaeia archaeon | reverse complement strand
TCAACCTACTCCAATAGTAAATATATTTGAGTTCAATCACAAAAAATTTGCGCAAACTTACATGAATTGATAGGTTTAATGACGATAAAAGAAGTGGAAAAGTATTACTTAGTTTAGCTTTGATCCGCATTTCACGCAGAAGTTAGTTCCCGGTAGGTTATCCCATCCACAGCTAGGGCATTTATTGGTTTCCTCTTCCTCCTTCGGCTCCGGCTCGGGCATAGTTGGCTTAGCCTGTGGTTTTTTCTCGTCTTTTTCTGATGTTAGGAGTACAACGTCCCCGATCTTTTTTATCCGATCGAGCTTTAGCATCATCTCCTCCCCTTCCTCACTCTTTACGCTAATACCTACCTCGCTGTTCTCGGTGATAGCTAGGTCCTCGACTTCCCCCAAGACTCGGGCTTCTTGGTCTACTACAAGTTTTCCGATGAGGTCCTCCCTTTTATAGAACTTATCAGTCATCTTAAATCTCAAAAAGGATCTAGTCTCAATGATTTTTTAGCTTTACTAAGACAAGAAGATGTCATGATCTCGCCATGCCTTTAGGGTTCCCCTTTTTTATCTTGTTATTTCTGTTGGTACAGTGTAGAGGACCATCATGCTCCCCAGCAGGGTAGCTATTATTAACCAGAAGACGCTCTCCGGGTTAATGCTGTCCCATAGGTAGCCGCATATCACCGGGGAGACTATGCTCACAAGTCCTCTGAAGAACCCCATGAGTCCTATCCAGCTACCCATGTACTTCTTGGGCACGAGGTCTACTGCTATCGCCAGCTGTGATTGGCCTATGGTCATATTGAAGCCGTTGAGGAAACCAGAGACCAACAGGGCAATGTCGTTAGGCGCGTATATGAGCAGGAGATAAGATGATATCATCAGGATGAAGCCGACGGTCATCATGTTTTTCCTGCCCCACGTATCGGCGAGGTGCCCTAGGGGTATCGCCAGGAAGACGAAGACTATGGTGGCTGCCGTGCTCATCCCCCCGATGATGAACTGGTCCGCACCCTTTATCTCAGCAGCGTATAGCGGCATATAGAATGCCACCTGCCAGTAGAATGAGCCTAGCATCATCATTATTATCCACCTTCTTACCATCACGCCTTCCCGGAAGACGTTGGAGACGTTATCGAAGACGTTTGCCCTCTCCCCTATTATGTGGCTTCGGGGGTTGCTGAACCTGGCCCAGACGATAACGAGGGACACTACCAGTCCTAGGGATTGTAACCAGAAGAGGGGGCGGATCCCGTCAGCGTTCATTCCCCCGAAGAGGGTTATAAGGGTCGCACCGATCAGCGGGGCTACCAGCTGGGGGAAGAAGGAGATGGTGTCGCATATTCCCATCCCTGTTACACGTTCCTCGCTTGCAAGGGTGGATCCACAGATCATTGGGCAGCTCGTCCTATCAAGGGAGAATGCCACGGCGTAAAGGGTTAGCCCAACGGCAGCTATCGTCCAAGTCTTTGACAGCCCGAACATAACGGAGCTGAGGATATACATTATCCCAGTCAGTACTAGAACGCGTTTTATACCAAATCTGTCAGCCATTATCCCCGTTGGGATGCTGAGGACGGTGTTAACTAAGCCACTGATGCTATTAAGGTAGCCTAGGACCAGCGGGGTTGCTCCGAGGCTCGTCATATATATGGGCTGGTACTGGTAAGTAAGGTTGGCTGCCAGGTTCTTGGTGAGGTTCCTCCACAGGTTCACCTTGAAGGGGCTCTCCTGCCGTTGTAGGAAACTAGCCCAGTTCTTGAGTAAACCAGCTATGTTATTCTTTTCCTGTACCAAGCATCCAGCCCCGGGAATAACAGAGGTATGTCGAAATGAAATATAAGTGCAGATGATCCTAAAAGGTATGAATTTTAGGGTTTTAATGAGTTACTGGGCTTTGATATCTAAATATTGCGTACCCGAGCAATGCGAATAATGTTATCGATAATAGGATGCCGGGGATCCCCCTCTGGTAGCGTAAGAGCTCAAGTACAAACCTTATGCTGTGTTTACTTGCATATGCGATTATTATACACTGTAAAGTCTTTCCTAAGAAGACGGTGAATATGGCTTTCTTGATGTTATAGTTCAGCATACCCAGGGGGACCAGGACAGGCCCAGTAGGTAACGGAAAGAGGGAGTACAGGAAAATTACCTTCCCACCATGTTTCTGTATACGCAGCCTAAGGTTCTCTAATCTTTCCCCATATTTACCCTCCACTATTCTCCTCCCACCCAGTCCAAGAAGATACGCTGCCAACTCGCCGATAGTGGCACCTGTCCCAGCTAGCAGGCCAACCAGTAGTGGATTAAGAAAAGGCTGAATGGCGAACATGACCAGGATATAGGGTAAGGGGAAGAAAATAGATGATAGAAACACACCCAAGTAGACGTGCTTAGAGAGTAAATCCACAAAAAATTCAGCCAAATTCGTCAAGGGTACCTATTCATGTACCTTTAGATTTTTTAGATTATTGGATAATATGGCATTTTATCCTAAATTTTTATGGGTCTATTCCTGATGTTAG
>CAZLHX010000196.1:0-2575 GCA_964559475.1 uncultured Candidatus Bathyarchaeia archaeon | reverse complement strand
AGCCGCTATTAAGAAGTTAATGTAGTCAAGATCAGTGCACCTGGGAGGATTCATCGTTTACCAGAACCATTAAAACACAGAAGAAAATAAAGATTTCAACTGCGTAACTCCTAAAATAAAATAAACATTTTTTTGGCGGGATATTCAAACCTACTCCTTGTGGAGATATCTTTCGCAAACCACCCCATTTGTATGCACTTTACATTTATCTTAGAACAAGCATTGGAGTGATGCCAGGAACTAATCTATAAACATCGAACAAATAATATATCCCTACTTTTCACCAACTCAGGGAAAAACAAAATGTCCACATTATGAAGATTCTATCAGACAAGACTTGAATCATTTCAAAAGCTATGAGACTTTGTGTTCTTTCATAAATATTTATCATAGCTTTCGTGCGAGTAGCAGAAAAAAAATGGATGAGTTTTAGTCCCAAGGATTGATGTTTACGTAGAGCATGAAGTTGGGGTATTCCTCCTCACCTCCGATTCCTTGGATGCCCTGGAAATCACCTGTTCCACCCTCTATAACCATGTAGAAATCCCAGATCTCTTGAGTGACCATGTTCCACCGGTTCCCAATCGTATAGGTTAGCGTTCCGTTTAAATCTCCTGAAGCCTCATAGATACCGTACCCAGCTAGTACCGCTATTGGGTCTTTACCCTCTTCATATTTGATTATCCCGTAAGCAGTTTGCCTAGTAGTGCCTACCTGTTCCGCGTTATAAGACCATGGGAAATCAAGTACAATTTCAAGTGTCGCATATCCATTGGGCAAGGGTGTCTCTTCCCATGTTACTACCTCAGGAGCTCCTACTCCTATGAATACATCGTTTTTTCCTCGAGCAGCTACTGAGAGTGAAAGTGCTTCCTGGTCCCAGGTTGTAGTGTCAGAGTAAGCGTTATACTCTCCAAATTTAATGGAAGTGTCTTCACCACCTACGTTTGCGTAACCCCATATCTCGTATATTCCAGGTTCTCTATCACCCGCTGAGTTTAATCCACAGTTACCAGTAACTCCATCATATCTATTAGATACTTCTGGAAGCATTTCTTTAACCGTCATTGCATCAGTACTACCGGTCTCTAGGATCGCCAGTGCGAGACACCAGGCGGCATCATAGCATGCTCCGTCATAGTAACCAGGTGAGTATCCTACTGCCGTGGAGAATTTTTCACTAAAACTCGACCACTTAGCTGAATATTCGCCTGACATCGTTGGACTCAAGAACCGTAACCTGTTCTGGAATCCACCCACCTCGTTTATAATATCCCAGTCACTTCCCTGATCTGCCATTCCAAACCAGAGAACGCTACTAAGTCCTGGAAGCGATTCAAATTCCTGGATAACGTAATCTGGGACCCATACAAGACCTACTGCCCCAACATTCTCTGCGCCATGCATAGCAATTGCGTCAGATACTGCGGCTTCAGCAAGAGTGTTGTCTAGAATCCTCTCTATTATCGTACCCCCGTTTGCTTCAAACTTGGTTTTGAATGCTTGATAGTATGGTTCAGTCCATCCCCATGATTCATCATCAGCTAGATAGACATATTCGATACCTAGGGAGGATACGATATCCCCTAAGGCTTCAGCTTGTTTTGCGTCAACAGGACAATAACGGAAGAGGTTATCACCCTCAATTTCCAAGTCCTCATATGTTGAGCTGTCGCTAACCATAAGCATATTATTATCGTTAACATATTCGAGAGAAGCTCCTGCCATGCTCGACCAGGAACCACCTATGAATATCGTTACCCCTTCGGTAGCTAATTCTTCTACTTTCATTTGGTGGTTTGAATCAAGACCCACTGCATCCTTGAAAACGAATTCAAAAGTTATATCGAGACCAAGGTCTTCAACATACTCATTGATATCCTTTTCAATGACTTGCTGGAAGAACGTCTGTTTAGGTTCCAGTCCGTCAGGTGTGATGCATCCGATTTGCACTGTTTTTCCTTCGAGGGGATGTTTCTCTATTGTTTCCGTTTCTGTGACAATTACTTCTTTTGGTGGAATGAGTAAGTAACCGGCTCCAGCGCCAACTATTAATCCGACTATTAGGACTGCGGCTAAGATTGTCTGATTATTTTGTGCCATTTAATCACCTTTTACTGGGTACCCTCCAGGCTCGAGCAATTTGGATATTTCATTTTTTGTTAATTCTATCCGGAAAACACCTTTTGACCCTTGAATCTCCAATAGCTTATCTTCATGGAGTGAAAGGAAACACAGGTCTCCGTATTCTCCTTCAAGTAGAACTCCTTGGTCATCATCAAGTATCGAGATTTTATCTAAATAGGTTCTAGACTTTATCTCTATTGAGAAAGATCTTCCCATTTCACTATTCCTGAAGGCGTACCCTCAAAGCGATTACAAGTCGTAGTTATATTACATTAACTGTGGAGTAATCTTTAAAGTGATAGATTGTTCAGTAGAATTATAGAGCGATTAACAATGGAATCCTCGGCGTGCGCTTGAAAATGGATTGAACCTTTCTCTCATCTCTCCCCAGAAAATACGATACAGAATAAGCACTTTCACATGGTTAGATGTACTTATTACCGCTATA
>CAZLHX010000195.1:0-2777 GCA_964559475.1 uncultured Candidatus Bathyarchaeia archaeon | reverse complement strand
TTGTCGGGAGATATCTCCACATGGAGTAGGGTTCGAATCCCACCCCCCGCATCTACGCCGAACCCACCGCTATTTTCGCTTCTTGAATATCATGAGTCCGTCCGGTGCGGTGACGACGTATTCAAATTCTGATTCGATGAGTACCTGTGCTTCCTCAGAGTCTTTTGCTACCTTTGAAACATATTCCTCTTCCCTGAAGTCAATTAGGTGTGTATAGACAAGCGTGTTTTTGATGTTCTTATGACCAAGCACTTGCTTGACAGGAAGTACATCTTTGGTTTTGTGGTATTCCCTGGTTCGCGCCAGCATGTTGCGAAATTCTGGGAAAAATGGTTTTAATCCTTATTTCAGCGTTTTTGGGCATGTCTACACAAGCGCCGCAAGATATCAAACGATAAAACAACCTAGTTTGTCCTAAGGCTAAGAACCGTGTTTAGAGGCCTTCCTTTGAGGTTTTTAGATATATTGTAGAGGCCTTCCAGGTTTGTTTTGAGGTTTTAAGTCCTTTAGATAATGCCTTTATTCAGTAATTCCTCCAAGTGTTGCTGCAGAGTGATGTAGAGGAGTTGGTGAAGGCTAAGGCGGCGATTCGAGCAGCTTGCTCCATAATGCTGATGAGGCATCTAGTCAAAGAGGAGGAAATTTCAAGGTTTATAATTGCCGGGGATTTTGGGAGCAATATTAATTCAGATAATGCGGTAGCTATAGGAATGATACCAAGTGTTGAACCCGATATCGTAGAGTTCGTGGGAAGCATAGCTGTAAAAGGTGCTAAAATACAACTAGTCTCAAAAGAGGCAAGGATAGCCACAGTAAATCTTATGGAGAAAATAAATTATCATGAGCTATCGCTAGACCCCCATTTCAACAAGGAGTATATCAACTCCTTATTTATACCATATAGAGATTAAGATCTTTGAATAAGGGAGAACCCTTCAAGCTATCTTGAATAGAGGGTGATCCCTACTAAGCCTCTTTCCATCCTGTATCTGCTTGAAGCCATAAGCCGCGTCCACCATGGAAACAGCAGGGAAAACATCTCTCGCATTTTCAATAGGTCCGTACAGGAGGAAATCCGCTCCCGATGCAGCTGCGAATGCGTTAACCGAGGCAACAATGGAACTCCTCGATTTGACCTTCATCTTTCTTCTCAGGCCTCTCCACATTCCGATGGCATTATGTGGGCCACAACCAGCAGGTAAACCCAGTCTTTTCTTAACCTTCTTCAATGCACTGAAAGCGATCCCGAGGCTAGGAACGTCCATGACAAAGGTATCCAGCAACGTATTACTGAGTCCTAGTTTTTCAGTCTCTTCTTTGAGTCTAGTAAGGGCGTCTACTCTTCCCTGAGGGCTAAGATCGGAGAAGGTATATCTCAGTAGAACTGCTGTATCAAGACCGGCTTCCAGTATCGCCTCTACCTCTTCTTTACTGCGTCCGGGCATGAGTGAGTTGTATATGACTCTATCTTTTAATCCCCCCTCTTTTACTATATCAAGAATTGCTGTTCTCATCTCTGGTGTGGGTCCCCCTAGAAGGAGGGGGGCATCGGTTCTCTCAGCTACGAAATCAATGTAATTTTCAACTGCACTGGATGTACTTCCCTCAATATCCAGCATGGCTGAGTTACCAGTTATATCTGATAACTCGTCCTGAATTGCTAAAAGTTCCTCAGCCCTAGATTTATCGAATTTTCCCTCGTGCTCATCAAGAATTAACGGGGATTTTCTGTAAAACAAGCTCCCTATCAAAACGGTGGGATTCTCATCCGGAGCCCCTCCTAACCTTACATCTCTGACTTCAATGATTCTATCTTCTGTCTCGGTCATTTCCATAGATTTTCTCCCGATTTTGAGTTTTTATTCTTTCTTGATGAGCTTTAAAGCGTTAGTAACAGCGGTGCCTGCGTCTAGACCGCACGCGTCTGCGTCTATCTCCTCAACCCATTCTTGGTTTACAGGTGCGCCTCCAACAATTATTTTTATTTTATCTCTGAGTCCTGCCTCCTTTAAGGCATCAATCACTTCCCTCTGTTTGTCCATGGTGGTTGTCATGAGGGCACTGAGTCCGAGTATATCTGGGGTTTTTTTTCTCACAGCTTTCACGAATTCCTCTGTGGGTACGTCGATCCCTAGGTCATAGACCTTAAATCCGTTAGCCCTGAGCATTGTTGCGACTATGTTTTTACCTATGCTGTGTATGTCCCCTTCAACTGTTCCTATCATAAATTCTCCTACTTGCTTTCTCTCCTTTCCGTGTCTTTTTATCTCCTCGTTCAGGATCTTTGCTCCTGCTTCCATGGCTTGGGCTCCAGCTATTAACTCCGTTATAAATGCCTCTCCCCTGCCAAAGCGTTCACCGATGTGAAGGAGGGGTTTAGCGAGTCCTTCCTCTAAAGTCTCAACGGGGTCTATTCCTGCTTTGATTGCTTTTCTTGAATACTTCTCAGCAGCTTTCTCATCAAAATTTTTGATAGCGTTCTCCAGTTCCCTGAATATATCTGATTTATCCATCTTATCTCAGAATTATCTGAAATTAATAAAAAATTTCCTGCCCTTGTTTAAGTATGATAACACAGATCCTTAGGTTGATGAAAGATATTCAATTTTTTGTGGATTTTACTTGTAAAAATGTGTTAGCCTCCGGTTATTCCAAGCGTTGGGAATTTGTATATTGTGATTGTGTTTATGGTATTACTGGCTGTATGTGTTTAGCTCGTCTATATTAAGGCATTATTTCGCTTTATTTCAACGTGAATTTTACTGTGGTTAACAGGA
>CAZLHX010000194.1:0-2787 GCA_964559475.1 uncultured Candidatus Bathyarchaeia archaeon | reverse complement strand
ATAAATTTGCTAGTTGAATTCTTAATGATTATTTGAATGTCTTCAGAAGTAGATAATCTAGTAAAAGTGTGACCAAAAATTAGATTTAGTAGGTGAAGGAGTTTTGTTTCTTGAATTCCTCCGGGAATTTATAGGCGTTGAAGAAGAGTGGTATACCTGAGAAAGATAGAGGAGAGATAGGTCCGTAGCTCATGAAGCTGTATTCTTTTTCTCTTAGGCTGCTTTGAGGATCTCTGAATCTCTGGTATAGGTTCATTGACTCTCTCTGTCCTCCGATTATTTCCCGTAGTGCTTCTCTTTCTATTCCCCAGCCTAGTCCAAAGCCGAATAGGTAGATTCGTATCTGGTTGATGATGTCCCTGTGTAGACTTGATAATGTCTGGCTGATGAACATCCAGCCGAGGCCGTATTTCCTTGTGGTTCTAATTGCATCGACGAGTTGTGTTCTCACTGTCTCCAAGTCTTCGTTTTCTAGTCTGTATCTGGGTGCGAGCCTGTGAGCTTCGTCGATTATGACTAGGCCATTCAGCAGTTGTTCTGCCTTGAATTTTTCCTCTGCTTTTTTACCTATCTGATCAAGGAATTGGCCTATCACTATGAATTTTATCTCTTCATTCCAATATAGGTCGTCGGGGGTTTGTATCCCAGATAAGTCAATTATTACTAGGGAGCCTTTTTCCTCAATCTTTTCCACCAGGGTTTTTATCATGGTCTCCTTCGGCTTTCCCTGGAAGGTGAATAATCTTGTTATCCTTTTCCATTGCTGATATTTCTGGTTTTTATCTGCGCCTTGGATCGTGAAAAATACTCGGCCTCTTAGCTCTTCCGTGCTGTATATGTGGCTTAGGATCTCGTTGTCCTGTAGTTTGCTCCATACTATTTTAAAGAAAGATTCCTTGTGAGCATGCCATAGAACCTTGTGCTTTTCTTTTCCATCGTATGCCTCCTCTAGTATTGTCTGTATCTGGTTGGCTGCCTGCATCTGATTAGTTTCGTGTATTATCCCTAACTGTTTCAGGAAATCCGAGTTTACCAGTATTTTCTTGAATAAGTCCCATCCAGTTAAGGTAAGCTCATGTACATGATATACCTCGATATTTCTATCATAACTTTCGGCTATTCTTTTAATATCTGAATTTCTCGTGAAGTCTCTTGAGAACTCTCCCTGAGGATCAAGGATAAAGATGGACATGTCTTCATGTCTGGAGTATGCGGATAGTATCATCTTCGCTAATACGGATTTACCTGACCCGGTCTTACCGAAGATACCTACATGGTATGCCTCTCCTGCTCCCTGTTCTCCGTATCCGAAGTGTTTGAACCACATGGGAAGAGGGATATCTGTGCCGTAGGCATTTCCGAGATAGAAAAGCTGATCCCTGTAATCGTGTAATAGTGAATCCATTACCTCTATGCACATCAGCTTGATCGATGTTCCGGTTGGTGGAACAGTTCCAAGAATGCTCTGATCTATACGATCACCCTGTTTCTGGAAGACTGAGCTAATCGTCATTCTTGCTATGTGTATATCCTGTCGCTCGGTAATGGGATCTACTCTGCCTTTCTGACGAATCAGCCCTCTCATAGTTGGGTCCTGCGTCCAGACATTTCTCATCTCTATCTCCACTATTTGGCCCAGAGCATAGTTTTTCCTTCCTTCTTGATGGTACTCAAATATGCTTAACCCTCCCACAAGCCTCTTGTTGACCGCTGTACCAAGAATATCGATGGTGAGATCAGCTGTGCTTGAAGGGATCCAATAACTCCTATTCTCTCTGATCTTTCCAGTATCTGTCTTAGAGTATATTCCATAATTTTCACCTCCCGAACTCCGTCCGGTACCCATGCATGGCCAAGAACATGGACCCAAGGGGAGCCTCCCACCTCTCTGCAATATACTGGGTAGTGGTCCTTCGTAAAGCCAGGATGGCTCTTCCAAGATGCTTTACCATCCTATCAGCCATGTAAAGAGGATATGGCTCAAATATGCTGGGGGCTCCACACTGTATCTTAATCGCCTCAAAAAGCATGGCCAGACGCTGAGGATTCGTAGCCACTGAGTTAGCCACCTCCAGCCGTAGCGTAGGAACATGTTCGAAGGGCCTGTAATATATTATCTTAAGGTTCCGGACCTGATACATGTACTCGGGTACAAAACTACGATAAGAATCTGAGATCCTCTCTATCTCCCAAGGCCTGGAAACAGCAGCCTTTGAAATAGGCCCGACATATTCTCCAGACTCCATGACAAAGGAAAGTAGTCCCCTGTCCTCGTAGCCTGATAGCCCGAGCAGGTCTGATAACTCCTTCTTGGTGGTATATTTAGGTGCTGCAACAAATATTTTGTCGCTTCTGGAGGCATGAATAATTGTCTTAACTGATTCCACTGTTACATCAATTTGATCTAAAAGGATTTCACTCAGCTCTGGCGGAGATTCATTGACTTCGTTGAGGGCTTGATTGATGTAGATTAGTGGCGTCGTCATCGAACCATCTAACATTATTACATCGTGAGGGGCTTTAGTAGCGAGATCCATCTCCATACACATCATTATAGCTCGTAAAACCCATGATGTGGCATTATAGTGGGGGACAGCCTTCACTATACAGTGATGTTGGGGAGGCAGAGGGAACCGTCAGGGGCAGGGCGAAGCAGGGCACCACCACCTTCTGGGACTATATAAGCCTCGACGTGCTCCTGGACAGGTTCTTCTACAGGGCAGACGTCATCTAGGCCGTTGAGAGCCTGGGACTGGACTGGCTTATGGCCGCCAGGACCTCTGATGG
>CAZLHX010000193.1:0-2819 GCA_964559475.1 uncultured Candidatus Bathyarchaeia archaeon | reverse complement strand
CCGGATCTCCCTAGAGTTTACTATGAGCTTCTTTTCGTGGGCTTTAACATTATGGTGGGAATGAGCTTATCCTCTTCCTTTCTACCAATACTCGCGGATAACCTAGACCCATCGGGAGTTCTCGTAGGCCTGGTTATATCGGCTTGGTTCATTACCAGAATATTTATCGAATTACCAGCAGGAATCATCTCTGACAGGTTTGGAAAAGGCAATGTTTTGATATTAGGTCTAGGGCTAAGCCTCCTAGGACCAGTCCTTTGCAGCCAGGCTAGAAACATCTACGTTCTCATCATGGGAAGGGCGATCTGGGGAATGGGGACAGCCCTCTATTTTATGAGCAACACCGCACTGTTAATGGATATTCTACCAGTAAATACGAGAGGAAAAGCACTTGGAATCTTTCAAGGAGTAGAATTCATTGGGAGCTTCATAGGAGCCCCATTTGGAGCCTGGTTAGCCTCATATCTCTCATTCACGGAGATCTTCTATGTATCAACCTTTTTCACAATACTAGGCTTCGGAATCGCCTTAAGATCAAAGAATATGAAAAACGATGGAGAAAATAGAAAACACGCTGAAAGTATAAGTATGGAACATATCTCTTCCAACCTAAGGAACTGGAGCATCTTACTCGTCTGTGTCAATAATTTTTTCAGAAGATTCCTGGGTGGAGGATTGACGCAGACTGTTCTTATACTTTATCTCAACAAAAACAGGGGGCTAAGCGTGGCTAATATAGGTTGGATCGTTGGTATGAGGATCGCTGGAATGGTCACATTTCTTTTTATTGCCGGTATTCTTTCTGATCGCTTTGGGAGGAAGCCAGTCTTAATCTTGAGCTACATTGTGATGGGTATATCCTTTTTCTTCTTCACACTCTTCGAAAACATGGTACTATTATTGTTTACCAGTTTTCTCGGTGGCGCTGGGGATGGCCTTGGTATGACGACGCTTACAGCATTGCTAACCGATATTACCCCCTCGGATGCAAGAGGGCTTATTATTGGGTTTTTCAGGACTTTCCAAGACGTTGGTGGGTTCGTCGGTCCTCTAGTATTAATGTTGATCTATACCAAAATTGGTGTGTTTACCCCATTCTATCTAGGTATAGTAATCTGTTTAAGCAATATTATCTCAATCAGTAGAGTCAAAGTAGGAGAGATTCAGTAATAATACACTAGAATTCTGTATACATACAATACATTGAAGTTGATTCCCAGTGCGAGTAGGAAAATTATTTACCATTAAAAAAGTCTTATTTACTGTACCTCAGAATGATTTTGGATTACGAGACTTACTGGAACGGCGAGCCAGAGGAGAATAGCAATCTTGGGAGACTAGTTGACCTCTTTGGTGAAGTAGGAGGTGATTACAAAGCTGTATTGTTCCCACCAAGCGCAAACATACATCCACTTAACAAGGAACTATACCACACACTCCAAGACTTTCCTCACAGAGACCGGTTCATCCCATGTGCATACATCAACCCTAACCTATACGATGCTGTAGAGGAGTTAGAGAAGGCACTCAAAGAATATGACTTCAAAGGGATGAAACTCATGCCTACAAGGCACAGATATGTTGTGGATAGTATAGTAACTCATCCTGCAATGGAAAAAGCAGAGGAAATGAGAATACCTGTAACCATCCACTCCTCAAGTGAGGGCGGGTACCCTTGGCATATCTCAGAGTTAGCAAAAGAGTTCCCTAAGGTGCCAATAATTATGGATCACTCAGGTTACAGATACTATCAGGCTGAGGCTATTGAGGCAGGTAAGAAAAATAGTAACGTATATTTCGGGTTATCACTCGTGTCTGAACCAGGTTTCATTGATCGTATAGCCAGAGAAGTTGGAGCCGATAGGCTGATATACGGCTCTAATGCAGCAGGAGGGATACCAAAGATCGGGTTAACCGTATACGATTACACCAATCTTTCCGAGGAGGAGAAAAGAATGGCTTTGGGTGGTAACCTGAGAAAACTATTAAGAATTTAAAGAAAAAGCACCCACTAAACTTGTGTCCATAAAAAATTCTATATCAGTTATAATGTAATTATAGATCATGGTAAAAATTGGTGACCTTGAGGAAGTATATAGGGAGAAACATAAGAAGTCATTGGATCTTTATCAGGAGGCTCTAAGATGTTTTCCAAGCGGTGTTACCCACGATGGAAGGCACCAGTCGCCCTTCCCGATATACGCTAAGTCTGCGGATGGAACAAAGAAATGGGATGTTGACGGGAACGAGTATGTCGACTATGTTATGGGCCATGGTTCCCTGCTCTTCGGATATAATGATAAAGGGATCATGGAAAAATTTCAGGAGGAAACAGCCAAGGGGTTCCATATAGGCGCCTCCACTGAGCTCGAAATAAAATGGGCAAATCAAATCAAGGACCTAGTCCCTTCGGCTCGTAAGGGTTTGGTACGAGCAACAGCTTGTGGGAGTGAGGCCGTTCAGATGGGGATTAGGCTAGCCAGGATCTATACAGGAAAAGAAAAGATTGTGGTACACTTGGGAGCGTATCATGGTAAACAGTCTAGTACAATTTATGCACGGAGGGGTCCTCCAGTTGGCATATATAACGTGAAGGGAATACCGGAGGGGATAAAGAGAGATGTGGTCATAGTCCCCTTCAATAACCTTGAGAAGGTTGAAGAAGCCTTCAAATCAGGAGATGTAGCAGGCTTTGTACACCATTGTAACGCTCTATATAGTAGAGAATACATCAAGGGTCTCAGGGAGCTAACAAGTAAGTACGGCGTCGTCCTACTGTTCGACGAGGTGGTCTCAGGGTTCAGGTACTCCGCCGGGGG
>CAZLHX010000192.1:0-2853 GCA_964559475.1 uncultured Candidatus Bathyarchaeia archaeon | reverse complement strand
ATCCCTTTCCCGGCGCCATACAAAATCATCATTTGAGGGCATTTTTGAATGACCCGAATCCAAAAAGGGCTCAATGGACTCAACAGAAACATCTTTTCAGATCCTAGTAACAGCTAACTAAAAGCGAGTGCGCCTACTACCATAACGAGTAAATAGAACGGGCGAAGATGCCAAGTGAAAATTGAAAACAATTATAGGTTTTCATTCTTGATATAGTTAGGGTAAATAAAATTGGATCTACACTTAGCAGTGGTTGGCCTGGGAAGGATAGGTCGCCCAACAGCGTACTCAATATTCAACGAAAAGCTCGTCGAAGAGGTATCCTTAGTAGATGTAAAACCCGGTCAAGCATGGGCCTTCGGAGAAGAATTAAAGCATGTAGCAGCCAGTCTGAAGTACGATGTAAGTATTAACACATACGAGAAGGATGAGGAGGTTTCAGGGGCCGATCTCGTGGTCGTCTGCCCGGGGAAGCCCAGGTTACCAGGTGTAGAGATGGATCGAAGGGATCTCGCGGTGGATAACGCGAAGATTATAAAATATATCGCTGAAGTGATGCCTCAGAATAATCCTAGAGCAAAATGGGTTATAGTCACGAATCCGGTTGACGCTATGGCTACCTTATTCAAAAAGGTATCGGGAGCTAATTTCGTCATAAGCACCGGAGATCACCCCGACACTTTGAGGTTTAGAGCCAAGCTATCCATGGATCTCGGTGTCCCCATCTCAGAAATAGATGGTTTTGTGGGCGGTGAACATGGCTCGGCTGCGAGCTGCCTCTGGTCAACAGTTAAGATAAGAGGGATTCCCCTTGATGAGTACCTTGAGGAATCTGGGAAAAATATCGATAGAGAGAAGGTAGCGGCATATGTTCGTGGGGTCTCTAAGAAGGTGGTAGATATTATAGGAGGTACGGAGGTGGGCCCTGCGGCTGGTTTCAGGGATATTGTTAGGTCTATTATTCAGGATGGGGGAGAAGTTTATAGCATCGCGGGTTCCCGGAGGTTCTCAGATATCCCTGAACCTGTAAATGTCAGCGTGCCAACTCGTGTTGGCTGTAAGCTTGGTTCAGATATTTGGGATAAGTTGCCTCAGAGTGAGAAGGAGGCCATAGAAAACGCGGCGAAAGCAATCTATAATAACTATCAGACCTGTTATAGAGCTCTACAATAGGTTTTTTACCCACCTCGATAAAAAATGGAGTGATGTCAAATTAATACTAATCACGCATAAACATGGGGATCACATAAAGAACCTTCCCAGACTTGTAGAACTTACGGGATCTCCTGTAAAAGCTGAGGAACACGAGGTTCCCCTTATCAAAGAAGCTGTAGGCGTTGATGTGGGAGGATTAGAACACAATGAAATCCTTCCCTACTGTGGGGGTATTCAAGTAATACATGTACCAGGGCACTCAGAAGGTAACGCCTGTTACTACTTGATCAAGCAGAAAGCTATCATAGCCGGGGATACAATATTCGAAAATGAAGAAGGAAACCTCTGCCCTCCCCCTGAGAAATACTGCCTAGACGTGGAGCAAGCAACAAGTGAGATAAAGAGACTACTAACATATGATTTTGACGCCCTCCTAATAACCCATGGCAAGGATATAAAGAAAGACGCCAAGAAACTGGTGGAGTCACTGGTTCAAGAAAGGACTAATCCTTCTTTCTAGTCCCTATAAAAGCTCCAGTAATTAACAGGAACATAGCTAAGCCAGATATCCATGTTAATTTTTTCCCTCCTGCAAGTATTAGCCACAGAGTGGATAGCAGAGGCGTTAGGTAAGTTATTGAACCTATTACTCTGGGATCCCCCTCTTTTAATGCCTTATCCCAGACGAAGAAAGCTGAACCCATAGGACCTAAACCAAGAAGGATCATGTAGATCCATTCAAGCCTATTTGGAGAATATAATCCTTGATTTATAGAAGTAAAGAAGTGAAGAAACAAGGAGATTATTCCTGATACCGCGCAAAAGCCTCCGACTGCAGCTGTAGGAAACTCTGGAAGTTTCTTACTCATTAATGAGTATAAAGCCCAGACAATGGCTGCTCCTGCAGCCATTAGATAACCTGGAAGATATTCTATCTCAAGTTGTATTTTGCCTCCTGTTATTATCAATGCAGCACCTGACAGTCCTATTAAGGCGCCAAGTATGTGATTCTGTTCAAGATTGTACTCGGGTAAAACTATTGGAGAAAGTAAGACTATGAGAAGAGGCCATAGATAATTCATTAGATTAGCCTCAACTACCGGTGAATACTTGTACGCTGTGAAAATAAGAAAGTGATAGCCAAAAATGCCGCCTACACCAGTTAGAAGGGTCTTGGATGGAACTTTCCATTTTCTAATTTTAAATGTGCTTAAGATTCCGCTTGTAATAAGAGCAACCCCTACTAGAAGAAAACTGGGAACGGACTCCAACTTTGAGCCTAGTATAGCTAGGGTACTCCATATGAGAACAGCTGCCAGAGCAAAAATCATGGAGCGAGTACTCATAATCATTTTTTAGAGTACATGTTTAAAAAATCTAATCGAAGTTAATAAAAACTTGAAGTAATCTAAGATGCTCTTATGGTAAATCCTAAGTGGTGGGACTATAATTATACCGTTCTTCTCATCACTTGGACTGGTTGGATAAGTATTTATCTGGAAAGATCTGTATTGCCCCGTTACTACCAATTTTAACAAAAGACCTAGGCTTATCTTACACCCAATCAGGTTTACTAGAAACTGCATATTTGATTGGATACATAGTAATAAAGATTCCAGCCGGGTTTATGGCAAATAAATATGGATCTAAAAAGGTTTTAGTCACAAGCATGATTGGCTATGGACTGGCAAACTCACT
>CAZLHX010000191.1:0-2905 GCA_964559475.1 uncultured Candidatus Bathyarchaeia archaeon | reverse complement strand
TTGAGTTTTTACAGTATTTACAGGAACTGTTTAATGATTCTTTATTTTTCTGGGAGCGGTTTTTCGACAAGACCAGCTTCAAGGAGTGGATCTGAGAGGGAGTACTCATCTTTTTTCTCTACTAGGCTTGCTTTTACCAGCTTATTCAGCAGCTCAGAAACGGCTGAGTTTGTTAACGTCCTATTCTCTCGAGCTTCAAGTATTGATTTTATCTGGGTCCAAGTCGCTTTTTTTGAACTCGCCAAGTAGTTTAGGATGACACTGTAGCGCTTCGAGTATCTTGCTACTTTACTAGCCTCTGATCTCGCTAATCTGCCTGCCTCGCTTACCACTTCGTCTACCAGTGTTTTTGTTGCTTCTCTCTCATCCCGGCATCGGGCTCCAAAGAGCGTGAGCCATCCCGCCGTCCCGTTTAGCCTACTGACTGCGTAATCGATCACTTCACTCGGAGGATCAATCCCTATCTGCTTGAACCCAGTTGTAAGGAAATCCCGGGACTGAGGTTCATTAAAATTATTCATCCTGATCTCTGTAAAGTGTCTACCATAGAGGGGGGACTCTGGATCATCTATGCCTAGGAAGTCGAATAGAAGCCCAGTCTCTGAGCCTGTAACTATGATGCATATTTTCTGGTTATAGTCGATAATGTGTGCAAATAGTCTTATGATTCCTTTATCTCCTCGTATCAGCTGGATCTCATCAAAGGCAAGAATAAACTTCGTGTTTTTCTCCTCAGCCCATGAGTTTAACCTATCGAAAAGTGAAGATAGATCCACCCCTTCTTTACTCCAGTCTAATGATATAGAACTGCCAAGTACGCTTACTCCCTTTATCCGCCTTAATGCTGCTTGGAGCTGGGAGAACCATTTTTCTTCAAGTTGATTGAATGCTACCTCTATTCTTCTCAACAAGTCTGATTGGCTGGGGTTAAAGGGCAGTCCCCTCATATCCAGTATAATAAATGGATGACTAGATTCTATTAGCGCGACATTCATGAATGAAGTTTTCCCCGTCCGGCGTAAACCGTGTATTACTATTAAGGAAGAATACTCTATAGAGTTCTTGAACCTGATTAGCTCAGACTCTCTATTGTATAGATCTTTTTTATTCGTTTTAGGCAGTGGATTGAATAGCATGTAGGGGTACCCATACATTGTATGGGTAGGGGTACTAAAAATAGTTACCTTTTAAAACATTTAAGAGCCAATCTCGCTCTCCCTAACAAATCAATGGTTCCTCACAAAAATGCATGCAGGTTAATTGTAAAACTGTATCTTCAAAAATTGAATTTGCAAGAAGCCTTGATTTTAGGTAAGCTAAACCACAGACTCGTTTTATTTCTTTGTATTTTGAAAAATGTTTTACCTTGTCGTTCTTTACCCTTTTTTAGGAAGAGTTTTAGGCATTGTCAACAATAGTGGGACCCTCAAGAATATGTCTATAAACATGTGAAACAAAAATGGTGCAGTAGGGGAGACTCTGGTATATAGGATCCCGCCTAATAGTGGGGCGGGTATTCTGAAGATTCCTCGAAGTAGTTCTCTTATTCCCATCCATCTACCCCTCTCCTCCGGAGAGACAAGTTCGTTTCTATAGGTTGCCAGGATACTTAAACTGGGGTTAAATGTTCCTCTTAATGCCCATCCCAGGATAATCCATCTTGGATCTGGGGTGAATAGAAGTATTAGTGTGGAAATGTGGAAAAGAGGTCGAATAAGTAAAACAGTTCTAATCCTGCCTATCCTGTCTGCCAGTGCACCTAGAGGAATAGAAGAAAGTATTCCTACTATTGCGAATACAGCTGCCATCCAGCCCAGGATAATAGGACCGGCTCCCTGTATCTCCGAAGCATAAACCATAATATATCTGCCCATAACCGCGTAGCTTGATGCACTCATAGTGTCGATGAGAAGCCATCTTTTAAGATAGGGTGACCCTGAGACAACCTCTCTAAGATCCTCTAACAATGTTCCACCATGATCCAGCAGACTTTTCGTCTCCTTCAATCTTAAACCAACGAACACGCTAATCACTGAAAGTCCTAAAAACTCTACAAGGTAGAGAAGCTTCAAGTTCTGTGCTGAGATCCCCCCTAGCCTAGCTAACGTAGCTCCTGCTATCAGTGGTGCGACGACCGTTGGAATTAGAGATACAGCGGTAACGAGTGAGAAACCCTTGGCTCTATCTACGTTTCGTAGAGAGTTGGCCATGAGTACATTCTCTACACCTTGGGAGCAGAACAAAGCAAACGTCGATAAAGCTGTAGCGAGAACAATCCAGATCCAGTCCTTAGCAAGAAAGTAAGTCAAGGGTACAAGAGTCTGTAGAAAAAGGGTTACTAGCATTATATTTTTTGAGCTGTATCTATCTATCAGTCGACCGAATGGATAAGCAATAACAGCATTAACCAATCCCCCAACTGACCCTATCAGCCCTAATTGAATGAAACTGGCTCCAAGTTCCCGAATATAGATATTAGTATAATCAAAAGTCAAATAATTAAAAGCAGAGAACCCGCTCTTCTTTAGAAGCACTAACTTATAGTTTCTAGCCTGCCTCGCGAAGAAACTTCCGAGTTCCCCCATTAAAATCCATACACCCCTTAATTACTTCTCTAAGACTGTTTAAAATTTCTTAGAATCTTGATTTTATTGGAATAATAAAGAGAAAATTTCCAGATCTAAATATAAAACCTATAATAAATCTACTTACCATGCATCCAATTCGGGTCTTCATAACTTGGATTAGGGTACTCGTAAAACCCTCTACCTGTTTTTACTCCCAGTTCCCCTCTTTCTATCTTATCTAAAAGAATCTTAGGTGGGGCATCTCGGGGGTCACCTGACTCGTTGTAATAAATCATCTCGATATCTCTTACTACGTCTAGACCGACTCGATCCATCAA
>CAZLHX010000190.1:0-3000 GCA_964559475.1 uncultured Candidatus Bathyarchaeia archaeon | reverse complement strand
CCTCATAACTACTATAGAAACTATAGAGATTTATCTATAAACTAGTATATAATTATAGATCAATTGGGTTTATCGAACTCAATCTGAAACTTCTGGCTATGGATCCATTCTAATATCAAAAATCCATTGAGAATAAACATGAATAATATTCCAGAGGTAAAGATAGCGGTTCTAGGAGGATCCACCATAATAGGATCGGGTTTTCCAAATGACTACCCGGGGGTCGAGGTTTTATCAGAGAATCTTGTATTTGAAACTCCTTTTGGTGAGTCAGCCCCTTTTACCTATGCAAGAGTGAGCGATCGGGAATTTCTGTATGTTCCTTTTCATGGAATTAATCGTAATATACGTAACACTGAGCCAGATAGTAGCGGTGAGAGAGTATTTTACGTTTTATGGAAAGCAGGAGTCACAAAGATACTTGGAACAGCTCTATGTGGTTCCACAAACAGGTTATTAGATCCAGGAGACGTTGTGATCCCAGATGATTTTGTGGATTATACTACCAAAAGGCCTCAAATGCTTATGGCAGGTTTACAGGATAAGGGTCTCGATGTACCGAGATTTAGTTACCGTCTTCACCAACCAATATGTCCATCTCTAAGCAAGCACCTGGTGGACTCCTGTAAGTTGGAGGGGTTTCCGAGGGTCTTTAATAGGGGCATAGTCGGGGTTGCTGAAGGTCCTAGGCTGGAAAGTCCTGCAGAGATCATGATAAGGTATACGAATTCTGGGATTGATGTGGTGACTATGAATCTTGTACCAGAGGTATTCTTTTCAAGGGAAATAGGTGCGTGTTATGCTGCCTTTGAACTTGTATCTAATTATGGGGAGGGGTTAATTGACCCAAGGTGGGATGGGTCTAAGGCTTTCAAGGAGTTTCAGGAGAAATGGAATAAACCAGGTGCCAGGGTTCTTCTAAAAACAATAAAAGAAATAGATCCCAATGATGAGTCCTGTGGATGTACAGAATACAGATGGAAAAGTATTCTCCTTTAACCTATGACTTGCTTGAATACTCTCAGGTGATTCTCACCAAGGATTTTCTGAATATCTTCTTCACTGTATTCTCTTTTCACCAGTTCTTCAGTGATGGCCGGCATCTTAGTTACATCTTCTAATCCTATAGGCGTATAGGGAATTCCATCAAAGTCACTTCCTAATCCGATATGATCTGGTCCAACCAGATCGACGATATAATCGATATGATCTACAAGTCCTCCTAAAGTTGCGATATCTGGGTGAATAAAGCTAGGAGCAAAATTCATTCCCATGACGCCCCCAGTTTCTGCCAGAGCTTCTATCATCCCATCAGTCATGTTTCTTGGATGATCGCATACCTTTCTTGAATTGCTGTGGCTTGCTATGATGGGTTTGTTGGTTTGTTCAATTACGTCCCAGAAACCTTTATCATTGATATGACTGATATCCAAGATCATTCCTAGTTTTTCGAGTTCCTCTAGAGTTTGTATTCCTAGCTGGCTTAGTCCGCCTTCTGTTCTTCGATCAGTCACTCCGTCTGCGAGTTGATTCCTCAGACTATGAACTAAGCCTACTATTCTTACTCCTAGATCATAAAATATCTGTAGTAGCTCTACTTTTCCTTCGATCACATCGGCTCCCTCAATGCTAAGCATGGCTGCAATTTTGCCTTGTTCCTTTGCTTCGTGTATTTCCCGATAGTTTTTTACTTGTGTGACTGAGTCCGAGTTTTGCCTGCATTCTTTATTGAATCTAGCGATCATCTCTAAAGCTGTCCTGAGTGGATATGCTGGTGTCCTGCTTCTCTCGCTGCTGATGGCGAATATCTGGCAATCAACTCCTCCGTCTTTAAGTCTTGGAAAGTCAATATGTCCGAGACTTGTCCTTTCGCTAAGGCTGCTGCCACTTCTATCCTCCCACATGCTATCCTTGTGAGATGTGAATTGTTCGAGGAGGCACTTCAATGTGTCACAGTGTGTATCAACAACAACTGATTCTCTATGAATGTCTAAGTAATCCAATAAGTATCCCATTTATACATTGATTAGGGAGGCTTATTTGAGTTACCTTAAAAAACCTTAGAGGTTTCTTGGCTGTGAATCAGCATGGTTAAGGTAAATGATAAAATTCGTGAAGCTTTCACAGTACAGAGAACCATACCGATGGCAACTGTTAACCAAGAAGGTGTTCCCAACGTCATATATGTTGGTATATGGTGGTGGGAGGATAATGAGACTCTATGCGTAGTAAATAATTATCTAAGAAAAACCTTAGAAAATATAAATGATAATGGTTGGGCAAGTTTTGTTTGCTACGGCAAGAATGGCAGCTACCAGATTAAATGCCGGGCTGAGGACTTAACCGAGGGTACCATTTGTGAGAAAGGTCATAAACTCGCTACCGATCGGGATAGACCTTTTCCTGGAAAAAGCGTTGTTGCCTGTAAGGTAATTGAGGTTTATCAGGCTAGTGGAGGAGACGGTGCAGGGGACAGGATCTTGTGATTATATTACAAAATTTGATCCTTCGTCCTGTCTTTGTTTACCCAGTCCTTTATTCATTCCGTAATCGGTGATATCCTGATCGTATTCTACGAATTTTATTACCATGTCTATTACCTTGTCACTCATAGTTTTTAGTTCCTCTTGAGTGAACTGGCTCATGATCTCTGGGCTGTTTACCCATTGCATCCACCCTCCGAGGCTCTGGCTCAGAGCACCGAAGGCGAACCTCATGTTCTTCACCATCTCAAGGCGGTCGGCATCACCATTTTCTTTGAGTTTTTCTAGATGATCTATGGTTTTTTGAGTTCGCTCTATCCAGTTGGCATTCATACTTGTAGTGGTATTTCTGTTACGGTAGATTTTAAACAGTATGGGTAAATTAGGGTTGAAGATTTAAATTTCTGGCATGTGGATTATTGCTGGTGAGCCGGGGTCGCTTAGCCTGGAAGAGCGCCAGCCTGGAAAGCTGGTGTCCTAACGGACCCAAGGGTTCAAATCCCTTTCCCGGCGCCAT
>CAZLHX010000189.1:0-3026 GCA_964559475.1 uncultured Candidatus Bathyarchaeia archaeon | reverse complement strand
GGAGTATATCTTGGTACTAAATACGCTGCCAGAGTAATGCGTCAGCAGAATTCAGGGAGTATCATTAATACCAGCAGTATCGCAGCGATTAGAACTGGTTATGGGAACCATATTTACAGTGCCTCCAAAGCGGGAGTACTACAGTTCACGAAATCTGTAGCAATGGAACTCGCGGAATCAAACATTAGAGTAAACTGCATCCTACCCGGGTTCATACCAACACCAATGATAGCAATTGCTCGCGGAGTACCGATAAAGGAAGCGGACAGTAAAATACCAGACATTACAGAATCTTTCGAATTAGCTCAACCTATCAGAAGGGCTGGTTCAGTGAATGACATAGCTTATGCTGCACTATGGCTCGCCTCAGATGAGAGCCAGTTCGTGACGAGTCATGAGCTAGTTGTTGATGGGGGAGTAACTGGAGGGAGAAATTGGAGGGAATACATGAAAGCAATCGAAGGATTAGATAAAAAACTAGGTGTAGGTTAATTTTGTATTTTACGATGGGTAAACTAGGATATGTTTCGTAATTAGAATTAACCAAAAAATCACTGAAAGCCCAGCAATGGAAGTTAAATGGAATTATTAAGTTCCTTTTTCCTGTTTAGGCGGTTTCCCTGTGAATACTTGAGCTCTTTTAACTGGTTTACCAGCAAGTCTTCTAAAGGAGTTTATCTGTCCTATATGAATCAATTCATCGGGCAGTGGACCATTGATGATATGCCAGAAGGGGCGATTACTAGTTTCTATCTTTTTAAGATCCGTCTCCCTCAAATCTAAGCTTAATTCTCTTAAATGATATAATCTCTCTAAAATTTGGTCGATGATCTCATCAGTCTCTTCTGGTCTCTCAAAGACCCCATCAGAGATGGATATATTTATCCAGTTTATTAGTCTCCAGATCTGTCTGATAAGTTCCTCAATGTTCCTACAATCATCACTTGGTCTAAACCTGTACTCTAGATTACTAAGCTCCTCTGTAGCCCATTTAAATATGAAGCCAAGTCCATCGAAAAAACGTGTTAATATGCTGCCTGCTGAAACATACTCAGGGTAATCTGGAATAGAATAAAAAAGCGTAATTAAAGGATAAAGGAGCACAAGGTAAAAATATTAATTCAAGTGAGCGTTGAAAAAATACCTTTTTAATTATAACCATCTGGGTAAATGAAAATTCTTACTTACATTTTCTCCTTAATTTAATAATAATTCTCTTATCCCCTAAAATTAAAATAAGCATTTATGCTTCGTCACTGTATTTTGCAGGATTACTATCCGGTTAATGTGTCAATCAAGAAGTGATTGCCCAAGCATCGGGTGTTACAGAGGTTACAATTAGAAATGTCTATCAGGAACTGAAAAAGTTAATAGATAAAAGAAATGGTATCCCAAAAACCAAAAAAAGTTATACTTAAAATGCATAAAATCTTCAGCAATTATTTTAATCAATTAGGGTAACTAGGACTTATGAGGTATGGTTTAGAACTGCTTAAGGATTCTATTGATATTCACCTTCATGCAGGTCCAAGTGTGTTCCCACGACTTATGGATGCTCAAGAGACTGCAGAAGTAGCTAAAGCATCAGGAATGCGCGGTATTGTAATCAAACATCATCACACTCCCACTGTTGAAAGAGGTTATTTTGTGCAAAAGGCAGTACCCGGTTTAGAGATTTATGGGGGGGTTACTTTAAATTATTCATCCGGGGGACTGAATCCCTTTGCAGTGGACTCAACCCTCAATTTGGGGGGAAAAATTGTTTGGATGCCTACTGTTGATGCTCAAAACCATAAGGCACATTTTGGAGAGCTTGGAAAATATGGTTCAAGGTTAGACTATAAAAAACCAAATATTTATGCTAAAATGGAGGGCATCACCATCCTTGATGAAAATGGGAACCTAAAACCAGAGATTGGGGAGATCCTTGATATAGTATCCGACCATGAAGCAGTTGTAGCCACTTCCCATCTCGATAATATCGAATCAAAAGCGTTAGTAGAGGAATCAAGGAGAAGAAATGTAAAAACGGTTGTCACCCATGTCAAGTTCATAACAGCAGCTCTATCCTTGGAAGACCAAAAATGGATGGCGGATAAAGGGGCTTACCTTGAACTATGCTACTCTTCTCTCTCACCAGCATGGAGAAGCACGACCATAGACGAAGTAGTGGAAATAATTAAAGAGGTTGGACCTGAGCATTATATCCTAGCGAGCGATTTAGGACAGGTTCATAATCCTGCCCCACCTGAAGGTATGCGCATTTACATAAGTATGCTCCTAGAGAGGGGTATCGACTCTGATGAAATCAGATTGATGGTGAAGGATAACCCAGAAAAAATATTAGGTCTAACTTAAATTCATTAGTTGAACCGACAAATCCATAAAAAGCCAAATCTACATCTATTTATGTCAGAACTGATCAAAGCCAAAGAATGGTATGTAAAACAAAGAATAAATAAAACCTTCACGTCCCTGAAAAAAGCTGGATTCATGGCATACTATGCTAAAGACTCTGAAGAGGCTATAGAGAAAATTCTCAGCCTGGTTCCCGAAGATGCCCTTGTAGGATTAGGGGGCTCAGTAACCCTAAGGGAAATGAAAATCCCCCAATTACTTATGAAAAGAGGTAATCAGGTTGCCGATCACTGGAAAGCGAGAGAAAAGGGTGCTTCTCCCGAAGAAGTTCTCGAGATAAGACGGAAACACATTAACTCCGATGTATTTATCACTAGCATCAACGCTATAACAGAAACTGGAATCTTAGTTAATATCGACGGTGGAGGACAGAGGGTAGCAGCTACAATATTTGGTCCTAAACATGTAATAGTAGTAATCGGAATAAACAAGATAGTTAGGGACTTGGAAGAAGCGCTATGGAGAGCAAGAAACGTCGCAGCACCAATCAATGCCAAGAGACTAAATAAAAAAACACCGTGTGTAGAGACTGGTAAATGCGAGGACTGTGATTCGCCTGAAAGAATTTGTAATGTAACAACGATAATGCACAGAAAGCCAAGTGCAAC
>CAZLHX010000188.1:0-3093 GCA_964559475.1 uncultured Candidatus Bathyarchaeia archaeon | reverse complement strand
TCGTTCTCCCCCTTGACATTCAGGCTTTTCCTGCTCACACCTGTGGCTATTATAAGCGCTTTTCCTTCGTAGACACCGCCCGAACGAGTGGAACCCATTTTCATATTACCCATATCCCTTACTCCATAGACCGTCTCCTGCTTGATTTTAGCCCCAAACCTCTTCGCCTGCGCTTCCATGCGGACCATCAGGGTTTCCCCCGTAACTCCTTCAGGGAAACCAGGGTAGTTCTCTATCCAATGTGCTTCAGCGGCCTTTCCCCCAACCTTGCCGCTTTCAAGGATTAGGGTCTTGTAACCGTATCTTGAGGTTTAGATGCCTGATGTTAATCCCGCTGGGCCTGCACCAATTATAATCACACCATATGATTCTTCGGCCATTGTGTTTTACAAAAGGTTATGGTGGTATAAGCGTTCTCATTACGCCCTATCTTTCAGAACTCGGCTTAAAAACAAATAAATGTGTAAATTTCAGTTTGACCATTTTAAGAGCTTTAAATCCGTTGATTAGGAATAAACCCCAGATCTACGCACCGATCATTATGATAGACCTGTGATTCAACTATGAGCAATATTATAATTCAGCCATTTTACATACACTTTCGGTTCAATTGAAGGAAGTCTTATTCCTCTGTACTCATAACTCGGCGCGAAGCCAGATAGCCGAGGCATACATGAACACGCTCTACGGCGACAGGTACGCGGCAAGCAGCGCCGGCACCCACCCGACAAGAATCAATCTCTACGTTGTTAAGGTGATGGCTGAATAGGGTATAGACCTCTCTGGAGCCCAGCCTAAAAGTGTCGAGGAGTACATGGACAGGAAATTTGACCTCATAGTCACTGTCTGCGACAGCGCCAGAGAGTCATGCCCTATATTCCCAGGCGGAGAGCTTATCCACCACAGCTTCAGGGACCCCTCAGACCTCAAAGGCTCTGAGAAGGAAATTCTAGCCCACGTTAGGGAGATCAGGGACGAGATAAAGTTGTGGGTAAAGTTGTACTTCAAGTAGATTGCTGATTAGCGCTGAGCCGAATGGATTTAGCTGCATCAATTATAATTTCTTGGAAACCGTTATCCAAACTAATTGATGAAGTTATATATGCCTTTATTCTAGTGAATTACTCTGACAAGTTTTTGATTATGAGAACATCTACGTGTGCGTTATTAGCAATTGCATGACTTACGCTGCCAAGTAAGAGCGATCTTAACTCCCCCATTCCTCTACTGCCTACAACGATCAAATCTACTTCATATCTTTTAGCTATCTCAATCAACTCATCGCCGACATTTGTATTACGGGATGAAACTGTCTCAGTCATTACCTGGTTTGAAACACTGCTTTTCGCTTCTTCAAGCAAACTCTGACTAAATGCGCTTGTAACCAACTCTCTATACACATTTGCAATAATCAACAGGGCGTCATTCTCAATCGCGACTTTTTCTGCCTTCAATAACGCTTTTTTAGAGTGTTCAGATCCATCGTAACCTAAAAGTATCTTCTTCCACATACCATTAAAACAAATCAATCGTCATATATAAATATTTTAATATGTTTTGAGTAATTGCCTTAAATGGCTGTTATTATAATATAGAACTAGTCTGAGGCTATTATAGCGATCCTAAAAATTTGAAGCACAACAGTTAATATATTCCTATATGGCATCTCAAAGTTCTGAATCATCATGCTGGTTTGGAGGTACCTAATATATAAAAGGAAAAAAGAGCGTCTATGCCGTTTTCGGAGCTTTCCAGAACCCCTTTTTACCTAGCCATTTACCGAAGTATACTAGGCTTAGCATTACAGGTACTTCCCAGAATAGCCCCATGGTAGTTCCGAGTGCTGCTTGACTGTTAAGCCCATACAAACTAATCGCAGTTGCGATAGCTATCTCAAAGTGGCTGGATGACCCAATCAAGACACTTGTAATAGCCTCACGGTAGGCGAGACCAACCAGTCTTGTGATCAGCAAGTTATAAGTGACAACCACCGCAAACCCCACTAGTAGTGGTGTTGACATCTTTACCATCAAGTCTGGGTTATTCAAAAGTACTTCTCCATTCATAGAGAACAAGATGATCAACGTGGTTAGCAGCGCTATGATGGATACTCGTCCAACCGCGGGTCTATATGTGAACTCGAACCATTCCTGGCCTTTGCTGTTAACCAGATAACGCTTCGATAGATAACCAAGCACGAGGGGTAACCCTATGAATACGATCAATGAGATGACCAGCAGCCCTCTATCTATCTGAATATTCTGAAGACCCGTAAATATTGCAACTACAGGAGCATAAAGGAATAGTATTGTTACCGTGTTTAGGCTTGTGTTGATAATGTTCTGTTCCTGGTTCCCTTCAGCTAGTGATCCCCATACGAGCACCATGGCTGTACAGGGACTTGAACCGAGTAATATAGCGGCTACTATCAACTGCTCATACCCTGCTAAGAAATATTTTGCAAGATAGGCGGTTACAAATGGTGCTACAATCCAGTTCGAGAAGAGAGTTAAGATTATGGGCTTGGGGCTTCTTCTTAGTTTCTTTAGTTCGGTCATCTGTAGGTTAAGTAGAGCGGGGTACATCATCAGGAAAAGGCAGAGGCCTATTGGTACAGACATTCCTCTTATTTGCCACGCGTCAAATATCTGGCCTAGTATGGGGAAATATTGAGATAATGCTATCCCGATACCCATACATACTATAACCCAGATGGCCAAGTATTTTTCAAATGTACTAAGATGAGTGTGTTCTTCTGCCATATTATCACCGAGTCTTTTTTTACTTTACATTAGTTTAGACTTCTTTGACATTCCCATTGAATTATATAAACATATATAAATCTATCTTATTATATACTTGGTGGTGATTCACCATAAACCCTGAGAAAAAGAAGGCTCTTGAAAAAACCCTGGAGATCCACCACTGCGACTTAGATAATCCAAGCCAGTTTGAGAGCGCGCTAAAAAGCACTGCAGACGCATACCTCGAAGAATTCGAGTTCAAAAAACACGCGAATATTTTCAATGCCATAGGCGAAGAGAAACGGCTAAAGATACTGATGCTGCTGGAAATCAGGGAGATGTGTAACTG
>CAZLHX010000187.1:0-3098 GCA_964559475.1 uncultured Candidatus Bathyarchaeia archaeon | reverse complement strand
TGGAACCACGAGGAGGTCACACAAGCTTGATCAAATATACGGTGGAGGACCTCCTGGCGGGGAAAATACCCAACGGTAGCCTGATACTGGTCCGGTGGAGGGACGCCTCAGACCTCAAAGCTTCACTGAATGAGCACGTGGATGGTAGGGAGGTGATCTGTAAGGACCTGGGGGTCTTTCTCGGGGTTACTGTTCGTGAGAAGAAGCAGTTAATCCTGGGTAAAGATGTTGTCGAGTATAATAACCGGTGGGGAGCCACCAGGATACCCCTGGAGCTCATAGACGAGGTGGTGTTCGTTCAGCCGAAGGAGTGGGTGATGAAGCTGTACAGGGAGGTAGAGGCTCTCGGGCGCAAAGTTAGTCTCAGGAAGGTAGACAGGGAGGAGGAAAGAGTAAGTGTTGTCATTTATTAAGAAACTAGTAAGAAAAGGGTTAACCAGGTCTGTGGTACTGGAAGATGATTCTGTCGGTAGACGTGTGAGACTGGAGGAGGTGGGTCCAGATGAGAACTATGTTCTCATAGTAGCATTGATGATCATCTTCTTCGTGGGGCTCGTCTTCTTGGAGATTATTCACATGGTCTGGATGGGTTCCTGGAATGACGCTGTGTTTAACGGGATAATGCTTGTAGTTGGTACTATCGTGGGAGCCGTGTGGGGGAGGTCCAGCAAGTGAGAATCACCAAGAAGATGACGAAGATCTACTCCAAGGCAGAAGACTATGACGTCGTACTGGCTTGCTGCAGTGGAGGAAAAGACAGCACAGTAACATCATATCTCTCCAGCCTATACCTCCCCGCTGAGAAGATCTATGTACTTCACCATAGCCATCCCTGGAGTTTCCCGGGTACAACTGAGCAGGTCAAGAGTATGTGCAAAAGCCTGGGGCTGAACCTCATAATCACTGTTCCTGACGAGGACCTCGAGGAGTGCCTGGTAAAGTATAATCCTCCCAATATCCGGAACCGGTGGTGTACAAGGATCACGAAGGTGGAGCCATCGAGGAAAGCCATAAAGGAGTTCGAGGGAAGCAGGATCCTCTTTGTGGATGGCTCCCGGACCGAGGAATCTAGGTCACGCAGAAACCTAACCTCTTTCATGATAGGTAAGTTCGTAGACAGGCATGACGTACTGCACCCCATTTATGACTGGACCGAGAAAAGGGTCTGGCGAACAATACGAAAAGAAGGACTCCCGATTCACCCGGTTTATCACTGGTCAAACAGGCTGAGCTGCTTCTGCTGCCCGCTCCAATCCTCAGGGTCATGGAGGTGCCTGAGGGAGTATCACCCTGAATTATTCCAGAAGTCACTGGAGCTGGAGGAGAAAGCCGGGAGCCCCTGGCTTCCAGGCTACCAGTGGCTGAGGGACCTTGAGTACCAGCCCTTCCGCAAGGGGTACGAGAACCCCTCCGTGATCGTCAGAAGACACAGGGATGAGGGTGAGACCGTGGAGGTCAGGTAATGACAGATCCTAGCGTTTTTTTGAAGACCAGGAGGTACGATAAGGAGAGGGACTGCTACGTGTATGACATCGCGTTCCAGACGCAGGCTCCTCTCACTGAGCGTACCATTGCGGTTGCTGAGGCGTTCGGGCTGGGTATCGATGAGGAGCATGAGCACGTCCTCTTTGATGATTTTATGCTCAAGCTACAGGAAGGCGATATAGTCTACATAACCGGGGATAGTGGAAGCGGTAAATCTGTTCTTCTGAGGGCATTAGCCAAGGACCTGGGAGAGGATGCAGTCATGATGAGAAGCCTTCCAGTGGATGAGGGGCTGCCGGTTATTGACCTCGTCGGAGACAGTTTCAGTGATGCCTTGAAGAAGCTGAGCCTCGTGGGGTTGAATGATGCCTTTCTTTTCCTCAGGCTTCCGGGTCACCTGAGTGATGGTCAGATGTACCGGTTCAGGATAGCCCAGCTACTAGACGGGGGAAAGAAGTTCTGGCTATGTGATGAGTTCTGCAGCACCCTGGACAGGACGACTGCGCGTATAGTCTCCTATAATATTCAGAAGCTTGCCAGGAGAAGCGGGTCCACCCTAATAGTAGCCACAACTCACACCGATCTACGGGAGGACCTTAACCCAAGCATCTACATTCACAAAGGCTGGGGACAGGAAGTTGAGGTGGATTACCGTCCTAACGCTGAGCCAGCAAGATGCACAGTGGCTAGATCCGTACAGATATCTGAGGCAGATAAGAGGGAGTACAGTAAACTAGCGTACCTTCACTACCGTAATCATAAGATTCCTGCTCCTCTGAAGATATTCTCCATGAAGCTAGAGGGCGAGACCATCGGGGTGATCGCTTACGTTTATCCCAGTATCTCCAGCTCTGGTAGGCGGAGGGTGGTGGGTTACAGCCCTAAGATAGAGGAGCTGAACAGGGAGTGGGCTACGATAGGACGGGTGATAGTTCACCCGAAGTACAGGAGCATAGGGCTGGGCTCAAAGATCATAGAGGAAACCCTGCCTCATGTTGGGAGAAGACATATCGAGCTAATAGCAGTAATGGCCCAGTACTCACCATTCGCAGAGAGAGCAGGAATGCAAAGGGTACTGTTAACTCAGCCTTCCAAGAGGATAGTTAACGCATTAAACAGGATCAAGGAAACGGGATTGAATCCTGCCCTCCTCTCATCCAGACTGCACAACGAGAGGAAACTAAAAGAACTCGACGAGGAAGGAGTAGAGCAGCTCAAAGAAGCCCTTTTGATGGTGGACACTCACTACTATAGGCGCTTATCCGGATACCCAAACCCTACTTGAAGAAAGCAGCCTTCATCGAGTGGCTCAAAGACCAGGACGCTGAGAGCCTGGCATACAGCCTCCAGAACCACCGAGCCCGCTTAAAATTTTATTCCATCAAATGTGGGAAAAAAGTTGAAAGATGCTATCATATATTTTTATAAATTGATAGTGATTCGATCTGATCTTATTTGATAAACTCTGATATCTCGTCTATAGTAGTCTTCTTGGGACTGCATTCCATACAATTACAAGTACAGGTGCTTGCTCCATTATTTCCAGAGTCCATGGTGAAGAGCCTGCTTGATCTCGCCCATTTTCATTGATGAACTTTTCAAGATGAGACCTT
>CAZLHX010000186.1:0-3115 GCA_964559475.1 uncultured Candidatus Bathyarchaeia archaeon | reverse complement strand
GCTTCTAGCCGTTTTCTTCTCATCTTCAGGTACAGAGTCTTCAAGGTCCATTATTACGCAATCAGCGCCTCTTGTATAGGCTTTGTCCACAAACCTATCTATGTTTACTGGAAAGATGAGAGAGGAACGTCTAACCAGATTTTGGATATCAGTATAATACGAATTTGAGGATTCCATATAAGGAAAAGAGGACATTAAGCATTTATCTCCTTGCCTATTGGCTGGGCTTGTTGCTCAAAGCTATCTTCTCATCTAGAAATTGGTTAATCTCGTCTTCATCATATCCTAGTTCTTGGAGAACTTCAATTGTGTTTGCTCCAAGTCTCGGCGGCAGGCTATCGATAGATGTTGGTGTCTCCGAGAATTTGATTCCAGTGGATACTGTTCGGTACTGGAATCCTAGAGGATGATCCATTTCAACAATCATACCTCTTGCTTGGACATTTGGATCATTCATGAGCTCCTCATCAGTTAAAACTGGTGAACACGGGACCTTCTCAGCCAAGATATCAGTGATCTCACTTCTATCTCTTTCCTTAAACCAGTTTCTCAAGACTCCAGATGAGGGATGAACCTCCTCAGCTTCTATATCAAGGGTTTCAGCCACCACATTTACAGCTTTTTCCCCAACCACCCTTATCACCACATAACCATCCTTCGCCTCATATACCCCATGTATCCTCACTGGAGGACGCCTAGCTCTCTCATCAGCATTACCATCACCATAAAGAGTCCGAGTTAAAGCTAAACCGGATAAAGTCATAAGAGCATCCGTCTGGGCAATATCGATTCTTTGACCCCTCCCAACTTTATCCCTACTCCTAAGTGCTGCGAGAATGGCTAAGGCACAGAAAAGTCCCGGAACAGTATCGCCAGGACTCCCAGCAAGGCAGGAAGGTTCCATGGGAGCTTGGCTATTAATTCCACGTTGTTCCCGGCTATTTAACCACATCCACCCACTCATAGCCTGGGCAATAATATCGAAAGATGGTCTGTCTACATAGGGGCTATCCTGTCCAAAACCCGATATTGAAGCATAAACTACCATAGGATTTACTTCATTGAGTTCATCATATCCGATTCCTAATCTATCCATAACTCCAGGTCTGAAATTCTCAACAACAACATCCGATTTTTCGACGAGATTTTTCAGAATTTCGACTCCCCCCTTCGTCTTTAGATCTAAGACAATGCTCTTCTTGTTTCGGTTTACAAACATGAAGTAGGAGTTTTGTCCCTCTACCGAGGGATATTGGGGGGATGTTCTAGAGGCATCACCCCATGGAGGTTCAACCTTAATGATCTCTGCTCCCATATCAGCAAGAAGCATTGTACAAAAAGGCCCAGCAAGATGCTGGGTTAAATCAACAATCCTGATGCCATCAAGTGGTTTCAAACACTCACCTTATACAACGTCTATTAATAATTAATACTTTAAAGAACTTTATAGAGAACTGAAAATTTTTCAGTGAACCTTCCCCATTTTTAAAACCCTTAATTATGTATATATTTATTATATTCTGTTTTAAAAAATTAGTATGTATATATATATATTAACTCGTGTTAATAATATTACACCAAGGTAAATATTCTACTAAGTTATATTGCTATTTAGGAGGTGTGAGGATGGCCCCTAAGTGGTATGAATACGTCGAAAAACGGCTGAAACCAGATGAGAAAATTGATAAAAACTTCGAAGGAAGACTTGACGGTGACTATGGCTATCTATTCATCACCAATCAAAGACTTCTGTTCCTTAAACAGGAAGGGTTCCTAAGAAAAACCTATGAATTAACCCTGGATTTACCGAAAGGAAATGTCCAGAGTATTGAACCAACGGGAAAATTCGAACTAGAAGTCGTTGAGTCAGGTGGAGAAAGTCACAAATTCGAGTCAGACATCGGAATATCAAATATCGAAAGAATCATTGAAGAAGCAATACAAACAGATTAAACCCAATAATCCCCCTTTTTTATTTTTGTAATCCCAGAATAGGTGTATATATTTTTAATTTTTTTATTAAAAGACAAGGGATAATATTAACTATATCTCATAGGTAAGATTAACTCAGAATGGAACATAGAAAAATAATGGCGTTAGGGAAATCCTCCAAAGCTGTAACTCTTCCCAAGGAGTGGCTGGAAGAGAACAACCTGGAGAAGGGGGATTTCGTGATAATGCACATGACCAGTAATGGGTCGCTCACATTGCAGCCCTATACAGCTGAGATAGAAGAAATTAAGAAAATCACGCTAAGGATAAAAGCTGATGAGACGCCCAACTCCATAAAACGCCGAATAATCGGATCCTTTCTCGACGGATCTTCTTTAATAAATTTAAACTCTGAGAACATATTCACTGGTGAGCAACAGATAGCCATCCGAGATATTAGCAGAAGACTTTACATGATGGTCATAAATTCAGCCTCCAGCAAGATCCAGCTGGAGACCATTATAGACGAATCAAGAGCCTCCGTCCATTCCTGCATTGACAGGATGCACATGATAACCTTCGCTATGCTTCAGGATATTATCGAAGCAATGAGTGAGGGTAACTTAGACCGTGCAAAGTCTGTTGTATCCTTAGAGGAAGATGTCGACCAATTAATGTATCTCGTACTAAGGATAATCCGAAACGCTGCACAGAATAATAGATTAGCAACTCAATTAGATTTAGAGCCACTTGATTGCCTAGATTTCCAGACACTAGTACAACTAATAGAGAGAATTGCAGATAATGTCACCAATATTGCTGAATCCTTCATAGTGATGACCCAAAATGATATAACTTTACCAGAAAAACTAAAGAATATTCTACTTGAGGCAGCATCATTAGCCTTAAGATCTTATGAGGAATCTGTTCAATGTTTCCTGCATAAAGACATCGAGCCAACTAATATAATTATTAACAGACAGGATGAAATAAAGAGGCTATACCTTAAGCTAACACCTATGCCTTTTCAAAATGAATACAAGTCCTCGCAGATAACACAGATAATAAACATCAGAGAAAATATAATGAAAATAAGTAGCCTATCCGCGGATATAGCTGAGTTGACAATAGATAGGGTCTGTAAGTACGAAGAAAATTAAACATTAATAGATAAGAGTAATAG
>CAZLHX010000185.1:0-3157 GCA_964559475.1 uncultured Candidatus Bathyarchaeia archaeon | reverse complement strand
CATCCAGAAGAACGCGAACACAGCACTAAAAACCACATGAAACACCTACAAACACCTAATTATTAAACCCGCCTGCGCGCAATGAAACAATCAACTGGAAATTTATCACCAACTCCGTGTCGGTACCCAGAAGTATTTATTTCAAACCCAACATTGTAACTTTTTAGAGAGTCAATAGCTTTCAATGCGTTTTCTCCATATTCTTTCCAAGAAACAGAGTTTACTGATAGAAACTTTCGAAAATAATCTGGATGAGACATCACATCGAATATCTCACTCTCAATGGCATACCTCCATTGTGAATAGTATTCCTCAATAGCTTCTGTAATCTTTTTCCTCTAAAAAACTCATACGAGTTTTTACTAACACCGATATTTTTACCTTTAATAACATGGACGCTACCAAGTACAAAATCTAAATCGTATTGATTTACCAGTTTGTCTATTACTGCTTCCTTTTCGTAGAAGTAGTCAACCTCGAAACCTGTTCTTAATTTTATATCCGTATCTTCTTGGGCAGACCATATATCATCAATGTAATCTTCTATCTCGTGTTTTCTTATTCCTGTGCTTGTATCCGGTCCATTGACTATTAGGTGGGTAGTGAATGCTATCTCATTTATTCCTCTAACCTCTGCCCGTTCAATATACTGGTCTATTGTTGCGTTAGGAGCGTCTCGTGAACGAAAATCAATTAACATGATAATACATCAGTGCTGTGTTAACCTGAGGTATTTGGATATATTGAGGTCTTTGAATTTCCTGTAACTTGATCATTTTTCTGATACCAGATAAACCCTACTAGGATATATACTTTGTACAAATAATATATAGATATTTTTATATTCTATTTATTTATTCTTTTTTTAGAATATAAAACTTTGAGTTATTTAAGCATTTATTAAACTAATCCGTCTACTATTCCTTTTTCCAAGTTTTTTATAAATGCTTCAGCACCGCTCGCATAACCTAGTTTTTTTCCTTTCTGATTAGTGTATCCTTTGATACTAGATAATTTTCTGATGGATTTATGCAAACCTGAACTGTATTGGAATGATTTTTTCTTGCGATAAACAATTTTCTTTGGAAGCCCTTGATTCTCAGCGACTTTTCTTATAAAATGTTTTCTAACAAAATCATTACAATTTTTTATCTTAAGTGAAACTGGAATATTTCTACTATACTCAATTAACTTTTCATTTAGAAAAGGACAGATATAATCTAAGTTAAAATAATCTGATAATTTGTCTATTTGTACTTTGTCTTTTTTTGCAGTTTTTACTAGGTTATCTATGAGTCCAGTTATTTTTGTTTTTTTGTATTGGCTTCTAAAAATATCATATCCACAGAATAATTCATCTACTCCATTAGCAGAAATCACATAATTGAAATCAATTTCTTCTGCATATTTAAATATGAAATAGAAGCCTATACAGTTCTCTAGAAGTGCAACCCGATCATATTCGATTATTCTTAACGTATCCTTTATACCTTTTTCCAATTCCGTGATAGATATATTTTTCAGGATCAATGGTAAACCAATTTCATATGCAGCTTTTCTTGTGAATTCTACTTCACCATATTCTAAAAAATTAATAGATAGCAAAGTTGTATCCTTAAATTTTCTTTTTAAAAAAGTGGCTAATAGTGAGCTGTCCACTCCACCAGAAAAAGCTAAACATGAGCCAGTTCCAACTGGTATCAAAGTTTCATATATTTGTTTTGATAATTGTTCATAAATATTATTCAAATTCAAATATTCTTTACTATAGAGAATTTATAGAATTTTCTAATAATAAGATTTTTTAACAAATTTATTACATCCCAAATTATATGTTTTAGTAATGATAAGATTAGTGGATAAAGCCCTTGAGTTCGCCAGTAAGAAACACAAAGGACAATTAGATGATCAAGGAAGACCTTATTTTTTCGCTCATATTGTACAGGTCCATAGCATTTTAAAAGATGTAACTGATGATGAAGAAATTCTTTGTGCAGGAATTCTTCACGATGTAATAGAGGATACCGATACTACATATGAGGACCTAATTCATGAGTTCACTAAACCCATTGCTGATCTCGTGATGGAACTAACTCATGAAGGTAACTGGAAGATAGGTCATTATTTTCCTCGTCTTCATAGTAGGGAGGCAATTATGGTTAAGTTTGCTGATAGGTTAAGCAATCTAAGTCGTATGGATGACTGGCCTGGTGATCGGCAACAAAAATATCTTGAGATGAGCAAGTTCTGGAGAAAAAAACCTCCTGGGGATAAGATAGCTTCTCCAAACAAACCACAATAAAAATATACGTATAATCCTAGATTTGTACAATTTATTTAACTGAACTTTTGTAAATAATGTTATAATTATTTATATATCTGAATCTAAGCTGAGCCTTAATTACTTTTTGAAAGGACTAAGTATTCCTTAAGTATTAGATGCGGTTTTCTAGTATGTTAAATGATTATATAATGAATGAGATTTACATAAGTAATTATCAAGTACTAGTATAGATTTTTAAAAAATTTCATGAAAAAGATACCTTAAATTTTCAAATCAACGTTGTATACCAAATAAGAAGGAAATAATTATTATTTTCTATTTAAGAATTGTACAATCAAAAAAGTAACTTTGAACTTTCTTTCATTTGAATATTATTAATGTACCTCTTGTTAGTCCGTAAAATTTGATGCTAGGTATATTATTTTTGAAAAAATTAGTAAATAATCGGAATTCTAAGTTTTTAAAATATTAGTCATTCTCATATAATGAAAGTAACTAAAAGTAATGATAAATTATATATAATATATTGCATAGAATTATGCGGATAATAAATGAGCGAAGTAAAATTTGAATTAAAACCTGTTGATAAGAAACCATCAAGAAAATACAGAAAGGGAAGCAAGTATGATCCGATACTTGATGCATTTCTAGAAAGCGATGAAGATCTTGTTGAAGTACAGGTTGAAGACAAAGATGCAAACTATCTAAGAACCCAACTAAAGAAGAGAATTGATGCTAGAGATCTTGGCGATCAAGTAGATGTATCTGTTGCTAATAATAGGACATACCTAGAAAAAATCTAGATAATATTTCAATACTCTTCATAAATTATTTTTTAACAATTCTCTAGAGATCGTATTATAATTAAAAAAA
>CAZLHX010000184.1:695-3196 GCA_964559475.1 uncultured Candidatus Bathyarchaeia archaeon | reverse complement strand
ATGGGTTGATCGCGTGCTTACAAGTTCAAGTGTTCTTGTACCACCGGGTCTTTATGTCTTCTATCTCCTGGAAGTGGGGATCATCTGTGACCACGGGGCATCGGTGTATCTTGGCGGTGGCAGCGATTATGCTGTCTGCCATGGGGATTCTGTGTTTTTTCCTGATCTCTGCGCTGTTTACGGCTGCCTCGTAGTCGACGTTTATTACATCGAAGCTCCGTCTCATCGTCTCGCTTCTAGTCTTCGCGACATCCCTGCCCTCCCTCTCCAGGTCGATCCGGTAGATCTCGTGGATGGTTACGGTTGATACCTTTCTGTCTTTGACCGATCTGAGATCTTCCTTCAGCCTCTTTAAGAGGTCCTGGTTGCCGGAGTAGAAGTACTCGATGAAGAACCTGGAGTCATAGATGCTATTCTTGGGCATCCTCTTCCCTCATGGCGTCGAGCATCTTCTTTAGTTCGTTTACGTCTCCCCTGTCTTTGCCTTCCCCGGCGAGGTCGAAGATGCTGGTCTGCCGTCTTACCACTATCCTGCCCTCCTCCTCAGTCACCTCCACCTTGGAGCCTTCCTCTATCTTGAACCTCCTCCTCAGTTCAACCGGTATTGTGATCTGCCCCTTCCTGGTAACCGTGACCTCAGTCATACTCCACCACAGGTACTACCATATATAAGGTAGGACATAAACGTTTTGTCCAACTTATCTTCATAGATCCGATGAGAGGTTTAATCAAGACCCGGTAAACATAGGTGATAACAGGTTTCAAGTTTCAGGTATTCCAGAGTTTTCTGAAACAATAACAGCACCCTCTGGGTAACCCTGACCGTCATAGGGCGACTGGTTGATCAGTTGTTACGGCTATTTGAAGATGTTTGATTCCTTGATCGCTCGCGCATGCATTGTACAAAAGCTTATTTTTGCATTCATAGATATTTCTAAAATCACTTATGTCAAGTTTATTTTCTTTATTTTATCTACTTCATTTGAAGATAGGGGTATGCATGTTGTTACTCGCTAAGATATCAGAAACGAAAAAAGGATTGGACTCCTAGAATTGCCTCTTTAGAGTAAACTAAAAAAAATAAAAATTGGGGGATCAATTTTTGTACTCTTTTTACCATCTACTTACTTTACAGGGAAGCAGTGACCAGTTTTATTATAACCCATTCAAAGACACGTCATATGGATGTTGATGGTATCGAATGATGATACAGGCGTATATAGCATGTATAATAGATGCATTAATTTAGCTATCCATGTTTCCCGGTAAATCATTAGTTACTTGTTCTCTGAGCATCCTCAAGTCCCAGTACATCCTCAGTGTTAAGTTTACCACTTCGGATCTCTGTTTCTCGTCCCTGGAGAGTATGAGTACGCCTTTCGTATAGACGTGGTGTTGGAATGGTAGCGGGGCTTTGTTCAAGACTTGTATGTCCACCGGTTTACCGAGGGATCCTTCAAGTCTGGCGGATACATCCACTGTGAAGGTCCACGCCTTTTCGACATTGTCAAGCCAGAGGGCGATGTCTACGTCCCGGTAGTAATCTCGCTCAATGAAGCTTCCGTGAGCGTAGACAAAAACGATCTCGGGGTAGGTTTCTAGCCTCTCCTTTAACCACGTTAGGAGTCTCTCCCTGTCCCCGGGGGTGATCATGTGATACTTGAACTCCCTGTCCAGTGGTTCTCTAAGTCTCATCTGGATTGTCCTCTAGTATATCTCTGACTCTTTTGTTAAATTCCTGGAAGTCGTTTAGGCCCTCTTGGGTGCTAATGTATATTTTCTCGTCGTCTATGACCCAGTACCTGTGAACTAGGAGGTTTCTCAGTCTGGATGCGGAGGCTAGGCTGTACGCTGTTTCTCTGGGTATAATCCCCTTCTCTCCGAGCCTGATGAAGCATTCAGGAAAGCCTTCAACAGTCTCCCCGTGGAGACTGGCAAACACCTCGACGCATACTCCGGCAGCTGCCTCCACTAGCTGAATGATTAGATACCTCATGGAAAGCTTATCATAGATGTCCAAATTTTCGTACCCTTTTTTAAGAAGGCTTCTTAAGAGTTGAGAAGCGTCGTTAACCTCCCTTATCCTGGACTCCACCATATCCCTGTTCAAGTTAACTCCTCTCCGATCATACTCCATTAAAATATGGAGGGTAGCACATTATTATCCTTACTGTATAATGAATAATTATGCATGCATGAACAATATGCTTAGTATCCTCTTGGTAACACTTACCGTCGTGAAGGTTGACCTGTGGATCAGTTATTACAGCTATTCGAATATCTTTACATGCTTGCATGCTTTATGGAAGATTCTCATATTTTCCTCAGAACGGGTAAGAGCTTTAATTTATGCTTTACAGTGAAGAAGGTATGATATCATTCACGGTTCATGCTACTGAAAAAATTGAGAAGGAATTGTACAAATTCTCAATTACTAAAGAGGATGTTATGCGTACAGTTCAAGAACCTGATGGTGTTCTATATGATACTCTTACTGGTAG
>CAZLHX010000184.1:0-685 GCA_964559475.1 uncultured Candidatus Bathyarchaeia archaeon | reverse complement strand
GATATGTTGCTTTAAACTGGGATAAGCAGATGGCGGTCATTTATGAAGAGACTGGAGAAATCGTTTTAAGGAATCTGCTGTACTACGCTGAAGGATACGGTGGTTAGACGAAGGAGGAGTGGTCGATGGATTTAGTGATTAGATATGATCCCAAGGCTGACATACTCGTCGTCAAGCTTAAGGAGGGGGAGATGGTGGACGAGAAGCTCTTGGACAGCGACGTCCTCCTGGGGGTTGATGAGGAGGGTGAGCCTGTGGTGTTTGAGGTGTGGGATGCGTCCAAGAGAGGTCTGTTGAAGAGCCTAATAGACTTGGCTAACGAGAAGAGAGGCCTGGTAGATACTTTACTGGAGCGAGGGAAGGTAGCACCGAGCTGAGTAATTCAGCTTTTTTCTACATGGTTTGCATTAATGGTGTTTAACTGAAGGAAAGCTGAGTAATTCACAGTTTCCACGGGGTAATGCTGACCGTCATTGTATGTCTCATAATGTTTAAAGGTGAATCTTGAGGGTTTTACTTGATGGAGATCGATATGGAGATTAGAGAGATAAAGGATCTTCTTATGCGGTTAAATGAGAAGATGGATGTTTTAATAGATGAAAGAGAAGTATTCTCCATGATTAGGCGCTCTGAGCATGCATTGGAGGAGTTCTTTGATGAGGAGCCTGTGCTTTACTCCATGGAA
>CAZLHX010000183.1:0-3385 GCA_964559475.1 uncultured Candidatus Bathyarchaeia archaeon | reverse complement strand
ATCTAAAGGTGCTCATTAAACCATACGTTTTACTAGATTAATTGGTGGAAGGCTTGAAAACCTAGGGTTTAATTTTTATAGCTGCAGTGTCAAGTTAACCTCATGGTATATGACCAGACGCTTGTAAGGATGGGGGGCCTGCACCCTGAGAACCAGGAGCTCCTGCTAGACTACCTCAATAAGGAGATGCTCTCAGAGAGCAGTGAGGAGATCTATGTCCACGCTGTGCAGGGATATGAGAAGGCCCTGGAGGAGCCATTCACCCACGTGGACCGGGATAAACTAGAGTTCTATTCCAGGTGGTGTGAGAATGGGTCAGGGTACTCAGCCACCACCAGGTATATCTACGGGACCAGGCTGAGGAGACTTTACAGGTACCTGGAACTGGGGAAGGGCAGCTCAGAAAGGGAAGCCAGGGTAAACACCGATGAAGCCTTCGAGGTCCTGCACCTGGATAAGATCCGGAAAAAGTATAAGAAAAAGAACAGGTCCCGGGATAAGATAATCTCACCCAGGGAGCTGGATCTTCTCATTAAAGCTGCCAAAAGTACAAGGCTGCAGGCCCAGATGGCTGTGCTCTATGACTCAGCTTGCAGGATAGGGGAACTCCTAAGCCTGAGGGTTAGAGATGTCGAGTTTTATGAGAAGTATGCCCTCCTAAGAGTAGATGGGAAAACAGGTGAGAGGACCGTGCCAATAACCAGGAGCCTTCCCTACCTTCGTGCATACCTGCAGGTGCACCCGGATCCAGGGCCAGATAACCCCCTGTTTGCTCACGTGGTCCTTGGGGAGGTCAAGGGCTTGAGCAGCGGCCAGATCCAGGCAGCCATCAAGTACCTGTGTGATAAAGCCGGGATCAAGAGAAGGATTCATCCTCACATGTTCAGACACACCAGGCTCACTGAGCTGGCAAAACAGGGACTTGGAGAATACCAGATGAAAGCCTACGCCGGTTGGACCAGTGGATCAGACATGGCGAACGTGTACATTCAGCTGGCAGGGTCAAGCCACGTGAACCCTGTGCTAGAGCTTGCAGGCCTAGAGGTCAAGAAGGACCCCAAGAAGGTGAGCTCCCCACTCAAAACAAGGAAATGCCCCAAATGTGGACAGGAGAGCCCTGGCACAGCTATTCACTGCTATAGCTGTGGATGGATCCTTGACGAGGTGCTAGCAACTGAGAAAGCCCAGGACATCAAGAAGGTAACTAGCCTTGAGAAGGCCATGGCCGATATCGCCAAGGAGAATAAGGAGCTCAAGGAGACAGTCCAGGGTATCCAGGAGTTCTTAGAGAAGAAGCTGAATAAGGCTGAGATCCTTGCAAAGCAGCTGGAAGCCCTTCCTCCTGGGGAGGAGGGCAGCTCTGATGAGGGATCTTAGGGCTATTTACCCCTATCCAGGCAGCTCTAAAATGCTGCCTTATTCCGGTATTCCGGTTATTTCGCCCGAAATATACACCGCCTAAACATCTAATTGACTCTAATCTTCTTCCGACCTTCTTGAGGGAGGCTGAGATTCATGAGAATACTGTGCGTAGGGATTTTGTGTGTTCTGAGATGGGCGCTGCGTGGGAGTATTATCATGGTCCTATAGCACAACAAGCCAAGGAAAGACATGAAGCAACGATTCCAAAAGAAGGTGAAAAAGGATTTCAATGTGCGTCAGATTCTGACGCACATAAAGGTCGTACTGATGATAGGGTTGCTGGGATCCTCGGCACCAGCCGGGACACCCTTCGTAAGGCTGTGCGGATATGCGAAGCGAAGTTTTTTGTAATATATGAGACACTCTGCTGAGTTATTCCTAGAATGTCTAATCGATAGGTATCTGCTATTTTGTTTATGTCAGTGCCCTTGCTGTATAAATTCGTAATTTCTTCGGTAGCGAAGTTTTTACGATTATATCTTACAGACCCTTCTGTAATACCTAATTTTTCACCTATGCTTACATTTGTGTGTCCTAGTTTGCTGAGTCGGAGTATCAGCGAAGTCCCTAGAAACCTTCCAGACTTTAATTTTTTATCAGGTAAGTATTACTCACCCTATTTTTTACTCAAATAGAGAACCAGGGAGCAGATATCCAGCTGGAAAAATGCCCGAATGAGCAACACACAGGTTTTACATGAAGCATTAAACACCTACCCTGAATAATCCTAGACAATTATACCCTTAATGCAACAAGTGAGAAGCCCTTTATCCGTTATCCATCACGTATAAACCAGGCGTCAACCACCAGTCAATAAACATTCAGAAAAACTAGACAATAAAACTCAAGAATGTATCGATATCAGTACACTTGGATAAACATGACAGAAAAACAGACCATAGAGCTAGACCAGGCTACAGCAGCCTTTATCCAGCAAACCTACGAGAAGCTCAAGCCCAGGGCAGCCTTCGAGAACCTGGACGAGTTCCTTAAAGAAGCCATCAGAGAGTACCCACTCTTCAAGAAGGCTGAGGACGTGGGCTTTAAACCACTGGAGATCTCAAGTGAGACCCTAGCATGGATTAGGTGGCTTTACACCACACAGGAGAGCCACTCTGGCCCAAGCTTCAACCTACTCTTCAAGGACATAAACACCTGGCTGAAATACTACTTGAGGAAACCACTTGAGGAGGCGGGATTCTTCGAGAAGGTCACAGAACGTGACGTCCAGTCACTTAACAGGGCCACAATGAAAGCACGAGGCTACCGCTTTGAGTAACGTGTTTACCTTCGAGAATGGCCTGCTGATGGCCCTGGATGTCGTGGATAATAACCGGGATCCCGGGGAAGCCAGGGAGAAAATCCTGAGGATTCTTGACTCTTACAGGGAGCAAAAGTATAAAGAACATATGCGGAAATTCAAGTCAGTCACAGGGATAGCTGAAATTATTTAATCTTCCCAATTTTTTTAGATGTTTTTTACAACTCTCTTAAACCAGGATTGCCAAGCTCTCGTATTCTCTAGCAGCTCAGAGTAATGTCTTTCCTGGTCTTCAAACCAGTCCAAGAAATAGCCTCGAAGGTCCTGATCCTTGCCCATGATTAGAAGTGTATCTTGTCTAATTTCAAGTGTCTCTAACCAGGTGCCAAATAGTAGCATATGCCTTAGCTCCTTCTCATAGTCAATTAAGAAGAGCTCATTGAATACCCTGGAGCTCTCAATGAAATCCTTACTATCAAGGTCAAACTCTACAGGTGATTGGATCTTCTCCAATGCATTGTATAGCCTCTCAGATCTATCTATTTTTTCAGATAATACTTTACCTGAATCAGCTGCAAAGAGGGCTATTCGATTCTTGATGAGGTCAAGGATTCCCTCATTTTCGAAGAACTCAATTTTATTGAAAATGAGGGGCATTAATTGAGTGTTTTTATATGCAATAACCTCTAACTTATCCATTAG
>CAZLHX010000182.1:0-3408 GCA_964559475.1 uncultured Candidatus Bathyarchaeia archaeon | reverse complement strand
TTACGTAGTCATCCGTTTTTTTAAGATTAAACTCAGTAAAATCGTTATTTATTAATTTATTATTCAGTACGTGTTTAGCTCAATGATTTTCTATGCTAATATTGAGTTTAGATAAACCTTATTTTGATTTTTCTACGTAACCATTAGCTAAAAAAATGATTAAATATGTTAAATTTCCGCTTTTTTAATCCGAGCTAAACACATACATTATTCATGGCGTATATGATTCTATCATTAGCCTTAATTTTTCCATGTATTTTTATTCCATAATATAAATTACCTTTTATTAAATTATCAGATATCACAATATCGTCATTACGCCCAACCTTAATTCCAACTGCTTATCCCGTAGAGTTTTCCGGTAAAGTCTAGGTTTTGCCATGCTGTCAACTCGGTATAGATATTACTAATATCAGGGACAACCCCCATCAAAGTCTGAGCTTCAACTGGCTGCTTCACAATGTCATAGCCAAGTATACTCGCTGTTCCGGAACTTGGTAATGATATTCCAGTTAGCATTCGTATAGTAGTTGACTTACCAGCTCCGTTAGGACCTAGGAATCCGAAGATTTCACCCGGTTCAACATTAAAATTAATGTGATCTACTGCTAAGAAGTCCCCATAATATTTAATCAAACCCTTTTGCCTCAATAGCATAGCCCATAAGACTCATTCCAGATTCAGGTCTTCAAGAAGATCGATATGAATTTCAGTTGTCTTTAAGATCCATAGCTTCTCAGGTGCTCCTCCACCTTCCTCCCTATAGTCTGCGATATCAATTAGACCTGCAGTTCTGAGTTCAGAGAGATGATAATATAGGCTTGACTTGGCTAATGTCTCCCCTCTGTTCTCTAGTTCTTTGTATATCTCATTGGTTCCTTTCTGTGTGTGACCTATAATTGCTATAATATCCCATCTTATTGGGCAGTGAAGAGCTCTGAAATATTTCTGTATCGTCTGAATTTTGCTAAAGTTGGGGTTACAGTTTTTTTCATCACACCGCATATCTTGTAATATTATCAAAAAATTTATAAAATTATCGTATTTTATTAAAACATGAAAAAATGATTGAAAAAAACACAGGTATTAGTTGCAAATACTCGAATAATCTCCAAGGCTGTGCCTCTCATCACGCCAAGGCGGCTATAAAATCCTTTTTGAAGGAAAGGTAAAGTAAGCTGAATGACCCAAGAAAGTAGTAAAATTATTTGTCCTGGATAGCAACATCTAAGGGAAGGATAATTAACATAATATTACAGTTATGAAAGCGTTAGCTTCATCAGAGTCGACGAGAAATAATTATTATGCTAGAATTGAATGAGGACCTTAAAAAGAGACTTTTAACAGAACAAAAGAATGAGATAATTGGACATACGATATACAGCAAATTATCTAATATTGTCAAAGATCCAGGTAATACCAAGATACTAAAACAGATTGCACAAGATGAGATAGACCATTATAATTTTCTTAAAGATTTAACTGGAGAAGAAATACGGCCTAATAGCTTTACCGTTCAGTGGTCCCTGTTTTTAGCTCGAACATTAGGTCTGACATTCGTTATTAAATTATTGGAAAGAGATGAGGAAAATGCCCAAGAGATCTATGGAGCACTTGAAGACGATATCCAAGGAATATCTGAGATGCTCAGAGACGAGGAGGAGCATGAGGAAGAACTCATTGGTATGATAGATGAAGCTAGACTAGATTACATAGGATCAATCGTACTTGGGTTAAATGACGCATTGGTGGAACTTACTGGTACACTTGCAGGACTGAGCTTCGCTTTCCAGAACACGAAAATTATCGCATTATCGGGACTTATAACCGGTATCGCCGCGTCGATGAGTATGGGTACTAGTGAATATTTATCCACGAGAGCAGAGGCAGGGGAAAACGCTGTTAGGGCAGCACTTTACACAGGTATTTCTTACATTTTTACAGTGGTATTCTTAGTACTACCTTTTTTGTTTTTCAGAATTATCTTATCAGCTTACCCGTAACATTGATAATAGCCGTAGTTATAATATTGGTGTTCAATTACTACGTCTCTGTAGCCAAGGACTTGAATTTTAAGAAACAATTTGTGGAGATGGCGGGAATAAGCCTCGGTGTATCAGGGTTGAGCTTCTTAGTCGGAGTGCTTGTAAAAACATTTCTAGGCATAGAAATCTAAAAAACCTGAAAACTTCCCTCGAAATATTCAAATTATTTCGTCTAGAAGCATTGCCTATAAACCTCTAACAAGAATATTTTAACAGAAAAATTAATTAAGTTACACAAAATATCTAAAAAAAGCGTATACTTAATAAACTACGGGGTACGAGCAATTTCAAAGAGTGAATTAATGTGAGCCTACTTAGACTCCGTTTATCCATGCTAGCAACAGTTTCAATAATAATTGCTATCTCAACAATGGGGTTGGCCTTATTATTATCTATGACTGGACAATTTAACGTTGCAAGCCTTGCAATATTAATGGCAGTATTCAACTTAGCGCAATGGTTACTAGCTCCAAAATTAATTAATGCTATGTATAAAACTCGCATCTTGACAAGAGATGAAAACCCTAAGCTAATTCAGGTGGTGGAAGATCTATCAAGAAGATCAGGTATAAAGACACCTAAGCTGATGTTATCTAGCATGCCTATACCGAATGCTTTTGCCTATGGATCTCCTTTAACTGGAAACCATGTTGCAGTTACTCAAAAACTTCTGAATAATCTAAACTTTGACGAAGTTGAAGCAGTTATAGGACATGAGCTTGGTCATATCAAACACAGAGATGTTCAAGTGATGATGTTCATATCCTTCCTTCCAAGCCTTTTCTATATTATAGCTCGTTCAACAATGTTCAGTCGATACTATGGTGGAAGGGACAGAAAAAATAGTGGTTCAACAGCCTTACTAGGAGCAGCATCTATGCTCATCTATTTCCTGTTACTCATCTTCAACCTTAGTCTAAGCAGGCTAAGAGAATATTATGCAGACCAACACAGCGCCAAAATAGTACAAGATGGTGCAAATAAGCTATCAAGAGGACTAGCGAAGATAACTGCCACGACAACAGCAATGTCTAGAATGGGAGTAAATCAATCTTTCAGTGGTTACAAGGCTTTATTCATCTCAGACCCAGATAGAGCAAGCCAAGACACAGCCCAATTAATCCAGACAGGAGCATTGAGAGGAGACGACCTTGTAAGGAACCTTATGAACCGAAAAATGACCACAATGGAGAAACTTGGTGAAATATTCTCAACACATCCTAATATTGTCAAGAGACTTAAGGCACTAAATAAGTAACTAATTAATTCAAAAATACTTTATTAATTTTCCAATAAATTAAACTAATAGTATGTGTTTAGCTCGGATTAAAAAAGTGGAAATTTTACATATTTTTAAGGTTTT
>CAZLHX010000181.1:0-3509 GCA_964559475.1 uncultured Candidatus Bathyarchaeia archaeon | reverse complement strand
TACTTCATCAGCCTCGGAATCCTCCAGGTAGGAGTTCAGGTTAAAGACTAGCCTAAATACAAGAAACATACATGCAATGTACCCTCGGGGGGGCTGTTCGTTTGTTCGTTTCTATTAGGTTACATTACTCTAAGGAGGATTTTGATTATCTTTAGTTTCTTGGTTTCTTACTGTTTTTGTCATCTGGTTTTGTTGGAAGCAGCCCCAGAAGGCGTGCAAGATCTTATCCCCGTACTTCAACTACCCCGTAACAGCCTCCAAGTCACCCAGAGGAGCCCCAGATCACCCCTTCCACGCCTCCTAACGCCCTTCTCCACAATGAGATCGATAGCTCACGCTATCAGCCGCCTCCCAGCGCCTTCAACTGAACCAAGTTATAGCAAAAACACGCGAACACCATCTTCACGTGGACCCGTTCAACCGTGGTCACCAGCACGTGACCTGACCCAAACATCCGCTTGATCACGGCGAAAACCCTCTCCACGGGAGCCCTCTTCCTGTTAATCCGCCTGTTACGAAGCTTATCCCGTATACTCAGCGGGTGGCCCCGTGTCCCACGCTTCATTGTCGCATCATAGCCCCGGGGTTCCACGCCGAAGAACCCCTTATCCCGGTAAGCCACCTCCCCAGGCAGGGAGAGGTCAACTTGGCTGTCATGAACATTCGCGGGCGTCGTCTCAAGGTCCCTGACCAGGCGATGATCCGTGTCTGCCTTGGCGTGCAACTTGTACCCATAGCTGGACTTTGTTCCCTTCTTAGCCCATGCGCCGTCCCGGCTTCTCCGGGTCTTGGCCTCCTCGCCTCTGGGCTCCTCAGCCGGTGCGTGGCCAGGGTCACTGGTTATGAAGGTGGCGTCCTGAGCCACGCCCTTCTTCACCTTCAGGCCCCGCTCATCAAGCTGGCGCTGTAGCTCAGCCCACACAACCCTGTCCCGCCCCGTCTCCGCTAGGCGTTCCCTGAAATACCAGACCGTGCTGTAGTCAGGCAGTGAGTCAGGGAACCCGAGGAAGTGCATGAAGCTTATCCTGTCGTTGACCTGCCGCTCCAGCTCAGGGTCGCTGAGCCCGTACCAGGCCTGAAGCACCAGCATCTTCACCATAATAACTGGGTCAGTGTTAGGCCTGCCTCCCATGGGTCCCTGGTTATCGTAGATGGGCTGGATCACGGGCCTGAAGGCCCCCCAGTCGATGAGAGGCTCCACCTCAGCCAGCCTATCACCCAGTTTAAGGATCTTTTTGTACTGTTGATGAAAAAAGTATGCTTCTAAGGAGCTCATATTTACAGTTTATCATGGTGATCTATAAGCTTACCCCCAGGGGGCGAAAAAACACCACAAAACAGAGGTTAATCAAAATTCTCTAAGGAATAAAGAGGACTAAGCTGACAATACTTCTACACATCATCTTTGATACTGGGGGTTACTAGAAAAGAAGGAGAGAATTAGAAAGAATTTTTAATATACGCTTGAGGCAACCATATATTTGGTTCTATGGTGAAGATTGCACCTTTTGGTTCTTGGAAGTCTCCCATCACAGCTGACTTAGTAGCATCCACCAGCATAAGGATCGGCGACTTGCAGGTAAATGACGGTAAACTCTACTGGTCCGAGATGAGGCCAGAGGAGGAGGGGAGGTACATTGTATTGGAGTATTCAGGTAAAGGGGTCAAGAATATCACCCCCGATGGTTTTAACATCAGGACGAGGGTGCATGAGTATGGAGGACGTGCATATACTATCCTTAATGACGTTTTCTACTTCTCCAACTTTAATGACCAGATAACATATGGTTGCAGAGAGGGAGGATCACCGTTTAGACTGTCCAGTGACAAGGACCATAGACATGCGGATTATTTTGGTAAAGGGAAGGTTATAGTTTGTGTAAGGGAGGACCATAGTGTTGAGGACCGCGAAGCTGTTAATACTATAGTCTCTTTTAACCTCGATGATAGGTCATCGAGGACCCTTGTTGAGGGTAACGATTTTTACTCCAACCCCCGGCTGAGCCCCCATGGTGGTTCAATGGCTTTCTTGACGTGGAATCATCCCAATATGCCTTGGGATGAATGTGAGTTATGGGTCGCTGAGTTTGAAAAAGATGGATCCATTGATGATATGAGGCACGTCTCCGGAGGATTAAATGAGTCAATAATCCAACCTGAATGGTCGCCCTCCGGTGAGCTCTACTTTATATCGGACAAGAATGGGTGGTGGAACCTTTACAGACTTCGAGACGGGGAAGTTGAGATAGTGTATCTGATGGAGGCGGAGTTCGGTGGGCCTCACTGGGTTTTCGGGCTATCATACTATGGCTTTGAGAGCGAGAGGGAACTCATAGCTATATACAACAAGGATGGCCTCAAGCACCTTGCCAGGATAGATACAGAAAAGAAAATCCTCAAAGAAATAGAGACGTCTTACAGTGACTTAAGTTACCTACAAGTAGATCGAGGTTACGCATTCTTCCTCGGAGGTAACTATAAGACGCCCCAAGAGGTAGTCAAACTTAACCTCCATAGTAACGAGATCAAGGTATTGAAGAAGAGCGACACCGTGGAGATGGATGATGGATACCTATCCCCCCCGAAGCCCATCGAATACACGACGGAAAAGGGCCTGATGGCTCACGCAATATATTACCCACCAGACAACAAGGATTACAAGCCACCGGTAGACGAGCTGCCTCCCCTCATCGTAAAAGTTCATGGTGGTCCCACAAGCCAAACAACCACAACCCTCAACTTGGGCACCCAGTACTGGACAAGCAGGGGCTTCGGGCTGGTTGACGTCAACTATGGTGGCTCAACCGGGTATGGGCGAGAATATATGCGCCGCCTCAATGGCAACTGGGGAGTAGTAGATGTAGACGACAGCGTAAACGCCGCAAAATACCTAATAAAAGAAAAACTCATAGACCCAGAGAAAACCGCCATCAGAGGAGGCAGCGCAGGGGGCTACACCACACTGTGTGCCCTGGCTTTCAGAGACTTCTTCAAGGCAGGAGCCTCCTATTATGGCATCAGTGATCTAGAGGTGTTCGTGCATGACACCCATAAATTCGAGAGCAGGTACCTTTACAGTCTCCTGGGACCTTATCCCGAGGAGAAGGACATCTACAAGAAGCGTTCAGCCATAAACTATCTAGACCAAATAAAGGCACCCATGGTCATCTTCCAGGGCTTAGAAGACCGGGTAGTTCCCCCAAACCAGGCAGAGCTCATGGTGGATGCTTTGAGGATTAATGGTCTACCCGTGGCCTACCTGCCGTTTGAGGGAGAGCAGCACGGCTTCAGAATAGCTAAAAATATCAAGATAAGCCTTGAAGCTGAGTTATTCTTTTACTCAAAGATATTCGAGTTTACTCCTCACGACGAGATAGAGCCTATTGAGATAGAGAACCTCTAACAGAGGTGCAGGTTAAAGCCTAACCGTAGGGGATCTAACCTCATATTTAGTAGGCCCAATACTCACAGGCCTTTTACTGTCCAGGCTCTCGTATAGCCGTACCTTC
>CAZLHX010000180.1:0-3544 GCA_964559475.1 uncultured Candidatus Bathyarchaeia archaeon | reverse complement strand
TGGGGTCAAATCTTGACAGGGTGACCGAGAATAAGTTTTTATAGTAGCCTGCCTGTGCGTCGCACCTGTCTGCCGTGCCCTGTCTGCGTGCTACGCACAGGCAGGTCGGCACAGGTAGACGCAGACAGGTAGGAATATCAATTTTGAGATTTTCTTCTTGACATTTTATTATTTTTGATTATAATTAGCATGTGATTAAACAAACTATCAGAGAGATTAAAATTCTAAAAAAGGAACGAGAGAAAACTTTAAATGAATTGTGTGTCTATCGAGACATAATGAGTGGTAGTTTAGTTTTATTAAAGAGAAGGTGTGGCACGAAAAAGAAGTATCCGGCATATTTCTTATCAAAGAGTGAGCGAGGTAAGACTGTGATGCGTTATATAAGGAAGGATGAGGTTAAGCGGATACAAGCCTGTTTAGCTCAATATAAGGATTTAAAGCGGTTGATAAAGAGGTTATGTGAGATAAATGAGGAGATTCTTATTTTAGAACGGGAGGTATAAAACAATGGGGAAATTCAAGCCTTATCGCAACAAGCAGCCAATGTTTCTACCGCCATCAATTGAGGATTATGTTCCTTCATCCCATTTAGCCCGGGTGGTGGATGGAGTGGTGGAGGTATTGGACACAAAAGATATCGAGGATAAATATAGTGATTTGGGGCAGAATACTTATCATCCTAAGATAATGTTAAAACTTTTATTCTATGGTTATGCGACGGGCAATCGCAGTGGACGGAAGATTGCCCGGTTGTGTGAGACGGATACTGGATATATGTATCTGGCACAGATGTATCGGCCCGATTTCCGGACGATTAATGATTTTCGAAAGGACAATTTAGTTTTAATAAAGAGGTATTTTGTTGCGATTATCAGACTATGTAAAGAATTAGGGATGGTAAAAGTCGGGCAGGTGAGTATCGATGGGACAAAGATAAAAGCCAATGCGGCAAACCGGAGAATGAAGAATAGAAAGGATTATGAGCAATGGCTTAAGCGGATAGACCAGGAGATTGAGCAGATGCTTCAAGATGCGGCGGCGATAGAAGAGGCGGAAGATAGACAATATGGCAAAGACCAGCGCGGGGATGAGCTTCCTGAGAAGATAAATACCAAGGAGCGGTTACGGGAGAAGATAAAAGAGGTTGTCAAGACTTTGGATACTGAAAAGGAGAAAAAGAATCTTACTGATCCCGATGCTCGGTTCATGAAGGGCGGGAATGGGCAGATAGATGTGAATTATAATGGGCAGATAGCCGTGAGTGAGGATCAGGTTATTATGGCGGCGGAAGTGATCAGTGAGCCTAATGATAGAGAAGCGCTTATCAGTACCTTGGAGCAAACGGAGGCGAATATCAGAGAGGAGATAGCTGAGGTAGTAGCTGATGCTGGTTATTCGAGCTATGATAACTATGAATATTTAAAAAAGCGAGGTAAAATAGGTTATATCCCCGATCAATATTGGGAAAAGAAAAAGCACGGGGAATATGAGCAGGAAGCGAATCGGTATCATCCCGAGAACTTTGTCTACGATAAGGAGAAAGATATGTGTCTTTGTCCTGAGGGCAAGGAACTAAAGCGCTATAAGGGACGTCATAGTAAGAAAGGTGTCAGGAAGCGGCGTCAGACTATTTACAAAGGGGTGGTGTGTGGGGGTTGTAAAGTTCGGCATCTATGCACCAAGCAAGAGGCGCGTACTTTAGCCCGGGAGGAGAGGCGAGAACTGCTTGAGGAGATGAGAGGACGTCTTTCATCAGCAGCGGGGAAGGAGAAATACAAGAAGCGGTTACATACCGCCGAGTCACCTTTTGGTCATCTAAAGCACAATTTGGGCTACCGTAGCTTTCTTTTGAGGGGATTAAAGAAAGTAGGTGGTGAATTTACCCTAATGTGCATTGGGTATAATCTAAAGAAGATACAAGCTTTTCTGACACCGAGAAGTGAAGATAAACAGAAAGGGATACTTCATGGTAAATTAGGTATTTCTATTTGCGATATACCGCGCGTTTCTTTTTTGATTCGTGTTATAAAAAGATTTATTTTTGATTTTTTGTATCTGAGTGCATCTGGAGCATAGAAACTTTGAATTTAGTCTTAAAATCATACTATATATATCATTTTATGAATTATTCTCGGTCACCCTGTTGAAACTTGAAAACTAAACCCAGCAACAAAGCAATCTTTACATAGGCATACGTATATTCACACCCACATTCAACCGGCAAGTGCAACACCAGTTAACTGATAGAGAACCTCGAACGGTGTTCTGAAGCGCAGACATTTTCTGGGTCGTGAGTTGAGCGCATATTCGATCTTTTGGATTTGCTCGTTGGATACTTTCTCTAAGTCTGTGCCCTTGGGTAGGTATCGTCGAATAAGACCGATCATATTCTCAACCGTTCCTTTTTCCCAACTATGATACGGATTGCAGAAGAAAGACTTCGTGCCCAGTTCTTGGTTGATCTCCTCATGTTCCACATTCTCATGGCCATTATCATAGGTGATGGTCTTACGGATGTCAACCGGATAGACACCAAGCGCCTTCTGAATCGTCGCGCGTACCGCCGCGGAAGTGGTATTCGTAATCTTTCTGATGATGACGACACGGCTGGTTCTATCGCCCAACACTTGTAATGCCGCTTTGCTCTTTCGCGAAACCACCGTATCCGCCTCCCAGTCACCGACGCGTTCCCGTTTCTCCACAATCGCCGGCCTTTCAGCAATAGATACTCGGTTCGGGATATGGCTCTTTTTATGCTTCCGGCTGTGCCCCCGAGGCTTCCGTTTTCTATTGTGCCGGATCAGATAGGGGATAAGGTCCCTTTGCTCCGCATAAATGTACTGGTAGATCGCCTCATGGCTGATCCGGGTACCTGGATGGTCGATTGGTAAACGGCCCGCGATCAACTCGGGAGATAGACCCTCTTTTAGGTGGTGCACTACATAAGCCCGAATATCCTGACTCTTCAGGCGATCCCGCTGGTGCGAGGTAACCCAGCGGTATCGTGCCCGTTCCTGTGCCTTATGACTGAGATAGTACCCCTTATATATCGCCGGAGCATTCCTGCGCAGCTCCCGGGATACCGTCGCCTTATCCCGACCAATTGCTTCCCCAATCTCCCTCATGCTATGCCCCTGGGCCCTCAAAACTGCAATCAGGTCCCGCTCTTCCTGTGACAAGTGCTTGTATTGCCCTCTCATAACGCTTTGATCTCCTTTTCCCCATTATATCCATTTTTTCCTCAAAGCGTTGCACTTGCTTATTGAACTCGTGAGTACGATATATTATAGCACTCTCGAATTTCGAAACTAATGGACAAAGATTTTTCACGCATTACAAGATTTCCACCAGAAGAATGTGGGGGCATAATCGTGGTTAAAATATACAAGATGACGGTAGATAAAACAACGAAACTTTTTAAACATTTCTTTAATGCCATGGATAAAGAAAAAATAGCTGGGCAGCTTGTGATTATAACTAAAGATGGAGTGAGAATTAGGGGCACAAGTACCTTAGGTGGCTCCAGTTAGGCAAAATTACT
>CAZLHX010000179.1:0-3551 GCA_964559475.1 uncultured Candidatus Bathyarchaeia archaeon | reverse complement strand
GATAAACGCGAGGACTTGCTTACCAATGATGGCAGAAAAATAATTCTCTAAGGATTAATTACAATTCAGTTATCCCTCGTATTCTTGTGGGATTACTGTGAGTTCATCTCCTCTATTTTTTGCTACTTTTCCGAGTTCATCAACAAGATATTCCCACCACCTTAGAGTATAAGAAGCGCTATGTTTACGTATGACTATTATTATAGGTTCAAATTTGATCCAAAGCCATATTATCCTACCACCAGAGTGATCATAAACTGTTTCAACATCTATCGCACCTCTTTTACCATATATCCAAGCCCATTCATCTTGTTCCACACAGCCCACCTCATAGCATAATTCTCCGGATTAGAAGAAACCCCATACTTCTTGTTAAAATCTTCATAGTCAATCCACTGCATCTGCATCAATTCCGCTAGACGCAAATACCCCTCTTCAGAGCTTATCCACTCCCAGATATGTTGGATCATTTGAAGACGTCTCGTCTTATTCTGGTTGCTGATCACAAAAGCATAATAAACAAGAGAAGCGGAAAGACCAAGTCCCGTTAAAATTATTGCTAGAAACTCAAATGAAGCCATAAAATATCTAAGCTTGGAGTGATGATAAAATTATTGGGTTTTTTATGAGTTAAAAATTCAGAGAACTTCCATATTACTTTAGAACTGTGGAAGATACTTTCGGAGAAAATCCATCAGAAAGTCCAATTCTTTTATACGGCTAGCAATGGAACCTAAAAACCCGAAGACTGCCCCTGTCAATATTAAGGAAATTATATGTGTTACCGCCACGAAAATTGTAAAGCCTGGAGTATAGAAAAATGATCCAAAAAATATTACCGAGATAATAAATCCTTCAATTATTGCACCGATTCCCCCCGTAATACCACCATAAATTGCCCCACCAATATTGTCCACTCCATAAAAAATAGTAGCAATATAGCCTGCTAAAGCATACAATATGTACTTAACAATATGCAAAGGGATATTCAGTAGGCTTGGATTTAGTACATAACCCAAAATATTCCATATTATTTCTAATATAACTACACCAACTACTGGAATCAATAACCCCCTAAAACTGACACTATATTTTACCATAAACTCTAACTCATTCTCAAACTAGATAAAATTATTGATACACCATTAAATTCAATATACCTTATCATCTATTTTATAACAATAAAAGTATAAAATTAATTGAAAAATGGAAAATCTAAATACTAAGATCTATATCGCAGTTTTGTTCATAATATTAATCTCTATTGGGGTTTTATCAACAAGGTTTTTTCCAATATCTGAGAAAAAACCAGAAAATAACCATGAAGAAACCTCTTCACAGGATCAAATTATTGACATAAAAATAACCTCAAAAAGCACCGGTTCAGAGCAAGGTCAAATCGCTGCACGTCTTCATTTTCCCCTTGTTGGAAACGAAAGATACCAGGAAGGTGCTCCTGTGGTAATATATGGGGAGGGTGGAGCTGTCTCAGATGGACTGATAAACAAAAAACTGTCTGATCTCAATGACACTATTGTAATTACATTCATTTATCCGGGTGGGTCAAACGAAGATCAAAAATGTCATTCCGATGGTAAATACGATTATCGTGGTAGAAAAAGCATCGAAGCATTAAGAGATGTAATCCTTTTCGCTACAGGGAAAAAAACTGATGCTGACGGAAATAAACTTGGAGACTATGCTCCTTATAATGTTCTATATAATAATGTTGGTTTCATTGGATATTCGTTCGGTGGAAATATTGGAATAGCGGTAGCTGCTCTTGAAGGTGATAAGATCCATGAAAACTTGAAATATATTATTCAATGGGAAACTCCAGTCTCTAGTCAAATTGCTACACGAGACTTGGGAAGGATGCTGCTTAAACCAATCACTTCAGGAACATCTGAGAGGGGAGATTATTTTAATCCCCTTTATATATCTTACAATCCTTTAATACTGAATGTAAATTACAGTTCTCTTTCTTATGATCCTGAGTCAATTTATCCAGTTTTCCTCGATGGAAATAATGATGGTATTTACACTACAATAGATGGGTCTCATTACAGTCTACCTTCTCCTGATTTAAATGATAATGGGAAACTTGAATTAGATGAAGATTTTGGCTTGGATACCTACTGGTATGATACCTATGACTTTGATGGCAAAATCGTTTACAGTAGACCTGTAACTATTGCATTGGAAAAATTTGATGTCTTTAATGGAAATTGGCCAGAAAATATTGCAACAGTTGAAGAGACCATACATTACTGGAATATTAGGGAATCAGTCCGATTATATCAGAAAGCATTAGAAAATATACCTGACTTGAAGATCATGTTCTTACTTAGCGAAGATGATCATGTTCAAAAGGATCCACATAAATCCCATGTTCACCAAGCATATGATGGCTGGGCTAAAAGAGGTGGTTGGTTTAAGATCAATCCTAGCTACCAATACCTATTGGAGGTTGATGACTCAATAGAAAGTCTTCCCTTACAATTGTTACCCCTAGGATCTGCTCCTGAAAGCTGGGAAGATACTAAGTCTTATTGTATCCCCGAAAAGATTAAAGACAAGATATACTGCATTGCAGCCATTCACGAGATGGCTGATCTTGTACAATTCTCAAATTGAGGCACTATTTTTGTTAAGGATACTCAGCCATATAGATGAATTTGGTTCAAGATTTGTTAATTGTTGCTCTTAATCTCTCTTCAAGAGAATCAGGGTCTTTCAATGCCTCTTCTTTTCTTTTCTCCATCTCTTGGATGGCATCTGCTCTATCTAGTATACGTTTGCATCTCTCTACAGATGCGATGTCAATCATTCTTCCATCCACGTTTACTGAGGCCGTCCCCTTTTTAACTCCCTCCTCGAAAACCACTAATGTTTTTCTCATCTGCTCCACCTCATCTTCAGGTATCGAGAAGCCCTTGTTGAGATAAGGTATAGGGGCTGGGTGGATGGACTGAGCTCCCTTATAGCCTAATTTTCTGGAGTATACAGCTGCTTCATATGTTTTCTCTGGCTCTTGCCATGTGAAAGGCTCTAAACCTATGAGCCCAAAGGGCTGTATACCTGCAGCGTAAGCATCCATTAATACCTTTGAACGGGCATACCAGAGTTCCTGTCCCTCAGCAGTAGTCTGGACTCCCATTTCCTGGGTGAGATCTTCTGCTCCCACCCCTATAGAAACTATCCTAGGGTCTGCTTTTGCTATCTCATAAGCTTTAACAACACCAAGAGCGGTCTCAACTGCGATAGCTATCTGAACTGTTCTCTCTTTGATCCCTCTTTTCCTTTCAAGTTTAGAGATTAATTCTGCTCTCGTCTTGACTTCGTCTACTGACTCCACCTTTGGAAGGTTAATACACCTTAAGCCAGGCCATATAGAAGCCTTTAAGTCCAATGATGCATGTTTAAAGGGACGGTTAATACGAACTGCGACATCACCACCTCCCTTACCAACAACAGGGATGGATTTCTTTACAATGCTTCTAGCCGTTTTCTTCTCATCTTCAGGTACAGAGTCTTCAAGGTCCATTATT
>CAZLHX010000178.1:0-3558 GCA_964559475.1 uncultured Candidatus Bathyarchaeia archaeon | reverse complement strand
GTTTTCCCCTCGTATCTCGGCTATATCTTCCATTAAGAAAACGTCAATGTACCCCTTAAAACCCTCCACCTAGCCATTGATCGATACAGCCCAGCACGGCTACGCCGGGTACCCATCACCAGCAACAGTATTCAGTGGATCGCATAGTACTCTATGCTCCTCGCCAGCTCCGGTCTGCCCCGCCTAAAGGAAGCAGCCGCTATGAGCAACAGTAACATCAACGCCAACCCACCAGCGCCCTCTCCTTAGCCAGTCCTCTCAGCGTGTTCCTACCAAACAACCATTCAGCCCTGTTACCCGTGCCTCAGACGTCCCTCTTCATCCTGCAACCTTGCACATCCTGGCGTCCACATGGCAACTGTAAGATTTATGGAGATGATGACGCATTATGTGCAGGTGGCACCGGCAGTTTTAAGACTAAGGTACCCTGTACCAGTTATAAAGGTGAGGAACAATTTTCAACGAGGAAGAACGTGAGTATTTTCAACAGGGGATTAAGAGCACTGTATTTATATTTAAAGCCATCTGGGAAGAAGTGGACGCACAGTTCCCTAAACTGACCAAAAGTGAAAAATTCCAGATCTTCAGGGTCATAGCCCCGATACTCAGCGAGATGATGCTTACACTGCCAGATCTGGAGGACGAAGAGTACTAGACGTTTAACACTCCTGACTCCGACGCCAAGACCGCAGTGGTACAGGACCATGCACACAGAGTTCAACTCATAAAACTCATGGAGGCACACGGCCAAAGCATATACAAAAGTTAAATGATGAGACGCAGGTTGAACGGTCAAATATGCTATGAGCTGGCGCAGGCTGATTTAATAATTCAAGTTATATGGGAGATTACCTTTTCATTTGATAGAGTGATAAAGGTAGCGCGCCAGTTCGTTGCTAAAACCTGATAAAAATGGTTATAATTCTTATTTTAGCATTTTAATCCATTTTAGGGCTCCCTTTCATTCACTATTCCACTTAATAAAACTAGCTTTCACGCGCCTATGAAAGTTATGTAGGGCATCAAATGATGACCCTGGGTTATTACCAGGGTGTATAATAGCTGTTAAAGGCCTTCTAATAAGGGCTTCAAGCACGTTCTCCATGTAAACACTGGGGATCTGGTGGCCTTTACAGGTTTTAACCTCTCTACACGGCAATTTTTCGGTGGTTTTTCTAGGTATTGATGTAATTTGCCAGGAGAGAAGGCTTCTTTCGACTGGGCCTACTTGTCACCACATTTTCTCTTTCATGTAGAACCTGAATCGTCCTTCTATAAAAGGAGTCCAAACAACGCTTATTAGCCTAAAAGGAGGATTATAACCATTTTTACCCAATCGCAACACGCTGGCGCGCATGAAGTTGATATAACCATATTAAAGAAGATAATGGAATCTAATCTCACTTGATTACTTGGCTAAAAATTTGGTTTCTTTTATGATTCCATGAATTTTCTTAGCTGCTCTGCTTATTCCTCATCTTCTGGCTCATATCCTTCCAGAAGTTTTTTTTAAAATATCTCTAAGATATTTGCGTTTCAGATCCTCTTCGCTCCTTCTCAACATAAAAAGATATTTTAGAGTTAGTTAATATAAAAATTCTATATTCACTTACTCCTGAACCCACGCCTATGTTTCAATAAGTTCTATACCTATATTATCTCATCTAAAACACATTCAACTCGTCGGCAGGTTCCTAGCTTTTAGCTGCTCCCATGATGATCTTAACGTATTCTCTAAGACCTTTTTTCAAGGCTTAAATGACCTTTCGTATAATATTTTTCAGTAACAGGTTCATTCCGAGAATATCTTGATCATGCGTTCATGTGCGCACGGGGTTTTTATTTAAGGAATCAGTTCTATTTTTGTGACATTTGGAGAGCTATTTGGATTAATACTCATAATTGTATTAATAGACGCCTTTGGTAGGCTGCCAATAAAGTTGTATGAATAAAACATGAAATAATTTATAGAGAATTTAGTCGCCAAGAAATATCAACGAAAATTATCGTGAAGCTTTCGAAACGCGAATTATCCCATTTATCAGGAAGTATGATCGCATGCACTCTCTTTCATTCAACTGATTAATCCCTTGTATAAAATATTTTACATGTTATAATCTCTTATACTTTTATTCTTATTTGAAAAAATGGCCTTCAATGGGAATTATCGATGAACTTACGAGGTTCGATTATTTGTGTAACCTCTTTTACCCATATGAAAATGGTTCTTCCCTCTTCGTATAACTCTGCAACTGCCTTGAACCTTGATCCTTTTTTTAATATACTTCGAGGTCCATCGTACTCCTCTGAGTACAATAAAGCATTAATCGTGTCGTCTATAAGGACCTCTGCGAATCCTCTATGAACCTTTTCAACACTGACCATGTGAACTTCCCCAGAGCCTTTCAGAGCAGTAAAAGGAACATATCTACCAGTACTTGTCCTGCTTACCACTTTTTCCTTTTCAAGCTTCTTTAAAGCAGGCTGCACCAGGGTACTATCAAAGGTTTCTGCTTTGAGGTCTTCTTCAAGCTGATCCATTGTTGCTCCCTCCTGTCCGGATTCAAGCAGCTTAAGGTACAGTCTTTCAGCGACCTGATCAGCCTTTTTACCGGTAACCTTGGTCCTTTCTGGCTCAAGATCAATAATCACGGAATCACTTATCGAAGCCTCCACGAAGACATCCTCATCTACCTCCTCCTCGTGAGTCCATATATCCTGAGACATCATGAGATCAGGCGCAGGTATCGGGTTTCTACGTACCACTTCAGGGAGGCGGCTCTGCACCGTCGCGGTTATTCTTCTCATCTTCTCCGTCTGCCTGCTGCTTGACCGGAGATACACCATGTCTAGAGTATCCTCAGCTGCGAGAATGGTCACTCTACCAGGTCCACGTCTCCCAGTTCTTCCCTTTCTCTGTATGTACCTTATCCCACTGGGTATGGGCTCGTAAAAGATCACATGCTCCACAGATGGGATATCGAGGCCCTCCTCTCCGATGCTGGTGGCTACAAGTACATTGAGTTTCCCTTTTCTGAGCAGCTCTATCCTCTCACTCTGCTCGTCTTGGCTGAGCCCCATGTCACCGGGCTTCCTCTCCTGACCCACGAACCTGGCAGCCATCACACCGGGCACTTTACTTAGCAGCTGGACCAGGTGCTGTGCAGTATCCCTGTACTGCGCGAAAACAAGCATCCGGGACCCGGAGTCCAGGAGTAGCTGCTCCTCCACTATCTCTTTAAGCAGATCAGCTTTGGGATGCATAACTTTAGCACCATCAACCAGAGCCTCAAGTGCCAGGTACTCTGGCTCCTTAACCAGTATCCTGTAGCTGGACTTTGACGCCTTTTCCTCCTCAACCTGATCCATGAAATCTTTCAGGATGCCGATCCCCTGAGTCTCTAAGAGCCCCAGCATGTGGTAGAGAGTCATGGAGAGTGACTGGTTTATGATCGCCTGGAATATGCCTCCCCTTTCCTCCTCGATGCTCATCTCCAGCCTGTACCTTAAAGTATCCCCGAGAGAGATCAGTTCCCTCCTGCTCACGTACCCTTTTCC
>CAZLHX010000177.1:0-3588 GCA_964559475.1 uncultured Candidatus Bathyarchaeia archaeon | reverse complement strand
AATAATATTTATACCTCAATATTTTTTCTGTATGTGTTTAGCTCGGATTAAAAAACCGGAAATTTAACACATTTCTTAAAATTTTAGCTAATGGTTACGTGGAAAAATCAAAATAAGGTTTGTCTAAACTCAATATTAGCATAGAAAATTATTGAGCTAAACACGTACCATAAAATAATAATAAGGAACAAACAATTATTAACCACAAAAACTGGATTAAAATAAGGTTTTTATGTAATATTTTGAGGGAGTTAGTGTTTTATAGTGAATAAGGCTTGGACTTTGGCAATTGAGGCTCTTAGCTGGGTAGAACTTCAAAGGATAAATGAAGACTCTGCTCTCGCGCGGACAATAAAACAACTCAATATCGATGGCCTCGAGGTTATCTTCAAAGCCAAGGAACTTATTTACGAAGTCTTGAATAGGAGGAATGCCCTAGACTATCTGATTAGTAAGGGACTACAGCCGGTTCAAGTAATTGATTTAGAACTTGGTGTAAGAAATTTCCTGAGAATTTTTACTTATATGAGTCATTATGGGGAAGCCTCCTTTCAGGTTATCAATGAACTTGCGAATCATGCTAGACTTTTACTGGGATCAAACTCACTTGAACCTGTCGAGGACGCTATTGACATCATACCACACCTGAATATACCTTGGGAGGAACTTACGCGTACTGAAGAGTTAGCCTACAGGTATTTTCATCCTGAATGGTACATTGATTACCTTAAAGGCTACTTTGATGAATCAAAGGTCATTGATATAATTAAACCGGTTAAAGTTACTAAATATATCCGACTTAACACATTGAAAGCGGATGAGAACCTGTTAGACCTGCTTTTTACTCAAGGTTTTCAACTCATAAAGGCTCCAGAAATTGATAATACCTATCAAGTTCTGGATAATCATGATACACTAGTAGACACCCCTTCTTACCAAGAAGGGGAGATAATTTTTCAGGATAAGGCAAGTGTACTGGTCGGGGAGGTTGCTTCACCCCAGCCCGGTGACTTAGTACTGGATATCTGTGCAGCTCCAGGGGTAAAAACCAGCCACCTAGCTCAGATTATGGATAATAAAGGCAAGATTATCTCCATTGATTACGATGAGCGAAGACTTGATTCATGGCGAGAGCTGATAGAGACCATGGGGGTTAAAAACGCTGAAGTAGTCTTGGCAGATGCAACCAATGCATCGGAATTCCCAGATGTGATGGCAGATATCGTCTTAATAGATCCTCCATGCACTGGAACTGGAACCTTCAATGATTATCCTTCGGGAAAATGGAGAATAAATGAAAATTCAATACATCGTATGGCAAGTCTACAGAAAAAAATCATCGATAATGCTGGAGATCATGTGACAGAAGGAGGCAGTCTAGTCTATAGTACCTGTAGTATAACTTATGAAGAGAATGAAGGAGCAATCAAATATTTCCTAAGAAAACATCCCTCTTTTTCAACTGTGGAGGCTACTCCTAGGATGGGTGAAAAAGGATTAAATGGGCTATTGGAATGTCAAAGACTATATCCCTACCTTCATGAATCTCAGGGCTTTTTCATAGTAAAATTAGTAAAAGGCGCATGAAAACAGGATATAAATAACTTTAAACTCAAGATGAGTAGTTCTTTTGTGGTAGTGGTTTGGATATTTTAACATGGATTTACTTGTTCAACGCCACGCTAATAATCGTTCATGAAATTGAATCAGCTTACTGGGAAGAATGGAAACTTTTTAGGCTTCCAAGTGGCTTAGAAGGTTTTCTTCTAGTTCATATCCCACTGGTTGCAGTGATACTATACGGATTAGTAGAGGTAAACAATCAATCTCCCCTTGGTAAGACTCTCTCAGTAATTTTGAGTCTGAGGATTGTTTGCCTTCTCCATTCATACTTATTTCAAGAGAAAAGGGGATGAAAGTTTTAACACTTCAATAAGTAACGTTCTTCTATACTTGGTTCTGATCTGTTCCATTATTCAAATTTATATCACAATAACGATCTAAAACAGTATAATAGAAAAAAAATTACAATTTTAGAAAAAAAGGTTAGGCTTCTTTAGAGACTTGCTCTCCAGATTTAGCCCAATTATATCGGGGGACATCATGTATAATGATGGTAAGTCCGTTCGGGTCAACCCCTATGTCCATGAAGGCTTTCTTTATACCCTTCATTAGCTTCTCTTTCTGCTCGACTGTTTTTCCTGCCCAAGTCTGAATTGTTACTACTGGCATAGCGACAATTAAGACGTACTTATTATTTAAACACAACCACCGGATAATTTTCTTGATTATAACGTGTTAAATGCATGTATAGTTAAATGGTTGATTGTAAGAGATGAGATTATGCGTGAACTTTTCAGAGTCATCGAAAAACACCAGGCAAGCTTTGATTACGCATTCATAGCTGAGAAGGGAGACGTTATAGCAGTTAGCAGAGAAGATGATGAGACTCCCGGTTGGTTTTGGTGCATGGATGTGGACGGTCTTGAGGCTTGGGTCCCTGAAACCCATTTAAAGATTGAAGGTGATAAGGGTACTTTCAATCAGCCATATAATAGCATCGAACATAGCGTCTCTCCGGGGGATATAGTCCAGTATCTCGGTGAATCATTGGGTTGGATGGAATGTCTGAATAGTAAATGGGAGTATGGTTTGATACCTCTACATAAAGCGGAGATAATCTGACCAAAATAAATATATTGAGTCCTTTTTAGGATCTGTACTATAATGTTCTTGCCATCGATTCAATTTTTTAATCAATCAAAGAATTCATAATGTAAAAAAAGAAAGGGGAAAATCTTGGAATTGGATAAAAATAAAATCCGAGAATTGTCGAAAGCAATAACCAGCAAAATAGAAGGAGAAGAATATTCAGAAGCATTAGGAACATTGACTCCCATTCTTGATAAGAAAGTCAAATTCTACAAGCTGGACAAACTTGGCTTAGAGTTAGGACATAATAATCTTAAAGAGAAGGAGAAGTTTCTCCGTTTTCTAGATATCGTTATTGATTATGAAGCTATGGGTGGGTACGTCATTGCTTCTAAATCGATGATACCCTTTCTCGATGATGATCTGGATACTGTGATGAAAAAGAGCAGGGAATACATACTCAAAGGTAATGTGTGGCACGTCTGCGACAACATCAGTGAGCGAAGTATCGGTCTGGGCCTTGTGGACCATTTTGAAGAAACCCTACCCTGGTTAGATAAATTTCTCTCATCAGGAGAGCCATGGCTACAGAGATCTACAGGAGTAGCTATACATTTCTACACCAAACGAGTTCGAGATGATCCAGAGGGGATAGAGAAGCTATTGGAATTGATCGAGCCTTATTTAGAGGTAAAGAGTAAGGATTCTGTCAAAGGGCTTGGGTGGGGGTTAAAGACTATGGGCAGGTATTATCCCGATGTCCTGATACCGTTCCTTAAAGATCAAAGGAAATCAGGTAGAGACGTTTCTAGAATTATCTGGAGGAAAGCACTGACTTACCTTGACGAGGAGGAAAAAGCCGAAATAATGGCTGATCAATAAATTGTATAGATTCTTAAAAAGTAGTCAAACATGAGATAATTAAAGGAAAAACAG
>CAZLHX010000176.1:0-3608 GCA_964559475.1 uncultured Candidatus Bathyarchaeia archaeon | reverse complement strand
AGTATGGAAGATATTGAAGAAAAAACACTGAAAATTTACAAAGCAATGTTTAATGACAAAGAGATCGTTAAAATTGGTGACAAAAAGTACTGTTTTGACAGAACCCCACAGCTAGGTATAAGAATACTCAAAATTGGAGATTATAAATTCCTTGAGCAGAATCCTGAAAAAGATACCCAGTGGGGTGAAAAGGTAAGAAAAGGACATAAAATTCTCTGGGTTCTCAAAGACAGCGATTATATAGCTCAGGTATATAATGGAGAATTTCGATACTGGGGATAAATAAAAATATTCTAAAAATGCACGACTTACCCCCCCAAGAAATCAAAAATAAAATTAATAGACGGATTGTAAACATTCTAAATCATTTGTAACCAGAAAAAGCGAAATAAATAACTCCTTCATTTCCTTACAATAAATAGAATTAAAATGATCAGAAAACAACCCTTCGGAAGCACCGGTCATATGAGTACGTCTACCATATTTGGAGGTGCAGCTATTGGGAGAGTTACACAAGAAGAAGCTGACAAAGTCTTACAAATTTTATTAGAAAATGGAGTAAACCACATTGATACTGCTGCCAGTTATGGCGACTCCGAGCTCCGCATCGGGCCTTGGATGGAAGACCATAGAGACAAGTTTTTCTTAGCGACAAAAACAGGAAAAAGAACTTATGAGGAGGCAAAAAATGAGATTCATAATTCACTTAAACGTCTAAGAGTGGATAAAGTGGATCTTTTACAGCTTCACAATCTAGTACACCCCGATGATTGGGACACAGCTATGGGCGAGAGAGGAGCACTAGAAGCAGCAGTTGAAGCAAAAGAGCAAGGTCTTACAAGGTTTTTGGGCGTCACAGGTCATGGATTGTTGGTAGCAGCTATGCATAAACGTAGTTTGAAACGTTATCCTTTTGATTCTGTGTTGTTGCCTTGGAACTACATACTCTTCAAGGAAGAGAGATACAGAAAAGACTTTACTGAATTATTAAAAGAGTGTAAGGATCGGGGAATCGCAGTACAGACTATTAAATCGCTTACAAAGAGTCCTTGGTGTGAGAAAACTCATACATATAGAACGTGGTATGAACCTCTAGATAGTCAAGAAGATATTGATAGAGCAGTCTCCTGGATTCTTGGACAGAGGTACATTTTCCTCAACACTTCAGCAGACGTGAGTTTACTACCTAAGATAATGGATAGTGCCAATCGTTTCGAGGGAAAACCCAGTGTTGAAGAGATGGAGCAAATGGTTAAGGACCAGCATATGACGCGTCTCTTCGTATCATAAATTTTCTCAATCAAAATTATATCTTAAAATCGTAGTTAAATCAATATTCTCTATCAGCCTAATTACATAGTGATATAGTATGCAATCTTACGATCCTTACAGGAAATATGGTTTAACCCGTGTGATCAATGCATCTACCAGCCTTACAAGATTAGGTGGGAGTATACCCCACCCCGATGTTTTCAGCAGCATGGAGGATGCCTCCAAGGCTTTCATCAGGATACCAGAACTTCAAAAATGGGCAGGGGACCGCATCTCAAGAGAATTGGGAACAGAGGCTGCCCTTCCAACAAGTGGTGCCGCATGCGCGTTAATGCTTGCATCAGCTGCCTGCATCTTTAAGGGAACGGAACTAGAGGAGTATGATCCACTGGAAAAAAATGACTGGAATCCCATTATCCAGAAGCTTCCCCTTCACACAGAGGGACTGAGAAACCAATTTATCGTCATGAAGAATGATAGAAACGTTTATGATCACTCTGTAGAGTGCGCAGGAGGAATTATGGTAGAAGCTGGGGAATCAGATTACACTACGGTAGATCACATACATGATACGATAAACCCTGAGAAAACAGCGGCTTTCTATTATACTATCAGACCTTCCACAGATATCATGCCGGTAAAATACTTTGCAGAGGTAGCCAAGGAATATGATCTTCCCTTAATCGTTGATGCAGCTCCCAATCTTACCCATAAGAAGGTTCCAAAAATATTACGAGACTGGGGCGCAGATCTGATGATTTTTAGCGGAGGAAAACAACTAGGTGGACCTAACAACACAGGAATACTGGCAGGAAGAGAAGATTTGGTCAAGCTGGCTCATCTAAACTCCTATCCCTTTGATGGGGTTGGACGAGTCGCCAAGATGAGTAGAGAGACTATGATTGGGTTGGTTAAAGCTCTCGAGCTCTTTATGGAACGGGACGATGAAGAATATTATAAAGAGATGGAGATAAAAAGTAAGAAGCTAGCCAATGAGTTGGCTTCTATCGATGGACTTAGTTCAGGTGTAATTTATGAGCCTACAATTGATTCATCACTTACCAGTCCGACTTACGCTTACATCGAGACTGAAGAAGAGTCAGAAAGCGATCTAAGGAAAATTCATGAAAAACTTTTAGAATCAAATCCACCCATAGAAGCCCTTTATGAGCCTTTCTTCATAACTCCAGAGGCTGAAGGAAAGATTACCTTCAAAGTAGAATATCTCCTACCAGGGGACTCAGATATTATCATTAAACGACTTGGGGAGATAATCAAATAAATCAAATAATGGGAAGATTTAAGGCACTATTCTGGTGCGAAGAGTTGAACCCTGCCATCTAAGTGACCTATTAAGATATCCCCGTTTGGTGCAAGGGATATATCATGGGCTGTAGAAAGTTGACCTAATCCATTACCCATGGTACCAAAAAATCCTATCACCTTCCCTTCTTTATCTACTTTTGTGACTCTGGCATTAGTCCCATCACATATCCATAAGCACCCCTCATGGTAGACTATCCCAAAAGGCTTCCCAATATGCATCCACTGCTCATGGAATTCCCCATCCGGGCTAAAAATTTGGACGCGCCATCGGTTACGATCTGCAACATAAACAAGTCCTTTATCATCAGTTGTTATTGCGTGAGGGAGAACGAACTGCCCCCTCTTTAGCCCCTCAGATCCCCACTGTCCGATGAAATTAAGATCTCGATCAAAATGAGCGACGCGTCGATTAACATAACCATCTGTGATATAATAATCTCCATTTAGCCCAAAAGCAATATCTGTAGGCGCATTAAAATGGGATCCATCCTCACCGGGAACCTTCGGAGTTCCCACAGTTTTCAATAATTCACCCTCAGTAGTATAAAGAAAAAGTGCATGCCCCCCATCATCTATCAACCAAAGATTATCTTCATCATCGCACTTAGCCATATGAGGACGACCGTAATCTTTTCCCCAAGACTTCAGAACCTCCCCACGCCTATTAAAGCAAATTAAGTGTGGAGCCTTATCCCCTCTATGAAAAATATAGTAACGTCCATGAGTGTCTGCTGCCACTCCAGCAACCTGTCCCAGATTCCATCCATCAGGAAGGGTTGGCCATCCTTCAATAGCCTTGTATCTCATATCCTTTGGAGACTCTTCAACCTCCCATGCTCGTACTTTTAGAAGAGACTTAGTATCTTCAGCAGGGGTTTTCATTACCTCATCTGAAGGTTCATCTACTCTCTGCCATATCATTCCCATTTTTATCTGACTCTAACATTTTCTTTTAAATTGAAAAGCTTAATGATTCAAAGATTCTACTTTTGGTGTTAGAGGGGATAAGA
>CAZLHX010000175.1:0-3616 GCA_964559475.1 uncultured Candidatus Bathyarchaeia archaeon | reverse complement strand
ATGCATTAATATTCAGGGTTACTCTAGACATATAGTGTTAAACTTGGAGGAAACAACAACCATAGATAAAGATGGAAGGATCACAGTGCCTTACCATCTCCGAGAAGCCCTCGGCGTAAAGGGAGGCGAAAAAATCTCCATCAGGCTAGACGGCCCACGACTGGTACTTGAACCAGTACCCCAGGACATAAAGGAGAAAGCTAGAGAATGGGCAGAGAAAGCCATGAACACCAAGACTGAAGCCTTCATAGAGGAACCAGATGAGAGCTGGAAGTGGCTGAGCCGTGAGTACGCGAGAAGAAAACTTGGACTTTCCTGAAGGCGTAGTTGACGTAAGCATACTTGTACCAGCGTGCTTCGAGAACCCCCTCAAAGAGTTCTCAATCAACTTCATAGAATCAGTTCTAACGCAGGAAAGTCACGCTGTACTCCCAGTTACTGCCACCCTAGGAGCTTATCACATAACCACGAGATATCTAAGAGTTCCCAGATCAGCTGCAAAGAAAACAATCGAAGGCATACTAAGATCAGGTTCACCCTCTCTATACCCACACATCAAACCTGAAAATGCCTTAGACGCCTTAGAGTACGCGCTGAATTATAAGGTTGAGTCATGGGATAGTTACCTTATATCCCTAACTAGAAGCCTTGGGTCTACTCTGGTCTACACACTAGATGAGGAACTCTCAAAGGTAAAAGAGATAACAATAGTCAACCCATTTCCCCAAGACGCAGTTGAACAATATCATAGCTATCTAAAAAACAGACTCAACTCCAACATAAAATATGAAACCTCAAAGAATCAAAGGTCTTCGAATAAGCCGTAATAACTGATCAACCAGTCACCAAATGACGGTCAGTGTTACCCAGATGATGCTTTGAATATATGTGCCGTAAAAGATTACATACATTTAGAGAGAGCTTAAAAGATACACGCAGCCTCTTACGTAAGACGTTTTCTGCACATAATTGATGATATGGTTTCCTTAACTGTAAGGATCCCAGATGAACCTAAGAAAGAGTTCGAGGAAGCCGAGAAAAAAATCAGTGAAATAACCCGGAAAGCCCTGGAGAACGAGGTACAAAGAATGCAGGCACAAAGACACCCTTATAAAGTAAGAAAGTAAGAATAAAACCAGGTTGTAATGACGGAGCAAGAAGAGCCAGATGTCGTGGTAGTCAGCAGTAAAGGACAGGTAGTGATACCAATCGCCATCCGGAAGAAGCTGAAAATTGGCCCAAAGACTAAACTGCTAGTCTACGGACACGACGACGGAGTGATAATGAAAAAGATCAAGGGGCTAGACTCAAAAGAAGAGCTTGAAGAATTATACGAAAAGATCGACGCCAGAATCGACAGTTACGGAGAACTCTCAGAGAAAGAGATAGACGATATAATACAGAAGCATAGAAAAAACAAGACTGGATGAGCACATCTCACATGATCAAGGTCGTCTTAGACACTAACGTCCTCGTCTCAGCCCTAATAAAAAGAGGCAAGCCCAGAGCATTAATATTAGAGGTAGTGAAAGGCGACGCCCAGCTTATTCTATCCAAAGGCATACTAGAAGAACTCGCAGAGGTTGCAGCCTATGATAAAATAAGGAAATACGCCAAAGAGGAGGACGTAGAAAAGTTCCTCCAAATCATCAAAGACGCTGCAGATATGGTATCAATAAAATCAAGGTTCAGAGTAGTGAAGAATGACCCCACAGACGACTTATTCCTAAGAACAGCATACGACGGAAAGGCTGACTACATCATATCAGGGGATAAACACCTTCTCTCACTGAAAGAGTTCAGGGGAATTAAGATCATAACCATAGATCAGGCTTTAAAACTACTATGATTAGGCATGAAAACGTAGCTCGCCCGTCTATTAATATCCACATTTCTCAAACTCCTCTTCGAGGTAAGCTTTATGAAGATAACAAGGTCCGGGAGCATAATTACCCCTTTTTTACCCTTTTAGCTCAGGAACCTGGACAATATTTATTATGCATGCATGTAGCATTGATTAAAGCTCTTAACCGTTCTACAGAAAATATGAGAACCTTCTATAAAGAAACTGTGATTTTCACTGTATATTGATGCATGCTTTTCCAGTAAGGGACACCTAGTTAATATCATGAATGCACATATTACTGTAAAATTGACACAAGAAAGGCGGTCATGAACCAGGAGCACTCCGAGTACAAGTGGATAAACGAGCCAACCGGGGACCTCCACCCTTACCTCCAAGAGATGATCACTGAATCAAATATCTTCAAGTAGCCGTAATAATGACCCACAAGTCAACCCATGACGGTCAGTGTTACCCAGATGATACTATGCATATAGTTCGTAATTACGTACTATTGTATGACCTCTTATCCCTAATGAATTGTGCTGAATATACGATGCCTCGGGACTCGCTAAAGAGGATATACAGGCAGCCCGCGCTCATGCATTTTGCTCATTAGCATAAGGACTTGTATTAATGCCCCACATATCACTTCATCCTATCATCGTTCAGAGGATTCGATGTCAGGGTGATATCGGTCTCGCAGGCGTGTATTCTAGGTAAGATTATATGTAAGAATTCATTCTCTGATTAAGGTGAAGCTGTTGGAGGGAGAGGTATTTGAGGCGAAGATCTCCAGTAAGGGTCAGATGGTTATACCCAAGGAACTGAGGGATAGGTACAATATGGGGAAGGGATCCAGGGTAAGGATGATCGCATCTGATGAGGGGATAATTATTAAGGCGATCCCGAAGCCACCCTGGACGGGGCTAAGGGGCATAGTAGCCGAGGAGTGGAGTGATGTTGACCTGGATGCCTTGATAGATGAAGCCAAGAAGTCGTTACACGCACGGGGGTGACGGTGCATCCCCCTCTACGTGGTAGACACTCACGCACTGGCTTATTATTTCTCAGACAGACTGCCAGCCAGGATAGATGATATCTTCCGTGACGCTGAGATGGGAAAATGCCAACTCGCACTGCCATCTATCAGTATAGCTGAGTTGATCTACATCTACGAAAAAGCAGGCGGAGATAACAAGATCTGGGATATGTTCAACAAGATTGATATCTATCCTAGCTTTATCATAAGCCCCCTCGACACCCAGGTCCTTAAATTAATCCCAGAAGTAAGACTACCAGAACTCCACGACAGAGTAATCACAGCAACAACCATAATCCTCAAAGCAGATGCCCTGATCACAAAAGATAAACAGATAGAAGAATCATCAATAGTCAAAACCCTATGGTAGAAGACCTAAAAGTAAACTGAGCATACACATGTAAGAGTGTAACCTAGATCGCGCGGAGCCTGAAGCTTACGGGGTCTCAATACATGGATCAGAACGCCAAAGTTTTTGAATACAAACTATCAAGATAGTATTTCTAGTTTAAACATATTAACATCTATGTATGCATGCCCTTACCTACAAGAGATAATCAAGGAATCAAAGATCTTCGAATAAACGTATCAACTGACTCGCAAGTCACCCTATGACGTTCAGTGTTACCCAGACGGTATCATGAATATCATTATTACGTAACAAAAGTTTGAAAATCCACCTAAATAGAATTTCCATACATGCATGGGATTATTCACCGCTAGACAGGTTT
>CAZLHX010000174.1:0-3707 GCA_964559475.1 uncultured Candidatus Bathyarchaeia archaeon | reverse complement strand
GGCAGTCTTTTTCCCAATCTAATCGCCTTATATTTATTGTACAGGTAAACAAATTAAAATAGTTTACCATATTAGGTAAACCAATAAAAATACTTTACCTATAACGTGAAAATTTTTAGTCTGGGATATGGGTGCATTGGTAGACTTAGTATCCGTGTGGCCAGATCTTCGCTTACCGGACAACTCTGCGGCGGATACAGGTCTTTAACTACAGGTTGCTGGGTTAACGCGGTTGGGTAGTGTATTGCGCAGTCTATGTTCTCTGCTTGTAGTGCTTTCATGAATTGATCTCTTGTGCATTTGAGGTGTTCGAGTTCGAGGCGGATAAAATACGACTAAGGGTTAGTCTACTTAATTACAGGCATTTACCCATACAGGCAAACCCGTCTAAAATTTACACCTTTGCCACTAAGTCTCTTAACTTGGAAAGCAGCCCGGTGACGAACCTGTCGAACGCTTCAGGCGGATTCTTGACGAATAGGCTTCTTTCGTACGGGTTTTCAAGGGCATCTTGATCTGCCTCCAAAGCAGCCTTGTTAGCCTCCAAGTTGTCTCTGTATTTCCGGTAATACAGCGCTGCACGTGTCTTGTTGAGTATCTCTTCAGTGAACTGATCTATTCTAAAGCCACGCTCATCCAGCAGGAACAGGTCGTAGAAATCGCGCAGCTTCTGGGCTTTTCTGGTCATGACCGCCCTCACTTTTTCGCAAAGTATCTCCCTCTCGTCATAAGCCTCGACAAAGAACGGAGTATAGTGATCCAGGAAATCGCTGAAGTATGCTTGATCGTCTTTCTGCAGCTCGACTCCATCCAGCAGCGTTGCTGCCTTCAGTTTCTTTGTTTTGAATAGCAGCGTCTCTACGTAGTTGACCTGCACTTTCACGTACTCCTTACCCTTCCACAGCTTGTAGGTGGTCATTCTCTTGCCGCCGCCGAACTCGAGATACCTCCTTTCTGAAGAATCGTTCTTAAAATCCAATCCAAGCTCTTGTGCAGCGTCCTGGAGGACAGAGCCAAAGGAAGTTGTCTCTGCCTTAAGCCGCTTCTGGATCTCGCTCTTTCCTACTTTGAAGTAAGTCTGGTCCTTCCACGTGAAATCCAGGTCAACGCTGAAACGGTAGTACCCATAATAGCATTTCACAAGGCAGCTGCCGCCCTTGAAGAGATACTTACCCATAAACAGTGGAGACGCGCTCATGATCTTCAGCAGCCGATGTATCAGTATGTCCTGCTCAACAAGCAGCGGTTTATTCACATCGGATTTACGGGTGACGAAGCCTACAAACTCAGACAAGTCCGGCATTTCTGGCTATCTCCTCGACCTTACCCGAGTAGGCTGATACGTATCCGTGTATCTTTCCCCTGTCTACGCTGCCACGGTACTCTTCCACGGCGGAGGCGATCCTGCCCTCAGGCACAGACCTGTACCGGGAGAGGTATATCATGTCTAGCAGCGTCTTCTCCAGGTCGGAGTACCGCACGCTGTCTTCTTTCAGGACACCGAACTCCAGTAGTTTCGGGTTTATTTTTATGAACTTCACCCTTGTGTCGGCTATCCCGACTCCACTGTTCCGGTATATGCTGTCACTAACCACGAAGACGGTGTCGGAGTACTCGTGCGTCGCCCCGTTCATGCGCAGAGCTGTGTTCAAGCCAAAGTACCAGTTTACGCCCAGCGCGTCCAATCCAAGAGATATGATTCTGTGCACATCGACTGCTTTTCCGGATGAGAACTCTTCCAGGGTTTTGACGTAGTAGACCTTGTTCAGTATCCGCACGAGGTATCCGTAGGCAGACATGTAGTTTATCGTGTATTTCGGGTCAGCCTCGAATTTCCTGCAAGCGTCTTCCAGGATGGTTTTCAGTACGGCTTTGCCGCCGAAGCTTGTTATGATGTATCGGATCAGGTTTTTCATATATGTAATTTATGTTGTAAATTATAAATAAGTTGCTATTTTATACATAAGTTAAAAACTAGGGTTTTTCGTCCGTGTATGTCCCTGTTCCTCACGGCAGCCTCTTTCAGTAGGCTCTTGTGATCGGGACGCTGCCCTGGATCAAGTTGGCTATCGTCGTCGGGGAGGCGGGTAGGCGTGGCGTGGGTGCCCGAGCCCACGTTCAGGTTGAGGGCGGGGCGGGGTGGCTTCGGGTCTTTGAAGAAGCCTTGGTCTAGTTCGTGGCTGGGGTGCTGGCCCGTGTGGAGCACTTAGTGGGGGTGGCCCTATCCTCGCATATGCGTATCATGGGGGCCGTCTTGATTGTCTCCGGGCGTGTGCCGGGGATTACGGCTGGGGCATCAGCCCTGGTGTTCCCCGCCTCGGTGTTGGCGATGATGGTGTTGTCTCTTGTGCTGGTGTAGGAGCCGTCCGATTTTTACTGGGGTGGTCGGGCGGCTCGTTATGGAGGATGCCGCCGGGAGAGTGTGTTCCCTATATATTTGGGGGATCTCACGAGACGCGTAAGCCTCTAAGGCATCTTCCATGCTAGTCACCGGAATGGCGAGGGCATCACGCATATTATGAATTTTTCTCTTTTTCTTAGTGTTAGAATTTATTATACTAAGATTCTCGGAAATTTTTATAATTATTTGCCTTTTGACGTCCATGGAGGAGTGGCTAAAATATTCAGGACTTAACCAATTGAAGAAAAATAGAATTTTCTAGAAAAAGCCTATATCAAGTCGATGAAGAAAAAATGGTTATTGCTTCACTTTTACCGTATCTGCTCCGGCTAAGCCTTCACCGTCGAATGTTTCTCCCGTCAGATATGCCTCCAAATCATCTGGCGTAAGAGAGAGTTCCTGTGTAGCGAAGAATAGAATCATATCCATTTGTCCGTCGCCGTCAACGTCTTCTATGCTCCACCTAAGCGGCGCAGCTCCGGCGAAGGCCACCGTCGCTGGGTCGACCGTGTATGCGTCGAGGTCCCCGGTGGTAAGGATGGCGACCGGTACTCTTCCCCTTGATCTCGGGTTTATGGGGTTCACGTCGCTGCCGGGCTTGATGTCTATCACGACGTAGATCACCGGTGGAGGGCATGTCTCTATGATGAGTGCGCCGTATTTCGATGCGTCGTGATCATCGAGTAACCCGTACACGTCTCCGCTTGTCTCCCACACATGGTTCATGTCGTTGCCGGGGCCCTGTCTGACGTGGAAGGGGTGGATGAGGAAGGGCTTCTGGTGTCTGGCATCATGAGTGACGCCGCTTGGGAAGCAGCTCAACGCCTCCCTGTAAAGTTCATGCGAGCGTTTATGCTTCTCCTCGTAAACCTCTTCAAGCTCCCTAAGATTTACCATGTATTATTAATATCAAATGAACCAAATAAGAATTTAAAGGCAAAGATGCATACGACAGGCTCAGGCTTCGTTGAATGTTGTCTCGACGACCGACTCAGTCATATTATGCGGGAGGGAATGCATCATATTCAGGGCCGCATACCAGGTGTAATCGTCCTACAGGAAAACAATGATCAACCATAATCGTTCTCCCCTAGGACAATAAACGTTATAAATCGTCCTGAACCAAGACAATGTATGATCGCCTACGACGTGTTCGAGGAGTGGGACGCCTATGCCACGCGGAGACGGCTAATCGAGAGGGATATAGACCTGGACGCGGTGGCGGTCGCCTCCCAGAGGAAGATCGTCGGTATAACCGGGATAAGACGCGGCGGCAAATCAAGCCTCCTCATGCTTCTCAGGCAGA
>CAZLHX010000173.1:0-3724 GCA_964559475.1 uncultured Candidatus Bathyarchaeia archaeon | reverse complement strand
TAGCTCATTAGAAATTATATTTTTATCACCTATATTTTACAAGCTAAACACATACGTTTATCTTGATGATCTGTATCTCTACCACGTTGTTTAAGAAATACTCAACTTCGCCTGTATCCGAGATACTCCTTTGAGAAAGACTCATGACGCGAATTCACCAGCTACTGGTGAATTCGGAGAAAATAGATATAATATTTTGCTAGAAACAAGACATGCCAATAGATTCAGTACAAAGGCTTTGGGATAGACAATGAAAACAAAGGCTGCAATTACATCCAAGCGCCATATTAATAAAATGACTATTTCATATGTAATTACGTGTGAAATATCTTGATTTTCCGAAATAATAAGCCACCTATTATTTCGCGTCACGTCTAAAACAAGACTGGATGTGTACTAGGAGACTGACCTCATTATAACTACTACAGTTACCTCCGAGACTAAGGGTCTCAATTTATCGTGTACTATATTGTGCCCTGATGATCGCTGCTGCATTTATCTATCAAGTGGGATCATAGAGTAGTGAGCATTATTATGAATAATTAGGTGTTAATGTAGTGTGGTGAATATAACAATGGTTAAAATATCAGATATGACAACGTCAATTTTTATTATAGGGGTTAAAGGGATTTTAACAGAGGGTAGACATGTTAGTGCAATAGGAAACACATCATGCAATTTTTTACCCTTTTACCCCCCACTATAGAAAAGTCACTAATATAAAACATCGATGCTTCAAATAAAACAAAAACCCTGTTATTTTGTCATAAACAGTACTGAAATAAGATGCACGATTATGTTAAAAAAAAATAAAAAATGGAAATTGGTGTCAGTCTGCTGCTAATAGTTCATTGATGTTTTTTTCTATGCTTGATACGCCTATATCAGACTCAAAGACGTACCTCTCTCCGCCTGTTTCCAGTATCTCCATCTTGTAACTCTCTACCTGACTTATCTCTTCAACGTCCCCCTTCGGCAAGTCTAGGATGAGCTCATAGCTTTTTCTCAGGAACCCCTCCTGTTTGACGAAGAGAAGCCGGTGATCGGTTAAAAACAGGTAACCAAAGTTACCATCCAACCTTCCCTCGAAGTTTTTCTGTATATGTTCATCATTCTTTAGCTGCTTCTGGGCGTACTCATACCACTTTGGAGCCATATTTATTCCTCCATTCCCGGCTCTAAGCGCTGTGCTGGATATTAACCTTGGTGTAATACTATATACACTGGTTAATACAAATATATACACAACGAAATGTAAATACTTTCAGTAGAAAGTATATATGGGTTTCTGATGAAGTGAGAGAAAATTCAGAAAATCTGTAATCTTATCCTTTTACTCAATCATCTTTCTATTGTAAAAAGTGGCCTTTCAGTTAGCAAATAATATCAACCCAAATTGAATTTTTCCCTGTAAGACGTTATCCCATTCACAGACTCAGCCTCCAAGACGCCATGAATTATTGAACGTGATAAAGTATCAGCTGCAACATGCCCAACAAAGGAGATCACAGAACCCCTCTCACCCGGATATTCCACCTTACCCGTTGATAATGCGAAGACGGTATCCCCATCATACATGGTATGAGCAGGGCGAACAGCACGGGCAACTCCATCCTGGGCCATCTGAGCAACCTTCGTCAACTCCACCTTTGATAAACTCACATCAGTCGCCACAACCCCAAGAACTGTGCACTCACCGGCTCTCACATCCAGGGGCCGCCTTGTGCTGGAGTCGATGGGCAGATGCTCCAGATCCCCGTACTCATCCTCCATCTCAAGGCTCCTGGCGTAGAAGCCACCATATAATGGATCAAAGGTATCCCCGGCGCTGTTTACCACCGCAACAGCCCCAATAGTCACGCCTTCCCTGATTACCTCACTGGCAGAGCCCAGACCTCCCTTCAGTCCTCCACTCACCGCCCCGGTACCTGCCCCCGTGTTACCTTGTCTAAGTGGTTTACCTTTGTTTAAGCAGGCGTGATATCCTGCAGAGCTGGATATTTTACCATGTTTTTCTCCCCTGTAAATGTCGTAGATGATTGCTGAGGGGACTATGGGCACGAGTTCTCCCTTTCTGGTGGTGTAGCCTATGCCGCGCTCTTCCAGATAATCCATCACTCCTATACTAGCTGAGAGACCGTAGGAGCTCCCTCCGCTGAGTACTATTGCGTCAACCTTCTGTACCAGGTTCACGGGGTCGAGTAGAGATACTTCTCTGGTCCCTGGGGCTCCTCCACGTACATCAACACCCGCAGCTGCCCTTTCATCGGGAATAATCACGGTGACCCCGGATAGAATACCTGGATCGGTGAAATTGCCAAGGTTTATGCCTTTCACGTCAGTCAGGGTGTTAGTCCTCCCGGTTTTCCTCTTTAACCTGTACATGTCTCGAGGATTTAACTGAAGAATAATAATCCTTGTGTTTTATTGTGTCTAATTTATCCTATGCCTGTGTTAATGTATTTTTCCAGTTTTTTGTACCTGTTCCTTATGGTAACTTCGGTTATTCCTGAAGCCTCCGCGATAGCCTTCTGGGTAACATGATCCCCACACTCGCGGCACGCAACATACAGAGCAGCTGCTGCAAGTCCCACGGGGTGCAAACCAATAGTAGCCTTCGCTTCCTGGGCAGCCACGAGGATATCTACTGCCTTCCTCTGGGCACAGAGGCTTGCCTCCACCCGTTCAGCTATCCGGGGCACCGGGCTCCTTGGATCCGGGTTAGGCGTCTCCAGTTCAAGTTCATCATGCACCAGCCTGTATCCACGGGCAAGATCCTTCATTGGGACCGAGCAGTTCTCAGATACTTCGACAAGGGTTCTGGGAGTGCCAGTCAACCTGCACGCAGCGTATAATGAGGCGCCCGCGATGGCTTCTATGCTCCTACCCCTGACCAGATCCTTATCCAAGGCTTTACGGTAAATCTGGGTGGCTTCCTTGTGTACAACCGAGGATACGTGAAGCCTAGTTGAGAGCCTCTCAAGAGCCAATAAAGCGTGGGACAGGTTCCTGTCTTTCCCCTCACTGAACCTTGACTGCGTCTGTAACTTCCTCATGCGGAGCATGAGGTGCATCTTTGAGGGATGGATCTTGTTACCATGGAAATCCCTCCCTAGGTCCCCAAAGGTGTTCACCCTCACTGGGTCCAAGGGAGCTGTAGCCCTTGCCCTGGACATGTATTCGTTCGTATTGAAGCTCCTCCACTCAGGCCCCTCATCCACCCCTGCATCTTGAAGCACCAGTCCACACTTGGAGCAGAACCATTCACCTGACTCAGGGTCAAATATTATGTCCTTACTCTTACACTCAGGGCACTTCCTCGAAGAAGCGTTGTGGCTGCTCATCATATCATCCCCAGGAACAAATCTTTATGACGAATAAGCAAGAGAATGGCGTCTCTTAAACCATATTAATACAGACATAACTAGAAGATATACAATTTTCAATTTTTGTATGCAGTATTTTTAGAAAAAATATTGGGTGAGATGTTTATTCCGGTTTTTATTCTACTGGATTACTGCTACTGCGTCTCTTGAGTCCATACAGGGTAAGCATGTAAACGTCATCAGGTCATTCCATTGACCCAAATCTTTCTGTAATTCAGCCAGTTCATCGACCTCAAGTACACAAAAGCCTTTGTTGCTTCCTATAATGGTGCTAAATGGGTAAAGGAAACTGTATTTTCCTTTTGGCTTCCATTCCATAAAGCGGGCGGTGGTTTCTT
>CAZLHX010000172.1:0-3785 GCA_964559475.1 uncultured Candidatus Bathyarchaeia archaeon | reverse complement strand
CTCCTCGGCTTCGTCACAAGGAGGACCGCCTCCGGGAGGCGGGCTGAAAAGGTCCTCGGCTCATACGCGGGGCTAGAATGCGAACTCACCGCCGGCGACAGGATCGCCAAGTCAATGACTGGTTTTCTCCTAAACGCCTTGGGCGGAAGGCTGGGGCTAACACCTGAGCAGGTTAAGACCCAGCTCCGGGACGGCGTGTGGCGGAAGGGCCTCGCCTCTGTCCTGGAAGGCATCGCCTGGAGGGGCCCGGAGAAGCCCTTCACATCGGCCTGTCCCTTCCTCGTAGTCTGGAACTTCACCAACCTGTGTAACCTGCACTGTATGCACTGCTACCAGGACGCGTCACCCGAGGCGCTGGAGAGGGAGCTCTCAGCGGATGAGGCTCTTGAGGCTGTGGATACTATGGCGGAGGCGGGCGTGGCATACGTCGCCATGTCCGGCGGGGAGCCCTTGGTGAGACCCGACTTCTTCAAGGTTGCCGACCGAATCGTTGAGCGTGACATAGGTTTATCGGTGGCTACGAACGGCACCATGCTGTCAAAGGAGACCGTCAAGAGGCTGGAGGAGTATGGGCCCATCTACCTCCAGATAAGTCTGGACGGGCTGAGGGAGACCCACGACACGTTCAGAGGCGCCGAATGCTTCGACAAGGTCATAGATGGTATAAGGAACGCCGTTGACTCCAGCCTTGGCGTCGGCGTCTCCATGGCCGTGACGCGGCTGAACCTGCACGAGGTGCGGAGCGTCATCAACCTGGTTGAGGGGCTCGGCGCAGACATCTTCATGCACTACAACTTCATACCCGTGGGCAGAGGACACGACATCGCGAGACAGGACCTCTCCCCGGGGGAACGCACACAGCTTCTGGACGACCTTGCAAAGGAGGGCGAGAAGACGCGGATAAGAGTCTTGTCCACGGCGCCCCAGTTTGCACCCGTCTGCGCTCAACGAGGCGTGGTCTCTTTGACCCATTTCGACACCTTCGGCCAGGCGGTTGAGTGGCGGGACGACGTACGGTTCCTCGCCGAGTTCGTGGGAGGCTGCGGCGCTGGTCGCCTGTATTGGGCGCTTCAGCCTAACGGTGACCTGTCACCTTGCGTGTTCATACCTATTACTCTGGGCAACATCAGAAAAGATGATTTTCTTGACGTGTGGAGAAACTCGGAGACTCTTAATAAGATAAGAGACAGGCCGTCTTTTGGCGGAGCGTGTGGGGACTGTGTTTATAGAAGCATGTGCGGTGGATGCAGGGCGAGAGCATACGGCTATCTCGGCGACGTCCAGGGGCCTGACCCTGGATGCATGTATAATGAAGACGTATGGAGACAAATCGTCGCGGCTGGGCCACTCTTCAACAGCAACTTTACCTGAAATCAAAACAACGAGTGGAACGAGAAAAGAAAGGGTAAACTATGATTCATTGGGAAGCGCCTAGGTTCATATGGATGACAGGATTACCCAGACACCCATGACAATTAGGCCAACTCCCAGCACCTGGGTGAGTCTCGCGCCTATGGACGTAAGCCGGCCGCTAAACATGTGACGCGTCTGAGTAATCAGGGCACTCAACAAGAGCACGGGCAGGCCGTGACCAAGACCAAACGCCATGAGCTGTAAGCCCCCATAAGCGGGTGACGGCGCACTGAAAAGGGTCAGCATGACCGCAGGCAGCACGAGGGCGAGGGAGCAAGGCCCCAGCGCCATTGATATCACCAATCCGAACAGAAAAGAACGGACAACGACGCCTTTACCCCCGAGACTCTGAAGGGCTTCAAACTTGAACCGGTTGGTTACCTCCGTTAACCTGGCGAGGGCCGCCTCAATGAGCACCACTCTCTGAAAGACCTCCAAGCTGCTCAGCCCGAATAGGATCAGCAAGGCCCCCGCTACAATGTAGAACGCTTTGCTGGTCGCCAGGTTTAGAGGAACGAGTGAGGACACGGCGTAGCCTAGGGCGAAGAAAACCAGTCCCATAGCAGCCATAAAGCTGAGGCCCGTCAACACGCCCCTTACCCTGTTCTCGCCTTCTTTCAGGGTGTAGGTCAGGTAAGCCGATACGAGCCCTATGGAGCACGGCGTTATGAAGGTGGTTACCCCGTAGAGGAAGAGGCCCAGGTATAGCTGCAAAGTCATCCTGACTCCAATATGTCTCTTGTCTTACTGATGATGGTGTCCGCGGCTATCACCTCGTGGATGGCCTCGTGGAAGCTGAGGTCCCTTCCTAGCATCACTATCGATCCGTCGACGACCTCGTACTTGCTGTACGTGTTCACGATGTCAAGCTTGTTGTCCTGGTAGTCGTTCCCGATTATCCACGTGATGTTGTACATGCCGTAGAGTTGTTGAAGGTCGGTCGTCGTGCACGTCGAGATAAGCACCGTGAACATCTTCACGCTGGAATTACTGCACAGAGATAGGCACACTTTTTTCAGCTCTTTTAGCTGGTTGTCGTTTATTGTTCTGTACTCTCCGCCACACCCCACAGCCATGAAGTGTATAATCGCCGCGTTTCCCTCGTAGTCTGCTAGCCGGTGTTTATCTCCCATGAGGTCGGTCAGCGTGAAGACCGGTTTATCTATGGGTGTGGTCTGGGGAGTGACTTTAGGGGTCACGGCGTCAGTTGTTTCACTCGTCTTATCGCCGACAAATAGGTACGCTAGGAGTGCTAGTAGTATGATGCCTGCCACCAATGCAGCTGTTTTCCCGGCTGGTTTCATAGGGTCAACCGACCTCGCCATTGACAGTGGTTTGATAGTGCTTCGTTATGCCCCGCAATTCATCCTCTTTCCGTAATCTAGTAAGCAGATTAGTATCTTTTGTTCCTGTTACCATAAGGTCCTGATCAATCCTCATACATACTTTAACGGTCATAAAACAGGGTTTACCGTAAGAGACAACGGACTCTACCCGGATCTCTGGACACCACGCAAGTTCATTGACCTTAAACGTGTTTGCTTGCGTGCACTGTTCCCCGTCCTTTTCAATGAAGCAATCAAGGTAGTATGGGTGAGACTCCAGACAGGTGCAAATTGGCAGCTCTCGGACAACTGTGTGCGGCACGACTTCGCTGACCCATCCGTGGAGAAGGGCAAACACGGCGGTCAGCTTTCCCTCTGATTGATGAGGGCAAACAAGGACCACCATCACCCTCAATTCGCTGCACCGGCTTCCCCGTATAAGCTGTATAAGCATTTGCTTCTGGCCTTAGGTACTGCTTTCTCTGCCAGGAACTCAGATGTTATTTCCCGAGGCTCTTTAACATCCATGTCAGGACAACCCTATTTTGCCTCGCTATGAGCCGTGCGCGCTTGAACGGATTTTCTATAGGCAATAGACCAATCTGTAAGCGTGTAGTCGGGCATCTGGGGGAATCCGATGTCCATCGGAGTAGGGTACGCCGCCGTTTTTGCTGTTCCCCTCAGCCCATCAAGTATTTCACCAGCTATTGAAACGGGGAAGGTCACTGTAAGCTCATCGTCTTGCGCAAGGGCAGTCTTCCTGTCGCCGAAGCAGGGTATAGCTACTGATATGTCCTGCCGGTTATAAGCATCTGCGATGCTGTCTGCACACAGACTGTACTCTCCGCCAGTCGTAAAGCCCACACGGCCACCACGTCTATAGAGGTAAGCCTGAACGACTCGGATTACCTGAGCGGTGTTACCGTACATCATAACAAGATCGGGGTCGAAGTTCAGCTGGTTGAGAGGCGCCGCTGCGAATGCTTTGATGCTTCCATACGGGATCTTCGGGACTTGCTCCGTGAATTTTCTGGCTGATTCTAGATC
>CAZLHX010000171.1:0-4003 GCA_964559475.1 uncultured Candidatus Bathyarchaeia archaeon | reverse complement strand
AAAAAAAGTATTATATATACATAACTAGAAATACATTACGAGTCTAACATTCAATGAGCCGAGAATTAAAGCCCCTTAAGAGGTTTAAAATCCGGCTTTTTGAATAGACCAAAATTTACGGAAGGAAAAACAATGGCAATAATAGTAGAAGGACGATTAATGACTTTCATAATAATGGTAGTTACATTCGCAGCAATGTACTACTACATGTCGATAAACAAAGAAGAAGAATACAACATCAGAAATTTACCAGCAGTAGAAGCCATCCCAGAGGCAGTAGGAAGAGCCGCTGAGATGGGGCAACCAGTCTTCTGGACCCCCGGTATCTCAGGCAGCTTGAACGACTCCTCTCAAGGACCACAGGTACTGGCTTCAATTAGCATACTCGAATACGTAACAGAGGAATGTGCAAAAGCAGGCGTTCATCTGCAGACGGTTGTACCGCTACCAGACGCACTACCCCTTATCGAAGAGACTATGAGAACTGCTTATCTCCGACAAGGGAAACCAGAAATGTTCAACGTAGATCAAATTACATTCATCTCCCAACAATCACCATATCTAAGCGGCGTCTTAGGATATTTCCAAAGAGAAAAACCAGCATCTAACATACTAGTAGGTGGATTCTACTACGAGGCAGTAGTAATAGGTGAAGCAGGAAATACAATTGGAGCAATGCAGATAGGTGGAACCAACAACACTCACCAGATGCCTTTCCTCGTAGCAACTTGCGACTACATGTTGCTTGCTGAAGAGTTATTCGCAGCTGGAGCGGCAATATCTAGAAATAGAGATATGCTAGGCGCAATTAAAGGCGAAGATATAATCAAATTAATATTAATAGCAATTACAGGAATCGGCTTCATCCTAGGAGCAGCAGGCATTACAGTGATAGCAGAACTATTGGGGGTATAAAAAATGTCAAATATAATGAAACGAGAAGCAGTATACGCCGTTACTGGGATAATCACCGTATTAATGCTAATAGAGTATTTCTTTTGGGCTGAAGCCCAACCTTGGGCCGAGACTTTGAGAACGTGGGCAGTTATAGTCTACAATATATCATTAGGACTCGGTGCATTAAGGTTACTAATGCAACACAGCTTGAACCTCCAGCGGAAGCGTAGAAACTGGGAGTACAGTACAATACTACTTATACTATTTGTAGTAATGGTACTTACCGGGTTCGCAGGATACATAGCTACAGGAGTTCAAACGAATAACCAGATCTATAACTGGCTATTCAACAATGTCTATACTCCACTAGGCGCAACTCTATACCCGATAACCGGATTCTATATCTTCTCAGCAGCATACCGTGCCTTCAGAGCAAGAAACCTAGACGCAGCCTTAATGCTAATCGCAGGATGCTTCGTAATTCTAAGCAATGCCCCCGTTGGTGAAGCAATATGGACCGGCTTTGCCAGAATAGGCGAGTGGTTCAGATTCACAGGACAGGTACCCGGGATGAGAATGCTCGCTCTGGTAGGCGCTCTAGGTCTAATATCCTATGGATTCAGAGCATTACTAGGCAAAGAACGAGGATTCTACGCAGGAGGAGATACAGAATGAGCATATTACAAAGACTGCAGGATATAGATAGAAGAGTTTTCTACTGGATACTTTTCATAGCTCTAATGGTTCCCTACCTCAACCCAATAGGATTCCCAATCACGATCGCTGAGAATACAAAAGATCTATACAATGGAATTACAGGTGATGCTGTAGAGGCAGGAGAAGTCTGGATCATGAACTTTGGGTACGGAGTAAGCGCATGGCCAGAGTGTCATCCAGGAGTCACAGTATGCACAAAGGCCCTGTTAAGAGAAGATGCCAAAATAATATTCATGGGCCCACACTATGACGTAGAGTTAACATACAACAAAATTCATGATACCGTTCCTGATTTAGCTGATAAAGAGTACGGCGTAGATTATGTCTTCCTAGGTTATATTACTGGAGGCGAATCAGCAATAGCGCAACTTTCATCTAATATTAGAAGCGTATATCCTGAAGATCACTTTGGTACACCACTAGATGATATTCCCATGATGGATGGTGTAAATACACATAATGATATCGCAGGAGTACTATCATCTGATACCGGTGACTGGGGAGGGTACTTCCTTACCCAGTGGCAAGCAGCATATGGTACAAAACTAGCTGAGATAGGTATCGCGATGAACGGCTCTACCGATGTTCCTCGTTGGCAAGCGGGAAACTACTTTGGATTAAGTGTAGGTTCTCGTGGCGGGGCAGAATTAGAGTCACTGATTGGTGAGCCTGGTGAAGCTACAACCGCAATGGACAGCATTAGTGTAAGCCACCTGCTGATTGTAATTGCCGTAATACTTGCCAACATTGGTGTAATAACTGAAAGATTAGGAGGAGAGAGTTAAATGGCGTATCCAACAGCAACATGGGACTTGATAGGATTATGGACAGGCTGGGTTCTTATGATGATGATATACAGCTATCCGCTGTATAAAGAAAACCCGGCATACAGAGCAGCGGAGCATATGTTCATAGGTGTAACCTTAGCCATTACAATTATTACGAACTTTAGTAACATCATGAGAATGGCTGTGCGGCCCTTAATGCAAGGGCAAATACTGATGATCGTACCAATAATTGTGGGACTGCTCATTTTCACAATGCTAATCCCAGAATATAGGTGGATCAGCAGGTATCCAATTGGTTTACTAGTTGGTACAGGCTTCGGTCTGGGTATTAGAGGTACAATTAAACCTAACATCCAAGACGCGATAATCAGCACCATAACAGCACCGACAGAAGGAGGAGCGATGGCATGGATTAACTTCCTATACGTCGCTGTAGGACTCATCTGTGCTGTACTATACTTCGTACTAACTTACGAGCACAGTGGAGTACTAAAAGCACCTACAAGAATCGGCCGCTTATTCATAATGGTCGGTCTCGGAGCCTACTTCGGTAACACAGTATTATTCAGATTCACCATGCTGGCAGGAAGAGCACAATTCTTCTTACAAGTACTCGGTCTAATTCCAATGTAAAAATAATCCCCTTTTTTCTTTAAACATTTTTTTTAGCAGAAAATAAAAACCACAAAAGTATTAATGCATATAACTTTGGACCAAGATAAACTAAACAAGTTCATAAAAGAAGAAAACATACTTCAAAGAGTTAAGATAGAATCCTATCTAATACCATTTCTAAACTTGAGACCTGCAAGTCAGATAACTATACCTGCCGAGTTCCCAAAGGCCGCAAAAATGGGTCAAAAAATAGATGAAAAAGCGAGACCCTTCATGTTAAAACTACAGTCAATAAAAGACTCGCGAAAAAAAGTGGAAGCCATAAAAGCCTTAAAAAAATTATTGAATCAAAGCTTCGAAGAGGTTGTAGAGGCTTCAGAGATTTATAAAGAGCACCATAATTGGGCAGAAAATTTAGGTCTTAAGACATATCAATACCAAGTAAGGCCAACCGTTCATGAAATTTACTATTATATGAAATCTTCAGTTAGAAGAGAATTAAGAAAATTAATGAATAAACGTGAAAAACTTCGACAAAAGGCTCAGAAAAACCCTGATCCTAGGTTGGGGGGAATTAGCTTGGCGTACCCTGAGGAATTCCATGAGAAATGGATACTAAAGATGGGAACTCTATTAGGTTATCCTGAATGTTGCTCAAAGAGGTATGCAAAAGACAGGATAAATGGTATAAACGTTGAGGAAAGAGCAGCTAATCAATTAAACCAAAAAATTATCGAAGACAAACATGTCGATCCCCATGCCTATCCTTTTAGCTATTTTTTCCCCTGTGAACCATCCTGTGAAAATGCATTAAATTTAGGAAATAATTTCAATTCATCTCTAAGTGACTTTGATCCTAGAATAGGGTCTATTTATGAGGAGATACTAAGAGATAACCTAAACGTGGTTTTGAAACAGCCTGAAATAATTAAAAGATACGTTAAACGACTCGAAACAAATTAATGGATTGTGCTTCAGTTGAATCC
>CAZLHX010000170.1:1440-4017 GCA_964559475.1 uncultured Candidatus Bathyarchaeia archaeon | reverse complement strand
CCACCTAAATAGAATTTCCATACATGCATGGGATTATTCACCGCTAGACAGGTTTATGTATTACAAAAGTATACAATACAATGGTCAAAAATGGAAGAGATAATAACAGCCCGCTTCAAAAACGAACTAGTAAAAAAAGTAGACGAAGCAGTAGAAAGAGGCCACTTCCAGAGCAGAAGCGATGCCCTCAGAGTAATCACAGAAGAATACCTACGAGAACACCCCCAACTATTCCTAGGTGACCAGACAAAGAGACTCATTAACGAAGCCCCAGACTTGTCAGATGAAGAACTTGAAGACATAGGTAGAAAACTCTTCAAAAACGGGGTAGCCAAACTAGTAGCCGAAGGCAGAAGCAGAACATGACTCTCTACCTAGACTCCAACGTACTCTTAGCCAAGTATGCTCCAGGGGAACCACACCACAATGAAGCTAAAGCTCTCATCCAGAGTATAGAGAAGGGAGAAGAAAAAGCCTTCACCTCAACACTGACTCTAATTGAGACCGCAGCCACCATAAGCAGGACCTACAATACACCCAAAAAACTCACCATCAGCCGCGAGGACTTAACAGGGGCATTCCTAAAGAAGATAGTAAACATCCCCAACCTGGACTTTATACCCCAAGGCGGAGAGATATCACTAAACCTCGGAAAGAAAAAGATAGACGTACCAGCAACCTACTCCATAGCCCTAGAAGTAGCCTCAACTGCCCAGCTTAAATCACTAGACGCCCTTCACATAGCATCAGCATTAACTGCCACCAGAATATACGGCGAGAAAATCGACTACTTCGTAACACTGGACGAGGGCATCCTCAAACAAGGACCAGCCCTTGAGGGCATGAAAATTAAAGTGATATCCCCCAAGACTCTATACAATAAAACTGATTGAACATGATAAGGCATACATAACCATCGTCTACCAAATTCTATAAATGAAAAAAGATAATCCACCATTGCACATCAACTGATTTGTCTAAATCAATAACCCTTGTATCAACTGATCCACAAGTCAACACAGACATCGTAGGTTAAAGGTTATGGTCTGAGGCGTCTAGTAGGGCTAGTAGTACGCTTGCTGGTATTACCGCGGTGTTCTCGCTTGTCGAGTAGTCTCCTTTGCTGACGATTATGTAGCTGTCTATCTCGTGTCTCTTGTTTACGTCTCCTGTGCTGACGTTGTTTCTGTATTTCACCTCTATTCCCAGGTAGTCGTGCTTCCTTCTAACTACGTTGTCTATCTCCCGACTGTAGGCGTCGTAGTAGAACCATGAGAAGGTGTCCTTCTCGTGGATGTAGGGTTTCTCCAGGTTCATGATGATATGGGAGTATACGATTCCCTCAACTAGTTCGCCAAGTATCATCTCATCCTGGAGGCTCTCAGATATTACATCATTGACGTCTATCCCAGTTAGGAACTGTTTCATCGAGTAATACAGGAAGGGATCCTGGAAATACACCTTTTTCGATCCCTTATACTTGACTCCTTTCCTCTCAAAGCTGTACGCGTACATTACGGAGAGTATAAAGGATTTTTCTAGGAAATCAAGATAGTCCCCTGTCGTCTTGTCGGTCACCTCGAGGTCCTGGGCAAGGTTCCTGAAGCTGTATTTTGATCCATAGCGTTCAATTATCTCCCTGATCAACTGTTTTGCGGTCGCCTCGCTTTTTCCGTGTTTCCCCACCTCACCAAGAACGGTTCTGATAAAGGTCTCAACAGTCTCCAGCGAGAAGTATCCCTGACTGTCTCCTCTGTAGTTTTTGATGTACTCGTCCATTGCGAATGGAAACCCCCCACATCTGAGGTAGTGGGTGAAGAGGAAATCCAGTTCATCCTTGAAGGGCAGCAGGACTGTAACTCCTTCAATGATATCCTCTACGGGGGTTTTCAAGGAGAGGAGGGGTGTACCCCCCTCCGCCAACAATTCTAGAGAATGGCGTAGCTCACTGGTCTCTGCTTTCTCTTTAAAGTAGTTGACTGTGTTCTCGATGAAGCGCCTGAATGAGAGGGGTCTCATGTAATACTCGTTTCCCTCGAGCCCTCTACCTGGAAGCATCTCACTCTCCTTTCTCAATGCCTGGCTACTTGATCCCGTTACTATCACCCTTGACTTCTGGGTAATTCCCGAATCGGCCAGGTATTTTAGCTCCCTACTCCAGTCACCGAGTGAGGTTATCTCATCCAACAAAATATAGACGGGTTCAACGTCACGGTTTACAGAGAGAAAATAGTCTATTGCCCTCCTAAGCTCTCTTCTCGTTGAGATGAATCTGTCCACTGAAAGATACAGAACCTGTCTCGGATCGACACCCTCAGATATCAAACCCCTCACAAGTTTCTTCATGTAGGTAGTCTTCCCGATCTGTCTACACCCACGAATAACAGCGATCTCGCGGGAACCGATTTTAATACCTCTTCTATCCACCTCAATCTTCTTATCGCGTAATTGCCGAAAATCGGGATCAAATCCAGTGAACTTATTACCATACTTCCACCATGGGTTTTGACGGTTGATATCACTGATCTTAACCATATTTGGTAAACACGTAGACCAAAAATATAAAAATTTGGTAAA
>CAZLHX010000170.1:0-1340 GCA_964559475.1 uncultured Candidatus Bathyarchaeia archaeon | reverse complement strand
TACCACATGCGCACGCAGAGCCTTAGAAAAGCAGGAATATACCTGGGAGAAAGGCTCGAAGACGCCGCCAGAAGGGTCCTCCAGGAAGAAACAGGACTACCCCATAAAATTAGAAAAGATGGGGTCATGTACCACTTCTGGCCCGAGTACCACACCGTCACCACCTACTGCAGGGCAGAAGTAGAGGGCAGAGAAGTAGAGATGAACCAGGAACACTCCGACTACAAGTGGATAAACCAGCCAACCAAGGACCTCCACCTCTACCTCCAAGAGATGATCAAGAAATCAAACATCTTCAAATAAGCCGCAATAACTGATCAAAAAGTCACCTTATGACGGTCAGTGTTACCCAGATGGAACTATGAATGCTTTAGAAATAGATGCTACACGATTATTCTGTAAAAGCAAGCATTAAGGTAGTGTGTCTCTTTCATTAAAATACTTTTTCTAGAGGTGTACGTTCAAAATCCTCATCGTTTGTTACGATTCTCTTGGCACCAGTCTTCTCCGCAGATGCCAGGTGTAACGCATCCTCAAGATCAAGATTGTAGTCTCTCATTAGCCTGTAAGCTGTACTGAAGTCCAGTAACTCTAGGGGAGTTATACTCAAGCCAACCAGGGACGTAAATGACTCAATTACCCTGGATATTAGGCACTCATCCTTGAGGTTACTCCCCGTCAAGCCTGAGAGTATGACGGGCACCTCATAAAGGGTAAGCGCAGATGTAGAGTATCCACTCTGACTTGACTCTATTTTCTTCAACCACTCATGCGCCCTGTCTCCAAATTCTGGATGTGCTCCAAGCCAGTAGATGAACACGTTAACGTCTACGTATGCTTCATTTTCCACCAATCTTTCAACGCCTCAGAAGCATATTCATCAAGGTCCTCTGGCCACCGCTCTACTTTGAAGACTCCATAGAACCTATCCGAGACGGGCTTCAACGGCTTCAGTATAACACGTTCATTCTCATCCTCTAAGACTATTTGCCCCCCTTCCTCCAGTCCCACCCTCTCCCTCACCTCTTTTGGTATAACTACCCTACCCTTCTCATCGAGCTTAACTATCACAGGCTAATCCCACAAATAATAATCAATCCCACATTATTAAACATTCCCACCACATCAATACCCCATACAGACATACATGAAAAACAAGAAAACACCCCATAGCATACATATAGTCAACCCCTTTACCCAAGACGCAGTTGAACAACATCATAACTATCCTGAAAAACAGATTAAAGTCCAACATAAAATAATGAAACCTCAAGGAATCAAAGATCTTCAAGTAGCCGTAATACTGATAAAACAGTCACCCTATGACGGTCAGTGTTACC
>CAZLHX010000169.1:0-4029 GCA_964559475.1 uncultured Candidatus Bathyarchaeia archaeon | reverse complement strand
TTTAAAAACTCTCCTAAAGTCAGTAAAACTCCAAAATGGAGTGTAAGCTGGGCTGTTACAATATCTGACGTTAATGGAAGTTTATGGTTAAAATCTCTAATAATTTTTATTGCTTCTCTAATTGAAAGAAATGAGATTAATGCGAAAGGAGATAAAACTCTTGCCACAACAAGAAGTGCTGTGATTAAGAAAGATGAAAAAAGTAAAGTACTATAGTATTTCAGACCCAGTGATTCATCTGTACCAGTAGCTAAGGTAGTAATACCTACTTTTACATCATATTCTTTATCACGAAGATTATTCGCAAGTAAGACGAGAGAGACTAAAATGCCAATTGGCACTGAGGCAAGAAAGGGGTTCCACGAAAAGTAACCTGAAATCGCATAATAAGCTCCTCCAACCATTAAAGGACCGAATGCAAGAAATACGCTTATTTCACCAACTGAGTGATGTTTAAGTTTTATAGGATCAGCAGTATAAAATACTCCAAAGAAAACACCAAGAACTGAGAAAACTAAAACTAGGATACCTCTAATATAGGTTAAGTATATACCGATTAAGAGCCCAAGAAAATACATTATTAAAATTACAAATTTATAATTTTTTTTATCTAACTCACCAACTAATAGAGGGTGGGGTCTATATTCTGAAGTAGGAGCGTTAGCATCAACTCCGTGTTTAACATCATACCAATCATTAGTCATATTCGCAGCCATATGTGCAACTAACAGCCCTATCATTGTTAAAATGAATATATATAAACTGAAAGAACCGGAGGAATAAGCCATGATCCCTGCTAGACAAGTTGATACAAAGGTCATTACTAGGGACCAAGGTCTAGTAGCTATGAGCCAAGTCTTGAGTGACATTATACTTGTTAAAGAATTTTTATTGGATAAATGTTTCCTAGAGTAATTGAAAAATATTTTCTGATTTGATGCCATTAAATTTTATAAAAATAATTGATGAAGCTATATAAAATTGACATACTATATGAATCTAAATATTCATGCATGAATTAATTACTATTATAATCAATTTAACATTCAATTATTGTTTATCTAATTAGGAACTTTAGTTCAATAGTATTGTGGAAATTAATTTTAAAGATGAAGATCCATAAATCAGAATATATCTATTTATGAAGGTAGGCATACATAAAGTATTAAAACAATTCGAAATCCTTGATTTAGGAGCTTGTAAAAAATGGAAATTGATAAAACTAAATGTGTGGGCTGTGGAAATTGTCATATAATCTGTCCAATGGGCGCTATTTCTCTTGATATCGATGGGAAATCTGTTGTTAATGAAGAAGAATGTGTGGAGTGCTCAACATGTTATAGAGTCCTAAGGAACGAAGGTTATCCACCCAGTTTAGTAAAAGCGGTAAGAAAAATTCTCTCATTCTTTAACTTACAGTATCTTGCACAAATTGATGTATGCCCTACAGGAGCCTTATCTCCACCTGAACTTGAATGGCCCCGTAGCATAAGAGCTGCATTCAGTGATCCTACAGTGGTTCATGCTGGGACAGGAGTAGGTGGGAGAGGAACTGAAGAAATAAAGACTAATGATGTTACTGGTAGACTTCGTTATGGTGAAGCGGGTATAGTAATTGAACTTGGTAGACCTGGAGTCGGCACTCTTTTAAGTGAGGTCGAAAAGGTAGCAATGTCTCTATCTCCTCTTGAACCTCATTTCGAACCATTTAATCCTGTGACCCAGTTAATGGAAGACAAAAAAACAGGAAAAATGAAGAAGGAGATCCTTGATGAAAAAGTGCTTTCCGCCATTATTGAAGTAAAGACAAAGTTGGAGAAAATACCAGACTACCTTAAAACCCTAGAAACCATTCAGGGTGAAATAAATACCGTATTCAGTGTAGGAATCGCATCTAAATGTCTCCCAGATGGCTCTATTCCACATATAAAATGGGTAAATGAAGCTGGATACAAGCTATCTCCTAACGGAAAAACCAATCTTGGGTTAGGTAGACCCTTATTCCAGGAGGTTCAAGATTGACTAATACCCTTCATAGAAAAGGATCCCAGGAAGAACTCAAAGAAGATTATGTAATATTCGTTACTATGGCAAGAGATATAAATCGTGAGGGATCAGCTCCGAAAATCCATGAGTTTTTACGCATCTGCCAAAAATACAATCCAATAAATATTGGGAGTAGTAAATATGGCTCAGTCCTCCAGGAGGATATAGGTTTTAGTGATCTTATAGATAACCTTAAGGATGGTGCGACTTCAGCGGCTGTGTTTAATGACTTAGATACGTTACAGAAAGTTATAGCAGAACTAATCGAAGCAGATTTGGGGATTTCAATAAATGTAAGTGGACTTCTAGAAGGGGTTCAAGATTGCTGTCATAAAAACGGTATCGAAAGACACAGTGTGGAACACTCACTAGGTTTCTGGGGAGCTAAAGACCTTCTGCCGGAAAAGGATGTTCTGGAAATTAATACCTTATGCGGGCATGGAATGGTCTCATTTAGTCTAATACGAAAAATGATGGAACAGGTGAGAATCAGGAGGCTAACTCCCAAGGAAGCCGCTAAGATAATGGGTAAATGCTGTGAATGTGCAGTTTTTAACACCAAACGTGCTGAACATCTCCTTGAAAAGCTTCTAAGGGCATAATGGAACTAGTTTCCAAGAATTTTGATACGCTTTATTAGGTATGTTTTGGAGGAGAATTTCGATCATGTGAAGTAAAATAAATGATATTGTTTCACCCAACGTTTTTCATTAAATTAAATTTATACATTCATGTAGACTCTTACTGAAAAGCTACCTTGGGATGATGGAGAGATTATGCATGCCAGTAATTTTGAAAACTTAAATCTAGTTAACTTACATCTTAGCGCATGTCATTCATATTATTAATGATCATATCTGGTTTCTTCTGGGTTATGACTTATTACCTAATTATAATACGTTGTTTCCGAGATAATACATATGGGATGCCACTTGTAGCTCTTGGATTGAACATTTCATGGGAATTTATTTATTCGTTTATAACGCCACAGGGGGTGCCTTACATTTATACCAACATTATTGCACTATCGTTAGATACAATTCTGTTATATCAAGCCTTACGATTTTGGCGATACGAGTTTCCCAAATTATCTGAAAGAAGTTTCTATTTATTGTTTCTATTCATAGCGATATCTAGTTTTTTGACAGTCTATTTAACATCATATATACTTAATGATCCAATAGGTTACTATATAGCCTTCTGGCAAAATCTCTTAATGTCTATACTTTTTATTATAATGTTGAAATTCAGGGATAATTTAAGAGGACAATCTATTTATATCGGTATTTCTAAGATGCTTGGTACAGCATTTGCATCTATAGCATTTTATCTATATGATCCTTTAAATAAAGGTTCATGGATAATGAATTTCACATATTTAGCGATCTTTCTATTTGATATAATTTACATCATTATGGTTTATAATAAAGCAAAAATAAAGTTATGAAAATTATGTAAATTATTGAAGTAGAGGAAATATTTACACCATAAAATCAATCAACACAATATATGGAGAAATTAGAATTATTCTCTTAATTTGATTCGTTTAAGTATTTTTAAAAAATCTTTTATGCGATCTTGGTATCAAGAAAGGGGTTGTTTTTTTGTAGTTTCTATAGGCTTCTCCAAATCTTATCTCTAAGAGTGGTTCTTCCACTTTTTTCAGCCATATAGTCCATAGAATAAGGTAAGAGACTGGAAGGAGGAGAGTAGTAGAATAAGAACCCATCAATAGACCTATTGCGTTTAGACAAAGGAGATATCCAAACAGCATTGGATTTCTAGTCTGACCATATATTCCTGTTGTGATTAGCTTTCTGGATTGTTCATCTGGCATAACATCACCGAGGGGAACACCTTGTCCTTTTACCAGTAAAATTCTTATGGACTCAAGAACATAGTAGCCTCCAACGAATAGAAAAAAAACTGGTAGAATATATCTAAATAAACCTAGATTCAAAGGTTCTAACTTTAATATTGAAT
>CAZLHX010000168.1:0-4032 GCA_964559475.1 uncultured Candidatus Bathyarchaeia archaeon | reverse complement strand
TCAAGCAACTTTGCCTCAGATTTTTATCGTTTCCTGCTTTTTGGGGCTTCACTTGGAGAAGCAGTTCTCAGAGCCCGTAGGTCGGCTTTCAAGAGATGGGGGTACCAGGACTTTATCTGGGGATCCTACATACTCTACGGAAACCCAGAGGTAAGAATGGTAAGAAGAAATTAAACTCTCGTTGGAGGGTATGCCTTCCATCATTGAACTTATTTAGTTGTATAACTTTTCTTTAAATGGGACTAGATTGCTTTGAGTTTATTTCTTCCAATAGGTGTTGGTCATGGATAAGATAGAGGTTTCTGGGGATGCCTTGGGTAGGATCGAGTTCATCAATAGAGCGTGGGCTGGCAGAGAGTATAGGCGTCTTTCTCCAAACGCCAGAAGGTTATTCGATAACGAGGTTAACAAGATCTTCTGGCTAAAAAACCCTGAGAGATACGATAAAAAATTAGATCCAACTAGATCAGAAGATACAGCCTACCGTGATAAGTGGATAAAAATTAGTCACAGCCTTATTGGAGGCACAGGAGCTCAGTACTGGGAGAAAAAGGTAAAAGAAGACCAAGACCTCAGACGGGAGGCAGAGAGATACTCTGAGAAGGTGCTTGAATCCTTAGATAGACAGCAGGCTAAGGAAAAACCCTTAACCTCAACAGAAAGGGCAGCAAGAGGAATCCTTAGAAAGGAGTTCACAGGTAAAGAATTTCTAGAATACATAGACACATCCTTCAAAGAACCCTACGCTGAACCTGAACAGGTCGCCTTTAACATAACCAGATACGCAGAACAGAGACATTTAGTAAACGCTAGCAGGGATCCAGATGGTCTAAAGGGCTTATTCCAGCTCTACGGCCTCTTGATCTCCGATTCGGATAACAAGGAATACATCCAGCAGGCTAACAGAATAATGGCTGCCATTGGTACCCTGTCCGATCCGAGCACAGGTTTACTTGATAAACCATACATATTTCCAGCTCAATTTACCCTCTTCAACAGCTCCCATATAACTGCAAGACTAACAGAGGACAACAAGATATGGGTTAAACTAAACCAGCACTCGACTGACGGACATCAAGAAGGCTTGTCAGCTGGGATAGAAGCCTTCACCACAGGCATAACCCTCGAACCTCATGAATGGGTCCGGTTCAAACTTTATGATGAGGGAGGGATAACAATCTGCAGACCAGCAATTTACCTCCTCCAGCTCTCCAACAAGAGTACAAGTGAGACCTGGTCAAATATGATCAACGTTGGATCCTTGGGGCTTCCTGGAGGTCCTCTTTTACGTGTAGGAGGAATAGTAGGAAGAGGAGCGAGTAGAGCTGTCGTCGCCCTAAGCAGGTTAGAGAAAGCTGCAGATATTCTTGCAAACGGGTTCATATTAGGCAACATCGTTGTAAGGGAAAACAGAGGTTGGCTAATTGAAAATTATGGGGATAAGGGAAGAAAGTTCATTGAATACTTTGATATTGCAGCGACTGTAGCCACATTTTATGGTCTTGGAAAAGCAATGAGCACTCCTGTACTTAGAAAATCCCTTGAGCATATGACGAAAAACTGGGATGATATCAAATCGAGTGGATTCGATCCCGAAGATGCTTCGAAGATCTCCCAGATTGATAAATCTGTAAACGAGTTTAAGGCGGTACTAAAAGAATACGAAGGGATAGACGACGCTGCCAAGGCAATTGATGAGGGAGCGGAGAGAGCTGTCCGTCTTGACGAATCTGTCTCTACTGCACGGACCGAAAGAGCAAAAGTGAGGGAAGCTACACGAACCCTTGATAGAGTGGAGAACACGAATAGTGCTTTAAGAAACCTAGAGACAAATCCAGATTACGTAGATTGGGTATGGAACAGAGATATCACAAGTAAAGAGTTTAGAAACTGGATAAACAACTTACCCGAAGAATCTCGAGCAGGCATTTTGAGACTGCTACAAGATACAACCTCACCCGGCAGATTAAGGATCAAACGTTTCGTTCTAAGAGACGCTGCCCACGAGATTAGAGTAAATAAAGAACTGAGAAAAATGGGTATCGATCAGGTTCACGGGGACTTTATTGGACCTGGTAACAAAGCAAAGCCTGGAATCGCTGAGATTCTGTCAAGAAATGCCCAAAAAGGGGACGAAGCAGTGGATGCCGCCGTTAAAGCCCACGGTGAGGGTAGAGTTCACCATAACCCAGTGATAGCTGATGATTACCTGCACCAAGCCTTGGACCAGTGTGATGCAGTAGCAGACCAACTTCGAGCAACAGAGGGCTACGGTTATCGAAAGAGCAGGATGGAACATGAAGATATTAGAAAGATCTTCGTCACCAAAGAGAAAGATATCTACAAGAAAAAAGCTATGGAAGCAGTATTAGACTATAAAGAGAAAGGAATAGACCCTAGAAAAGTTAGGAGAGACTACCATGACTTTTTTGCTAAAGCAAAAACTCAAGAACGCATAACCCCAAGGGATGGAACCCCGCCTGGTCCTGAATACTCAACAACTCAGCCTCAACCAAAAAAAGACTTAAATGGTTTATCACAGACGAGACCTCCACTTCCTTATTCTAGGGTGAATGTGAAATACCTTGGTGAGAACCTGGCAGATAAAATAAATAGCATGGGGGTTGATGAAAAATTCCTAGACGAGTATGTATGGAGGCTGAACTGGGAGTCCTCAAAAGGAGACCCAACAGAGATAGCCCTGGGAAGAGTGCAGGAAGGCGTAAAGAAAACAATAAATCAGCAGGTAGAATCATCTTTAACACTGGGTGAGAACCTCGCAGGTAAACTTGTGAAGTATGGGTACGATCCCAGCGATATATCAGCTTCAATAAACGAACTCGCCGAAAAGGGAATTCGCCCATCCCAGATAAGAGAAACCCTCAGAAAAGAGACTCTAATGATGGACTACCTGCGAGACCAACTTCACGGAGGATCTCAAGGTGACGCTAGAATCAGCATTTTAGCATCAGATGGAGATGTGAAAAGTGCAATTAAACAGAAACTATGGGAGAATATGGTTGAGGGGTGGAACAAGACTAATCCAAAATTTGGTCCTGGAGCGGAGAGACTTGTAAAATTCTCCGATGAAGCTGAACAAATGACTAAAAACATAGAGAAAAAGATTCTTGGAGGTGGTGGATTATCCTCCGGAGCAGTTATTACACAATTAAGACAGGAAAAGAAAGAATCACTAACAGAGGCCAAAGAAAGTAAGCAACAAAAGGATGCAACAGAGCACAGGAAACTCTACATCAGGGAAACAACAAAACAAGCTCAGCAGAAAAACCTGAAAGAAAATAAAAAGCCTAAAAACATGAAACCTTTCTTCTAGCCAAAGAATTTAATCCAAATAATAATATTTTCTAAGTCTAATGCCGGTTTATGGAAAGCTACTCTCGGGAGTATTTTCCAAATTATAAAGGTTAGTCATAACCTGGTCCACGTGACGTTTCTCAAAACTCTCCAGTGTGTAACATTTCTGTAAAGCATAACATAAGGATATTCTCTCTAACGACTCAGTGTCCAAACTTGGTCCTAGAGTATTAGCAACGTTAAGACAGTGCTGGTAAAGTCTTTCCCACATATCAGCGCCTCCCTCATTAATCGTCTCAACGAATGTATTATGATAAAATTCATCCTCTAGACTCTTTTCGAGACTGTATCGATACCTGCAAGTCCCGTCTTCACATATATTCCTACAGAAACTCTCTGGTTGTTTCCCTTGAACCATGCTTAGAAAAGTCTTGGAAAATGATTCTAGTTTTCCTTCATCAAGAGCAAAACGTCTCTCCCCGATATACCTGGATAAAGCATCAACATATAGATCAAGGAAATTAGATAAGACATCGACCTGGTCCTCATAAGTCCAGTGATATTTAGAGCCTAGATATTCGAAAAAGTTCTCTGCTCCTTGAACTGCAGCGCAGGTTTTCACTCCAAGGGGGTTTCCGCTAATTCTAGCCTGATCATTTCCCGTCTCAAACATCTGAGTTATAGAATCTTCGTAACCTACACCTTCGACGAGTGATA
>CAZLHX010000167.1:0-4052 GCA_964559475.1 uncultured Candidatus Bathyarchaeia archaeon | reverse complement strand
AAAACTACTGAACCTGTAGATATACATATTCTCATCATTTTAGTATTCTATTCTTCAATGTTTTCATCTTTTTCTTCCTCAAGTTCCTCTTCACCGGTCTCCATATTAGAATCTACTTGTACCTCTTCCTGAATAGGCTTCTCAGATTTCCCTGTAATGGCTCTAATTGTTAACACTACAAGAACAAGCGATACCAAGATAAGAGATACGAGTAGTATTTGATTAAACCAGCTCATTATGAAACCTTCCCCTAAAAAAAATTGACCCCAAAGTCAAAGTATTTTCCAAGTTACCTGAAAACCATAATACTTTAGATACCAGTCAAATAAAACGAACAAGGCTCGCTCTTATAATACCATGGATTAGAACACCAGTAAAGCTATGAAAATGAGCTGGTCAAGGTTTATTCTCCTCAACAAAGCTTTAATCTAGTAGACGTAGTGAAGATTTCTTCTCGAAAAACCATTTAAAACTAGAACACCTTTCATCACTGAGAGAAAAATGGGCACAGAAGAAGACACATACAACACCATATTCCACGCCTTAAAGCACCCCATAAGAAGAAGAATACTCCGACAACTAGAATCCAACCCAGCCACCTTCACGGCCCTACTAGACGAGCTGGGGATCGACAACGGGCTGCTCAATTACCACCTTAACAACCTAAACGAGCTAATAACCAAGAGCCCAGACGAAAAATACCGGCTATCAGAGTTCGGAACAGCCACATTATCACTGACGAGGAGAGTAGAAGAGCCAGTAAAGAAGCAAAATGAAGCACTCTTTGGAGGGATTTCAAACGAGATCAAGGCAGTAATGGTATTACTCATAATCTTAACCGGGGTGCTTGGCTTCATGTACATTGACCTGGGTAACCGGTACAACGTCCTTGAGACAGAGTATGAATCGGTGAAGCATGACCAGGAGATGGAGAGGAGGAGACTGGAATCAGGTATTGTCTATGAGACCTTGAAGATATCCCTTGTCGATGAACAGATCCCTGACCACAACCTACTCACCCATAAAAGCAGTAACATAGTACTCTCAACTTGGCTAATAGAGGACGTGGACGTTCCACGCAGGATTGGAAGCTACCGGATAAACCTGATGAGCCCTGATGAGATAGAGAAGAAGGCTGAGGCTGAAGGAGATTTCCAGTACCTAGAGTTCACCTGGTTTGACGTCAACCCCAGGGATATAATGGTGGAGATAAACACGGTCGGCGTCTTTGATGCAGGAGGAGGCATGGCGATACAGTTCAGGTTAACAGGAACAATCTACCAGTGGTGGATAGCATGATACCAGGAGAATAACTCCATAAAGGTAAAGATCTCATAAAGTAACTAGGCAAAGAAAAAAACAGGGACCCTGAACAAAATCCTTTGGATTGTGAAACTTAGATACAATTAGGTTATTTCTATAAAGTCGATAGTATCACCATGTTTTGTTTTATCAAGCACATCTTCCAAGTTTGACCGGGTTCCTTCTTCCCTGAAAAATCTCCCTGCACTGAGGTACCTTTCAACATTAGAGGAAACTTTACTTAATTCATTCCACTCTGCTCTCCAAGTACTTGTATGATCCGTTGTATGTGGGTGATGTAACACGGTATTTGGTTTTTCTTTTTCTACTAATTTATAGAAATCCACCCTAGTCTTTTTTCTCCATGGACATCTATTCCTACATACTTCACGGTTTTCACCTCTTATGTGGCTTGCGGGCGGCATGCTCTCGTAAATATATCAACTAATGGATAACTGCTCAAGGTATCTTTGCCCCGAATCCGGTAGAACCGTAACAACTTTCTTTCTCGTATCCAGTTTTTTGGATAGGTTTCTAGCAACGTACATGTTAGCTCCACTGCTAATTCCAACACACAACCCATATCCATCAACCAGTTTTTTCACTGTTAGGAAAGCGTCATGGTCCTTCACCAAAACCACATCATCTATTAGGTCAAGATTATCAATAAGGATCTCTGGTACAAAGGCCTCACCTATACCCTCGATCCTGTGAGGTATCCCGGAGCCAATATCCAAGTCTTTACCGTGAAATAAATTATAAAGTGAGGGCGCCGTGTATGGTTCCACAGCAACCAACTGAGTATCGGGTTCCTCATCTTTTAGAGCCTTACCAACACCTATTAAAGTGCCACCAGTGCCAACCCCAGCAACAAAGACATCCACTTTACCGGATTGACGCAATATTTCTCGTCCAGTAATTTGATGTGCCCCTGGGTTATCCATTGATCTGAACTGGTCCAGCAGGAAAGCGTCCCTTTTTTTTGCTAAATCCCTTGCTCTCTCAACGGTTACTCTGATCCCTTCCCTGCTATCAGTCAGCACTAGTTCAGCTCCAAAGAACTCCATCATTAACTTCTTAACGCCACTCGTAGAATCGGGAGCAACAATCAACGCCTTATACCCTTTTATGGAAGCTATCATGGCCAAGGAAACACCGGTATTTCCACTAGTCGCTTCAACAATCGTATGACCAGGCTTTAATTCACCACGATTTTCAGCTTGATGTATTATATTTGCAACCATACGATCCTTTATACTACCGCTGGGGTTCTGGAACTCTGCTTTAGCATAAACCCTAGCCCCAGAATTATCATCTGTTAGATCAAATATAGGTGTATTTCCTATAAGATCTAATGCTGAATGGAAAATTATTGCGCCCTTTTTATCTGATATACGTGCAGACCTTCCTGCAAAAATATTCACCCATTTTATTACACCCTTCTGACTCTAGATTGTAAGATATTTTTTATACGTTTCTACTACTAGGACCATATCATAATCCTAGTAAAAACATCTTTGAACTACAATTTAAATGGTAAGAATAAATTAAAGAAGGCCCATTGAAAGCTTGTTCAAAGTACACTTAATCATCCCCCATAATAAATAGAAATCTCTCCATTCTCAATAATAACCAATAAAATCAACCCAACTGCATGCGAGATGTTAATTGTAACTTATCTGATTATAGTTGTTGATAGGCATTGTGTGCCCATAGGGTAAACCCAAAAATAGATGTAACCTCAAAGGAAAACGGTGCAGTAATCACCGTAGAAGGATTAGAGATAGAGATCACGATCAAACCAACCTGGAAATACGGTAAACAGCTTCAAGAAGGCAAGGAACCAGAACCTACAGTTGAATCATTGAGAAGGGACCTAGACCCTTACCTCAGAGACATCGACATATACGAAGAAGAAGGAAAAATTATCGTAAAACCCAGACGATACCTGGGACGTGACTTTCCTCCCATCGCAGAGATCATCGAATACTATGGAGGAAACTATGTAAGCGAAGGGAGAAGTTCTAGGTTCATAATCTCCCCCGAAAAACCTGAGGAAAACGAAGAAAAAGTTGATCAGAACCGATAAACCCTTTCTACCTTTCTTATTCACGATCCAAAAATAATGGATCCATTTTTTGATCCATTGAAAGACTTTTTCCCTTAAACAATAGAAAAAATCAAATCTGTACATTATAAGTACGTACTTATAATAAAATAATTATTATTTCCATTTATAATAGTAAACCGAAACATTGATACAATTCTTGATCCATTCCACGATCATTTTTCCGATCTAGATCAAATTTTGGTACCATTATATCCTAAGGAAAAAGGGAAATATCCACGCGAGAAAAAAAATCCTGATTACAAGTAACCTCTTTACGCCATACGGTTTAGCTAGGAGTTGGATATGTGTATCTGCCCAGAATACTTTTACCTATAGATGTTTATTGGTGATTTATGTTAAAAGATATTAAAGTTAGAATTGAGAACAAGCCTGGAACACTCGCTGACATTGGAGAGGCATTGGGTAATGAAGATGTTAACATCGAGGGCTTTTGTGGTCCTTGCGAGGAAGAAGGATTCGCACATTTCCTCGTTGATGACGCCAATAGTGCAAATAAAGCATTTAGAGAAGCAGATATCGAGGTAGTTAAAGAGAGTGAAGTTCTGGTTCTCGAACTCAAGGATAAGCCAGGGGAACTCGGTAGGGTTTGCCGTAGCATAGCAGATGCTGGAGTCAACAT
>CAZLHX010000166.1:0-4236 GCA_964559475.1 uncultured Candidatus Bathyarchaeia archaeon | reverse complement strand
AATATTGTAAAAAAGAGATATATGTTTTAATTATTTAGATTATTTTTTTAGAACTGGTTTAGTAATTAGAAGGTACTTTTGAAAATCAGGAGACTCATGTTAAATATTATAAAACATAGTTTTTATCTTTTAAAATCATCTATACAAGATATGGCCATAGGAAGTATGCCATTAGTATTGTTAATAATGCACCAGTTAAGTCTAGGAGTACTCCAGCTCTTATCATTTCTTGCATACTGATCTTTCCAGTACTATATGCTATTGCGTTTGGGGGGGTACCAACAGGTAACATGAAGTCTAAACTTGTTGCTATCCCGATGACTACAGCCAATATTACTGGACTGAAACCCGTTCTTTGCCCCAGAGATATAACTATTGGTAGAAAGATACCTGCGCTGGCTGTATTACTAGCAATAATACTAATTCCTAGACCGGCAAAAGTAACCAGCGAAATAGTTAGTAAAGGTGACCCACCACCAGTGAAACTTACCAGAAAGTTACTGATGATGTTTACAAGACCTGAAACTTCTAGCGCACTTCCTAAGCTTAAACCTCCCCCAATAAGGAGTAGTGTCCCCCATCGTCCATTTCTAATATCATTCTCATCCAGGAGATCCACAAAATAGAGCAATACAATTATGAGCGCAGCTACAACGCTGCTACCATAACCATGTCCTGACCAGCCAATTATATTAGCAACAGGGTCCGGTAGTTTTCCAGTTAGCCATGCGATAACTGCGAATCCGAATACAATCAAAGTCTGTTTCTGCCTCGAGGATAACTCAGTTCTTTCCCGTTCAATGGGAGGTATCCTATCTACGGTTGTAGGAAAGAGAGCGAACAAGACCACCCATATGATAAAGATCTGTATCAGCGCTATTGGTAAACCATAGAAGCTCCAGCCTAGGAAACTTATCTCATATCCCACTAGTTCCTTTAGACTTGCTGCTGCCATAGCGCAAGTTGTTGTTCCCACGAGGGTGCTTAACCCACCTGCAGTGCTACTATATGCTATTGAGAGGATCATTATCTTTGTAAAGTTGCCTTTCTCATCTCTTATGTTCTCACATATTCTCATGGCCATTGTTATCAATAGTGCAGTTGCTGCTGTGTTACTTATCCACATACTCATAAAGCCTGCAGTGAGCATAACAGCAAGGACTAGACTCCGAGGTCCTGCTCTAACTTTCGATACTATTAGATAAGCAAAGTACTCGTCGAGATCATATTTTTCAACCGCTACTGCTAACATAAAGCCTCCCAGTAATAGCATTACTACTGGATCGAAGAAGGGTGCTAATGCATCACCAAATGCCTGGATTCCAAAGAAAGTCTGTAAAAGGGGGATCATTATGCTCGTGGCTGATAATGGTAAAGCTTCTGTAGTCCAGAATCCTGAGGCAAATATTAGAACCACTAATGCTCCTCTCTGGTCTATTGATAAAGTTTCCTCAGTCTGGGTGTATGCGAATACTGAGATGAGGATTACCACTACGAGTACTATTAGTCTTTTTTTATCCAATGATTTAGTCCTCAGAGTTGCTTGAATGTTATGATCTCAAGTTTTTCCTGCTCAGCTAACTCCTCTAGCAGTCTCTTTAACTGAAAGATGTACTCTATCTCTACCTGTCCATAGAGGACAGCGAGGCTTGGATATTTTTTCTCTGAGGCTACAAGGAAGGGTGGAATAGCAACGCTGCTGGTAAAGTCTGCGCGGAATTTTTGAGCTCTAAGCTTATCAGCAAATTTTATAAGTACATTATTCTCGATTATATCTCCCCGAATTATTATCTCCACCGTTACAATCTTGGCCACCATTCTCACCCGGTTTATGAAATCCGTGATCTAAATAGACACGATTTATAAACATATCATACAAGATTCAAAATAAACATTTTTCAGTGATCCTAAACTTATACATCTAGCAAAGTAAAATTGTTAAAATAATTTGTATTTAGCAAAATAATAAGAGAGATTTTTAACATTGGTATATGATGTACTTATGGTGATTATTTGAGTTTGTTTAAGCTTCCGTGGATGAGTGAAAAAGAGATCAATGAACTTGTTGAGAACCAATTTATTTGCAGGATAGCTTTCAAAGGTGAAGATTATCCTTACCTTGTACCCTTCCGTTACATCAAAATGAATGATACTTTGTACTTTCACTTTACAGATTACGGAAAAAAGATGAAGCTTCTCTCGAGTGATGAACGAGCTTGCATACAGATAGAAACATATGAACAGGATCTCTCGGAGTATAAATTCATATCATACAGAGGAAAGCTGAAAAAAGTAGAAAATGAGGATGAAAGACGGAGAGCGATCAAAAAATTCAGGGAAACTGGTAGAAGGGATTTGTCAATTAATTTTCTAGCTGCCCATGGCTTTGATCCGGGTAAGGGATGGGATCAATTCAGCCCAGATAAAGATCTGGTAATCGTTAAGCTGGTGGATGTTGCAGAACGAGTAGGATTGAAGTCTCCTTAACCTTCTTTGTGATAGAGTATCTTGCCGTTTACTATCGTCATATAGCATTTGGCGTTTTTTATCTCCTCACGAGGTAAATCAACAAGTTCCTTATCAAAAACGGCTATGTCTGCCAGTTTTCCAGCCTCAATGCTTCCCACGTATTCTTCCTGGAAGGAAGCGTATGCTGCATTGTATGTATAGCACTTTATAGCCTCAATTAAGTCTATGGCGTTCTCTCTTATTGGGTGGTCCACAGCTCCCCAGATCCCATAGATAGGATCAAAAGGCATCCCATCGCTACCAAAAGCTACATGGATACCTTCATCTAGTATTGCTCTGTAAGGGTTATTCATTCTTTCCCGTTTCTCTCCCAGACGCTGACGGTACATGCTGTTCTCTCCACTCCATTCCCCTGGAAAGTTAGGTTGCATACCAGGTACTATTCCAAGACTGGCGATCCTCTCAATCTGCTGGCTACTGAGAATCTCGCAGTGCTCTATCCTGTGCCGATGATCCTTCCTTGGTTCCTTTCTTAGGGCTTCATCAATGGCGTCGATGGCGTGCTCAATAGCCAAGTCACCGATTGCGTGTGTAGCAGTTTGAATATCGTTAGTATGACCCGTGTAGACTAGTTCCTTCAGTTTATCAGTCTCAAGGAGAAGTAATCCACTGGTACTTGGATCATCATTGTAGGGCTCAAATAGTGCGGCGGTCCTAGCTCCGAGGCTTCCATCCATCATCAGTTTAGATGGACCTATCCGAATCATATTGTCACCGAAGCCAGTTTTTAAGCCTAAATGAATTGCAGCCTGGGAAGTTTTACCCCGCGTCATAAGATAGGCTCTGACCTTCAAGACTCCTTTTTGTCGGGCTGTCTGATATGCTCTAATTTCTTCTTCCTCAAGGCCAGCATCATGTACTCCGGTGCATCCTAAACTTAGAGCTAAATAACATGCAATTTGGAGTCCTTCAACCATCTCCTCCTCTGTTGTTGGGGGGATTACGCGAGTCACGAGGCTTCTACAATCTCTTAATACTCCTGTGGGTTCGCCTTCCTCATCTTTATCGATGCTCCCTCCCTCCGGTGGTTCCGTCTTGGAGGTAATATTGGCAATCTCAAGTGCTCTAGAATTGATACTAATCATGTGTCCACATACACGGACAAGCATAACGGGGTTTTCAGGAGTGATGGCATCGAGATCCTTTTTATTTATATACCTGTTCTCAGGCCACTTGGACTCGTCCCATCCTCTGCCAACGATCCACTCACCTGGTTCAACTTTCTTTACCTTTGCTTCCACCCGTTTCAACGCTTCATTCAAGTTTTTCGTATCACCAAGTTGGAGGTTTTTTTTCAGGTTAACCCCTTTACTCAGGAAGTGACAGTGACTATCGATAAATCCAGGTAGTACCGTCATACCTTCGAGATTATAAACCTCTGATCCCTCAGGTACCGGTATCTCTGTTCGTTTACCCACAGCCCTTATGTAATCATTCTCTATAATTACAATGGAATCTTTTAATGGGGCTGCTCCTGTTCCATCTATAAGAGTGCCTCCAATTAGAACTCGAGGACAGGTTTCTAAGGACATTTTAGATACCGTTGATGATGAGAGGGGATATTTAAACTTATCATAACTCGTAAATTTACTACGAGATGCCTATATGATCGATCAAAAATATTCGTATTTCGTATGTAAAATCTATAATTCGTAATGCATCAATTATTATATTATTGAAAATGGCTTAAAATGTATTTAAAGTACG
>CAZLHX010000165.1:0-4261 GCA_964559475.1 uncultured Candidatus Bathyarchaeia archaeon | reverse complement strand
CCTTTACCAGAAAATCACTTACGAATCTACTGAATATAGTTTAGAAGCCTCGGTATGACTTTGTTGCCGGACAAGCTAAACATTTATTCTCGATATATCTGGCGCACTCACCACACATTACCCCACATGGTGTAGCTTCATTCAGTCCTGTGAAAAGTTCCATGCGTATGGGTAGAAATGGGGTATAGTGAATTGCACCAATGGGGTAAAACTCGGATCTTCGTATCCCTTCTTGATTTCTAAGTGAACAGTTTTCGCCAAATTCACTCTCGAAGGTATCTCGATTTTCTGAAATAATTAAGGCCGCGAGATTATATCCAGATAACAAGGTATAGCAATTAACCACTCGGGGACATTTCTTAAATTTATTCAGGATATTTTTTAGGTTCCGATTATCTACTTCAAGAAGAATTATAGCCGCATAATATCCTAGTGCTTCAACGTTTAAATCAGTTTTTACATCAATTAGGTCTTCCTCTAACAGTTTATCAGTGCGTTTTTTTGCACCCATAACAGAGAAATCAAGTGCTTCACTGATTTTCTTATAAGATGATCTACCATCCGCCCTCAGAATAGAAACGATTTTTTTATCCACTTCATCCGAAAACATAATATGTTTATTTTTTAAATGATATATATTAATATTCTTTACTTAATATACCTAAGATTAGTCTATGCAGGAGACACAAAATCTGATGCGTTTAAAACATTTGCTAAAAACTACAAGGAGTTTTAGTAAGGCATATGATTAACAGGGAAAAATACTCTGACACAATAATAGTGTTAGGCGTGGTGCAATTTGTTGAAGCTCTTGCTTTCTTTTTACCACAATCTTTCTACCCCATGTACATAACTTCTCTAGGGGCAACAGTAGCATCAGTAGGAGTATTCATCTCCGCGTTTACCCTAGCATCAGCTCTATTCTCCCCCAGGATCGGCAAACTCTCAGATAGAATAGGTAGAAAACGTTTGATTCTTTGGGGTCTTGCAGGAGACGTCGTTTTCGGCACCCTCACAGGTCTTGTGCCCTCGTGGCATTGGCTTCTAGTAGTGAGACTGTTAAACGGAGCCTTAAGCGCAGCCGCAACCATACCCACTGAGGCGCTCATAGTCGATTCATCTACGGTTCATAGTAGAGGTGAGATACTGGGATTTACTTCAGCATGTGCTATGGCGGGCAGATGGACTGGCCCGGTTTTTGGCGGGATTGTTCAGTGGATTTCAATCCGTCTCGGGCTTAGTCTATTAAACAGTTACCGAATACCATTCTTCGTTGATAGTTTACTAGCCATTACAGCTATACTTTTGGTATCGTGGAAGGTTCTTGACTCAAAACCAACGTATAGAGCGTCTACTTCGATACAGTCCATAAGACCAAGTATGAGTTTCACAACTTCCATGAAGGTTATGCTGTTTTTTGCCTTTACCTACGGAGGTGCTCTGGGTCTCACCATGCCTTTGACTGCGCTTCTATACAATGACAAGTTTGGTGTTATGCCCCTCACTATTGGTGCAATAATTAGTTTAACCGGTCTGGTTGGCTTGTTATCAAGCTGGATAGCTGGTAAGCTATCTGATAAAGCAGGCAGAAAACCGGTGCTGGCTTTTGGTGAGGGGTTAGGTCGTTTGATGGGGCTCCTCCTACCCCTGATGCCTACAGTAAACCTCACTGCTTTATGCCACTTCTTTAGGAAAACCGGGTTCAGCATAGGTAGACCGGCTATGGATGCAATTAAGGCAGACGTTGCTCCTGTTGAACAAAGGGGAGAGTACTTTGGTTTCCATCAACTAGCCTTCAGAGTTGGAGACATAACATTTCCCGTGATTGGAACTTGGCTATACGCCTCGTTATTAGATTCAAGGTATAATATCTTTGGTTTAGTTATCCCAGGGTACGCCGTACCTTACATTCTAAGTTCAACGTTAGGATTCATTGGGCTTTTAGCCGTTCTACTCTTGGTAGATATGAAAAAAGGAGAAAATAAACTGAGGCTGATACCTTAACTATGGTGTTATTGTCCTTGTTTTACTGGAAGTACGTCTTAAACCATTCTTTTATCTCGTCACATATCTCCCGTACTTGACTAAGTATCTCTTCTTCAGAGCACTTGATGCTTGATAGTTCTCTGAAACTATGGTGAGCCAACTAATCTCCAGGAAACATCGGACATGATTCAAAGTCTTTCAAGATACTCCTCGATACTTTAGTCATGTCTGCATAGAAATAATACTGTCTTAGACTAAACTACACCAAGAGCATCTATTACTGAATTTGAACCTTACCCCCATACTAAGTATTATTTAATTAACTAAATATATTAATAGATGTATGATATAAACGGTTTATGAGGGTTCCGGAAATCAACAAAGAGTACTCACGGAAACTAAAGAAGATATTGAAACTATCTTCAGAACCTGTGGCAGTTAAATTCTATAAAGATGAAACAGCAGAAGATACGGAGCTGAAGAAAATGCGGTACTGTCAACGGTTAATGGGGCGAGACAAGGGAATGCGTACACCCTAACTAGATCCAATATTACACGCCCCGCAGCTGCCGCGGCACTAGGGTTTAGACCATTGCCTGATAAAATAAGTGAGGGGGATATGCTTTAAATTATGGGGCTCTTTGAGTCAAAAGAAGCAGCCTCCAAAACAATGCAATCCATGAAATACCGCAAGGAGGGCGAAATAAAGTCTGTAGTAGGGACATCTCTTGAAACCGCTGTTTTTCAACTGGATCTAGTAATTATCGAGGATAAACCAGAGAAAATACATACTCCACATCCGATGCATGGTTCTGGTTCTATTGTTGGGTGCCAGTTAATATTATCTCGGGGTACTCCTGCCAGTCTTTACTAGACGATGCTGTTGATGTGGTCGGGGGGCATTTTCTTCTTTATCATACATAATAGTTATTCATAATTGTATTTAAATATGTTAATGGGTAGATTGTTATTGATGGATTTGACCGTAAAAATAGAGGTAATAGGCGTTACACCTGGTTGCATAAACTGTAAACGCGCAGAAGAAAATGCACGCAGTGTGGCTGAAAAATTAAAGTCAGAGGGGATAGATGTTACAGTAGAGAAACTGGATATAATGTCCCCAGATTTGATTGATAAATATGGTCTACTGATGTCGCCTTCAATGGTCGTCAATGGGATACTGCGAGTAAACGGTAAGGTTCCCTATGAGGGCGTAGTGGAAAGGTTTGTAAGAGAAGCCCTGATCAGGGAAAAAGAACAAATAAATGAAGGCTAGAAAAATGAGTCCCACATACGCACACAGAATCTAAAAAGGAGCCCTGTGCGTGCACATCTTATTTTAGCTATCTGGTGAATGTGGGGAACATAAATCAAGCCTGATCGAGATCACATGCAAAGAATGCGGTAAAACGTTTCAAAGCAATGTAAAGAAAGAAATGTGCTCTGACGGTACATGTAAACAAAAATAAATCACCTAGAAAATACTCCACCTTAAATCTACGGGCGTTACCTTCTTTTTTATCAATCTTGAATCAACATGGGGACACTGTTCAAAGCTTTTATCCCCTGAAAATATTTTAGCCACATAGTTGAAACAGGTTTCCTCGCCGCATTCCTTACAGTTATTCTTTGGAAATAACTCATAGAGAGTCATTGGGGTCAGTTTCTTCTTCTTTTCGACCAGTGATTCAACGTTAATCCGGTTTGAGAGATTATACTTTATTCCTTTATTAATTAACTCGATAATTTTATCATTGATATAGTTCACTTCTTCCTCGTCTTTCACATATGTGACTGCGAGATCTCCCTTCTCTCCAAGCATGAAATTATGTTGTTTAACAGTGAAGCTTAAAATCGGAGGGTCTTTCGTGAGCCGGGAATTTGGAAGTGAAAGAAATAATGTTGGTAGTATACCGCGGAGGTTTCTATCAATTTTAGCCATAAATTTGATTCTATCTGGATCCGCGATACAGGGAGAAACATCAACATCAGATATACTGCTTTTTTCCAAGAGTAAGTTGCCTAAAAGTAGGTCAGCGAAAGACTGTTTCTTGGCGTTCAAACCCCTTCATCATCCCTATTATTTACTTATTAAAATAATTATATATAGATTTGTTTAATACTTAGGCGTGGCGTTGATCATCAGATTACGAGTTTTAAGCAGTAGCAAACTCATCAATATTAATATTTAAATATTAGAATACCTTGTTGGGTGTAGCATCTGCGTAAACGACAAAGCAGAACAGGAAGGAAACATAAATGAGTCTAATAAACG
>CAZLHX010000164.1:0-4261 GCA_964559475.1 uncultured Candidatus Bathyarchaeia archaeon | reverse complement strand
AAATTAGATTTACCCAATAGTTTGTTAAAAGACCTTGATTTTGTAATAGCAAGTATTCATAGTGGTTTCAAACAGGGCGAGGAAAAGATCACCAGCAAGATAATATCAGCGATAAGTAATGATAATGTAAACGCTATTGGTCATCCAACAGGTAGACTACTTCTAAAACGTGAACCATATGAGGTTAATTTTGGTAAGGTCTATGAAGCTGCTGAGGAGAACGCAGTATCATTAGAAATTAACTCATTTCCATCTCGACTAGATTTGCCAGATATTGAGGTACAAAAAGCCAAGGAATATAACGTCAGGTTCGCTCTTGGAACTGATTCTCATAACAGAGAACACCTACGTTTCATGGAATTTGGTATCGCAAATGCACGAAGAGGCTGGTTAGAAGCAAAAGATGTTATTAATACAATGGGTATAGATGAACTTGAGAAGTATCTAAATATATAGAATCATCAAAATACCGTTTACTTTATTAAAATGCGTACTCTTACATGTCTCATCACAATCACACTCAACAAATGGTTCCTGGGGAGAAAAACCAGGAAAATAGACACAAAGGAAAAAGGAAATGCAAAAAAATCTACGCAACATAGAAGTATTCCCTGGAGACAGGCTGGCCGTCATAGAAGAATTTAACGACGGAGAAGGAACTTACCAGCATGAAGGGGAGATTAGATCCAACGAGATAGGTAAGACAAAGATAAATGTAAGAAGACGGGCTATCTCCGTCAAGAAGAAAACACCTATACCGCTGTACCCTGAAGAAGGTATGGAAGTTATTGCAGAAGTCGGAAGCGTCGCGCGAAAAGATGCTCGGATAGATATTTTCATGATCCAAGGTAAAGAGAACTTCCCCACGATAAGCGGGGTTATACATATCAGTGACATTAGCAAGGATTACATAAAGAACATAGATATGGCAGTAAGAAGCGGCGATATAGTAAAGGGTAAGATCGTAAACACCAAGAACAGGTTAAACCAGACCAGTATGGCTGGATCAGAGTATGGTATCATATACGCATACTGCACTCGCTGTGGTGGACTCCTAGAACAAAAAGGAGGAAAGCTTACATGCCCAGACTGTGGGAGAGTTGAACGGAGAAAACTTGCAAAAAGTTATGGGCAGGAGGAACTTGTATGAAAATAAATATCTCACAGAAAGATGAGAAATTCATCGAGCTTGACTTCAGCGACGAGGGACATACTCTGCTCAACCTTTTGCAGACAAACCTTCTAGAAGTGGAAGAAGTCGAAATGGCAGGATATAGTAAACAGCACCCACTAATGGATAGATCAAAGCTATTTATCAGACTTAAGAAAGAAGGTGACCACCTTGAAATCTTGAAAAAAGCGGCTATTAGAGCAGATGGTAAGTTAGACGAATTTTTATCTGAGTTTGAGAAGAGCCTTCAAGATTTTAAGTAGCTTATTCTTTTTATTTATGATTTAATTGCCAATCGTGCATCTTAGACAAGTCAAAAAGGAAATTAGACTTCTTGGACTCTCTTTAACCTCCATGCATAAAGGGTATCTGATAATTGGGGTTGTTTTTAAGGGGAAAATGTTTCTTGACGGAGTTTTTACTTCTCATGCCAGTGAGGGTGAAAACCTAAATCTTGATGTCTGTAGGATGATAAGAGACTCAAAACACTTCAATCAGATAAGAGTAATAATTTTCAATAACAACAGTATTCCCCCTAATGAGAGTTTAGATCCCTTTTTCCTTTTTGAAGAGACAGGGAAGCCCGTTCTACAATTATTTAAAGATAAAGAAATTGATGAAAGATACATGTTCAATTGGAGAAGCTGGATTATTTATTCTGCGGGATTGGGAAAGAAGGATGCAATAAAAGTACTCGATACTTCAGCCCGAGATATTGATTACCCAGAGGTTCTCAGGATATCAAACCTTATCTCAAAGGGTTTACATAACATTTAAAAACATCAGAAGAGGGGGGTATTCTACTAATGGAGGAGATTTGTTGAAATTTTGTCCAGAGTGTGGAGCATTTTGCCAAGCAGACAGTGAGAAAAGATGCTATGTTTGCCCCAAATGCGGATGGGAAGAGCCTCTGGAAGAGAGCAGAACCATAAACCGCAAGCAGAAGAGCGAAAAGATCATCGTTGTAGGCGAAAAAGAAAAAGACTTAAGCACCATGCCTAAGACGAAAGAAGTCTGCCCAAAGTGTGGTAATCAGGAAGCTTACTGGTGGATGGTTCAAACCCGTGGAATCGATGAATCCTCTACCCAGTTCTATAGATGTACAAAATGTGGCCATACCTGGCGAGATTATAGCTAAAGGCAATCACTTTTATTACATAGATCCAACTATTTGACAGCATCACAATCATAGTAATAGAGGAAATTAACCTTGTTTGAAGTTGAATTATCACGGATAGACCCATTCAGGAACTTGGTGAAGGCGCTAAGTGTTATTGTAGAGGAGGGTACCTTCACCATGAATGAGGCACAATTGAAACTCCTAGCCATGGATCCCAGTCATGTTGCTATGGTGGATTTTGAGTTACCAAGTAGTTTCTTTGATAAGTATGTATCCGAAGGAGAACCCAAGCTCAGCATAAATATCAAAGAATTCCTACGCTTCCTAGATAGAGTTGATAGAGATGAGGAAGTCAGGATCGTTCTCAATGAGGAAAAAGCACGTCTGATCATCCACTGTAAACGTGGAGGACATAGCAGAAGGTTTGAGATGCCTATTTTAGAACCCCTTGATGAAGAGGTTCCACAGCCAAAAATCTTCTTTAAAGCCAAAGCAAGACTTACCACAGATGCCTTAAGGATGGCAATTAGAGACGCTAATCTGGTATCTGAGCATGTAAAGTTAGAGGTCGAAGATGAGGTCTTCAAGATAAACGCCGAAGGGGATATGGGGAGCAGTTTTAGTGAGTGGGAAAAAGACAGTGATGACCTTCTTGAGCTTAAGGTTGACGAGGACAGTAACGCAACATTCACTCTAAGTTATCTCCAAGACATTGCCAATGCTGCTGGTGCAAACAGTGAAGTCGCTACTCTAGAACTAAGCACCGATATGCCAATAAAAATGGATTTCGAGATCCCTCAGGGGAGACTTATTTACTATTTAGCTCCATGCATCGGAGTTTAATAATTTTTTAAAACTAATAATAGAAAACAGTTTTTAGTTATTTTCTATAAGCTCAACGTGATGGTATCCGTGTCTTATTCCAAATTCTAAGTCCTCTCGCTCTTCATCTAAGTTCTGTCCTGCTTGGAAAAAGATCGGGCTCCATTCTTTATGTTTCTTGTAGAGGTTTTTGAAACGTACTCTTGGTACATTTCCTTTCTCCACTTTTTCATCAAGCCTCTCTAGTATCATTTCTTTTGCTTCTCTAATTGTGATATCTTGTAATAGCATTTTCAGTATATACTAATAGATTATCACTTTTTAAAGTTCTTATTTTATTTTCTAAAATATATATTAAAATAATTGGATATCTATAAGTTGAAAAATAATAATTAAAAAGATCAGGATATTTTTCTGACTACTATATCAAGGAATCCAAGATCTAGCTTCTTCAGAGCCTCTGTGGTTGGAATTCCTCTCTCATCCCATCCCAGGGTATCAAAGTAAGCATTTAATTTTTCATCTACAAGCTCTTTATCAGTGGTCTTACCCTTGTAAGGTCCACTTGGTAGAGGTTCATAGAACCTTGGTGGATTATCATCATCCTTCACAGGCTCCCAAGTAATATCAGGTCCTCCCAACAGGAGGAAAACACGCTGAAGTGTGACGATCCTTGGACCAGTCTCGGTTCTCCACCGGGTTAAATCAATATCGAATCCCGTTATGGACTTAGCCATGTCAAATACCAGCTCTTGAGGAACCCCATAGTAACAGAAGTTACAGAAGACCGCGCTGTCAGTAAATACAGCTGCACTCATATCATTGTACCCATCTACCGCTACGCTTGTGTGATCTCCCCCCTGAACACTTGCCGCATAACTAATATCATGAGTATAATCAACATCACTACGAGTACCATGAGCACCAACCTCAATCCCCTTAACGTGAACAGCGTACTTCAAAGTCTCCTCAGGCTTCAACCCCTTCATTTCTGCTATCTTTAACGCAGCCCTGTAGGTACCCTCAGCCAAAACGTCCCCTATACCTTCCCTGTAAGCCATCATCCTCAGTATCTTGTCAAAGGTCTCAGGGTCACCCCACTCAGGTTTGAACCCAAAGTCCTCATCCTCAAGAATACCTCTCTGATG
>CAZLHX010000163.1:0-4295 GCA_964559475.1 uncultured Candidatus Bathyarchaeia archaeon | reverse complement strand
AGATAATAACTGAGCTAGAAAACTACGATTTACGCATATTGAATTCAATAGAAATTGGAATGATTCAGCATGAGATGGTGCCTTTTGAGGAAATTCTAAAATTTAGTAGGCTTAATGAAAGTGAATTAGAATGGCGTCTGAAAAAATTAAATGAACTCGAGTTAATTTATAGACAAAGTGAACCATATCTGGGTTATATGATGAATTATATAGCTTATGATTTATTGGCATTAAACGCTATAGTTAAATCAAATATCTTGGAAGCATTAGGCCCTTCTATTGGCTTAGGTAAAGAAGCAGATGTTTACCAAGCGATAACACCAGAGAATCAAGTTGTAGCCATCAAATTTCATAGATTAGGTCGTACTAGTTTTAGAGATACAAGACGTAAAAGAGAATATATTGCTGATCGTAAGCACATGTCTTGGTTATATCAATCTAGATTGGCTGCAGAAAATGAATACGAAGCACTTGAAATAGTTCACAAAGGAGGCGTGGCTTCACCTGAGCCTTTTGCTCAAAACAGACATTGTATTGTCATGCAGGTAATTGAAGGCATTCAATTGAGCGAGGTCATAGAGCTTGATTATCCAAGGGAATATCTGATGGATATTTTGAAAAATGTTAGAAAAGCAGTAAAAGTTGGAATTATTCATACGGATCTAAGTGAGTTCAACATATTGGTTACTGAAGAAGGGGAAATTTGGTTAATAGATTGGCCACAGTATATTATGCTGGATCATCCTAATAGTATTGAAATGCTTGAAAGAGATATTAGAAATATTGTTTACTTCTTTCAACGTAAGCATATGGTTGATATCACTTTAGAGTTTGCACTTAATATGGTGAAAAAAGGTACTATTTTAGAGTCATCTTAACGTCAAGGGCACTAACTCCCCCTCCTACCTCATAGACAAGTATCGGATTTATGTCAAGTTCACTAATTTCTGGAAAATCCCAGACTAGATGGCTTATTCTTATAATTGCTTCTCTAAGGCTGTCAATATCTGATTTACTCTGTCCTCGAACTCCTTCAAGTATGGCATAACTTTTAGTCTCTTCCATCATATTCTGTGCTTCCCTCTCATTCAAAGGAGCAAGTCTAAAGGACACATCTTTCAAAAAGTTAACATAAATCCCGCCAAGTCCAAACATAACCATTGGCCCAAATTGTGGATCTCGACTCATTCCTATGATCATCTCTCTCCCTTTGGGGACCATATCGTCAACAGTAACACCATATATGTTTGCCAAGGGTTGAGCTTTCTTTGCTTTTCTCATAATCTCATCGAAAGCGATTCTAACCATCTCTGAATTAGTTAGGTTTAGCTCAACACCACCAATGTCAGTCTTATGCATGATGTCAGGAGAAACAATCTTCATTACTACTGGATACCCAATTTCTTCAGCAAATTGAACTGCATCTTCTGCGTTCTTTGCTAATTTACTTTCGGGAGCTGTAACCCCATAAGCTTTGACTACATCACCAGCTTCATGAGGGAACAATACTTTTCTACCATCTTCTTTTACCGCTCTAAATATTTCCTCCACTTTTGCTTTTTTAATATCTGAGTATTCAGGCGGTTTCAGTTCCGGTAATTTCAGATGTCTTGCATATTTGTAAAGAGCATTTAAAGATTTAATTCCTTTTTCTGGAAAATTAAAACAAGGCACACCATTATCTTTTAGGTAATCTGAGGCATCAGCTACCCAGTCTCCACCCATGAAAACAGCGATTAGAGGTTTCTCTTTATAATTTTTAGAAAGGTCAACCAGATGTTTTGCAGTTGTTATAGCATCCGTCATAGCTTGTGGAGTAAGTAGTACTATGCATGAGAAAACATTTGGATCTTTTAGAGCTAGTTCTGTAGCTATTAGATATCTTTCAGGTAGTGCATCTCCCAGGATATCGATTGGGTTACCTGTCGCTGCAGCTTCTGGAAGATTCTCTCCGAGTTTTTTCTTTGTCTCCTCGGAGAGGCTTGACATTTTTAGTCCTAATTTTTCTATTAGGTCAGTACTAAGAATTCCTGGTCCGCCCGCATTTGTAACTATGACGACGCCTTCATCTTTAGGCAAACTTTGAGATGTGAAAGTTACTGCGTAATTGAAAAGGTCCTCCATACTATCAGTCCATATGACTCCAGCTTTGTCGAACGCTTTTTGATATGCAAGGAAGCTCCCGACCATAGCTCCAGTATGACTTCCTGCTGCTTTCGCTCCAGCGCTACTTGTACCGCCTTTTACGACCATAACAGGGGTTTCTTTTACGACCTTTGAGGTAACTTTAAGGAATTTTCTACCTCTTTCAATAGACTCAAGGTATAGAAGAATTACATCAATTTCATCCATTTCATCCATTGCTTCAATGAAATCGATCTCATCAAGATCGGCTTTATTTCCCAAACTAATAATACTGCCAAAACCAATATCTTCAGCGATAATCCAATCTAATATTGCAGTTCCGAGAGCTCCGCTTTGACTTATGAAACCTATGCTCCCCTTTTTCGGTAAAGTAGAGGCAAAGCTAAGATCATATGGTACATGTGTATTTATTGCTCCTAGACAATTTGGACCCTGAACTACTATACCATATTTCTTCGCTGTCTCAACAAGCTTTCTTTCGAGTTCTGCTCCTTCTTTCCCTGTTTCTTTAAATCCTGCAGAAATTACAATGAGGGCCTTAACGCCTTTCTCACCACATTCCTCAACGGTCTCCAGAACGTATTTTGCTGGAATAGCAATAACAGCAAGTTCTACCTCGACTGGAATATCAAGGATACTTTTGTAGGCTTTTTTACCTAAAATCTCTCCGCCACCAATATTAACTAAATAAATTGGTTTACTGTACCCACTTTTGATAAGATTGTTTGCTAGCACATATCCAACTTTCCCAGGTGTACTGGAAGCACCTATGATAGCGACAGAATTTGGCTTAAATATAGCGTCAAGCTTCAAATAATCGACACCCTCAAGACCTGTCAAAATCTAATATCTTACAATAAAAACTTTGACCAAAAGAACTAGTCTTAGAGATTATTGATGAATAATTTTTCAGAAAACTTGTTAAACAATGAGGTTGAGACTGTTATGGATCCCCATGTCAGAAGAAAAAAAAATTATTCATGACCTAATAGAGGATGTTGTAGGGACTGATCTTTGTGTTTCTTGTGGTACTTGTGTTGCAGTTTGTCCTGTTGGTGTAATTGAGTTAAGAAATGGAGTACCTGAGCTTATTGGAGATTGTATAGAATGTGGTTTATGTTATTCCAATTGTCCTAGAACTGATTTTAATATAGATGAAATGGATAATAGGGTATTTAACAGAGAAAGAAGTGCCAAGGAAGAAATTGTAGGTATATATTCTCAAGTCTATAAGGCTAGATCAAAGGTTCCAGAAATCAATGAAAGAGCGCAGGATGGTGGTGTTGTATCCAGCATTTTAAGTAGTTTTCTTAGTGAAGGGGGAGATGGTGTTATTGTCGCAGGATTAGATGAGACAAAAACATGGGTTCCCAAACCCATGGTAGGAAAAACTAATAAAGATATAATTGACGCAGCGGGCACAAAATATACATCCAGCCCAACCCTATTAGGGGTAAAGGAAGCGGTCAAAGAACAAAAACTAAAAGATATTGCAATTGTAGGAACCCCATGTCAAATTCGTGGATTAAGCAAACTTGCTGAAGGAAAATTTAAAAATAAAAAATATTCAGACGCAGTTAAACTAAAAATTGGGTTATTCTGTATGGAAACTTTCCGGTACGATGACTGGATAAAATATCTTGAAAACAATAATGTGAATCCTGAAGAAGTCACAAAGTTTGAGATAAAAAACGGTCGATTTTACGCTAAGAAAGGCGATGAAGTGATTCATAAAACAAGGCTAAATAATGTTAAAAATTTAGTTAGACCTTGTTGTCATCATTGTGATGACTTTACATGTGAATACTCTGATGTATCAATCGGTAATGTTGGAAGCCCAGAAGGGTGGTCAACTGTAATTGTAAGAAATAAAAAAGGTGAAAAATCTCTGAAAGAGGCGGAAAAGGCTAATTTAATTGAATTAGAATCTTTTGAAGATTTTGATGAGGGGGAGTCACTTGTACATAGGTTAGCTAAAATGAAAAAGAAATAAAAATTTTTTTAACAACATTATCTTAGATTAATTTTTCGTAAGTGTTTAGCTCGGATTAAAAAAGCGGAAATTTAACATATTTATTCATTTTTTTAGCTAATGGTTACGTATAAAAATCAAAATAAGGTTTATCTAAACTCAATATTAGCATAGAAAA
>CAZLHX010000162.1:0-4389 GCA_964559475.1 uncultured Candidatus Bathyarchaeia archaeon | reverse complement strand
GTTACTCTATCTCCTCGAGGAGGCGTATATAACATCAAGGTACCTCCCGAGAACTCAATAGATGTGCAAGTATTTCTGTGGGGGATGCCGCTTAGGCGTTTTGCTTAAGTGGGATGAAGCGCATGGAATAGATAGATGAAAATAAACCATGCGCTTCAAGGTACTGTATGCGTCTGACCGGATAAAAACCTGTCTCAACATCTTCTTATCCACCCTCCTCCAGGGAAAGCTAGGAAAAAACACCAGTTATGGATCCAAGGCGTTATCTGAGGCCTTTCACAGGATGCTGTACACAGGGTCCAGCCTCTCCGCGACGGCGGAGAGCATGGGGCTGGCCCACACAACACTGACCCGGAAGCTTCAACGAGTAACTAGGGACCAGGTCTGGAAGGCCCTCAGTCGCACCATGAAACAGCTCCATGACATCCCCGAGGACCTTCTTATCATCGACTTCACCCACCTCCAGTACACCGGGAAAGATCTTCTCAGATACACCACCGGGACCACGGGGGGAGACGTATTCAAGCTCCTCGCAGCCGCCAGCGGCGGGTCCATATGCTACCTGGCACACAAGTCCATGCTGGACTGGAAGGAGGATCTCCTCCAGGATCTTCTTGATAGAGCCGGCTCAGGAAGAATCCTGGTGGCGGACGGCGAGTTCGGCTCCAAGAAATGCATGAAGCGCCTCTGGGAGGCGGTGGACACGGGGCTGCTGGAGGGCTTCGTGGTCAGAGGCAACCCAAGGTGGCACAGGCTTCTCTACAGGTTTCAGGGGGCCCCGCCTGGGCTGAAGAGGAGGGCCCGGCTCTGGGGTAGAACGGTGTGGGTCTACAAGGTGAGGCTGGGAGACGAGACCGGGTACCTCATCTCCAGCAGCCCAGACCTGGGGCCCGGGGAGTACAGGGCCAGGTGGGCTATAGAGGTGTACTTCAGGGACGCCAAGGATCTTCTTCCGAGGATGTGCCTCCACAGTCTGCCGGCTAGGCTGGCGGTGTTCGCCGCCTGCGTCGCCGCGTCTGGGGTTCTCAGACTCCATGAGGTCTCTAAGGGGGCTTGGAGAAGCGTGTTAACACACCTCTCCATGCGGGCCCTGTTCATCATCCTGGACATCCCCAGGCTCCACCGGCTCCTATTGGAGGAAGACAAGTCGCGGTACCAGGGGTCATGCTAGGCGGGACAGCCCACACCACGCCGTGCAGATTCAAGCTCCGGGGTCTGGAGCTTGACCCAGGTAAAAGAGGCTTGAGGAAGGCTCTGCCCCCCGAAAGGAAATGTAACAAGCTTGAAGCCAGCCCACTCACATACCACTTCTACCCCCAACAAGAAGATAAAACAGCACCAAAAACACATCAAAACCCCCTACTTGCACATCTATTGTTTTTTATCTAAATTTCTAAAACCTAAATATGGAGGATTCGTAGCAACAATTTCATATTTTTTATCTAGTATTTCAATTAATCGTAGTCCTTTAGTGGCTGATTTTCCAAAAAATACTTGAGAATAATCAGATGATACAGCTTGTTTTGAAAAATGTTCTTTGAGTCGTAGGATATTTTCAGTTCTCCAGTTTTGTAGCTCTTGTTTTGTCATGGGTCCTGTTAGTCTAGTCTGTATTCCGGCTTCTGTCTGGATTTCCTCAAAAGCTTTGTCGAGTGGTTCCTCAATCTTAAGCAGAGATCCGATCTCATGTACATTCTCGAGAGCCTCGAATATTTTCTCGAGAGCGGGTTTCAGTGGTTTGTCTTCGGGGTGTCTTTTTAGGAATTCTTCTAGGTGGTCTTTTCCCTCGGGTAGTTTGATATTTGTTGCTACTAGGTGATCATAGAATCCTAATAATCCCGAAGCGTCTAAGTCTGGTGCTTTTTCTTTTGCTTTCATCCACAATGAAACTTTTGCAATATGTACAGCACGTTCATCAATGTCGATCCCATAGAGGTTATTTTCCAATATCATTGAGCAGATATCTTTTGGCTCCGTCTTTTTCCCTTCTTCGAGATACATTTCGTAGTATATGTCGAATGCTTCTATGAGGAAGTGTCCTGAGCCACACGCTGGGTCAAGGAATGTAATATCTTTTACTGGCTTAGGTTGTAAGATCTCTCTGTCTGCGTCTTCAACATAGTACTCCCATTTATCTGGGAGTTTTGATTCTGGGTGCATGCATTTCCACTGGGCTCCTAGGCTGTTCTGGACTAGGAACTTTACCATGTAAGGCTCGGTATAAAGACATGTAACGGGTATGATGTCTTTTCCTGAGATTTTATTTCTCTGTGTTCGTACCTTTTCATTTACCTTATCTTTTTCCTCTGTGTTCCAGTACTGGTAGGCCCACCCGAAAGCGTCCTGGGCGCTGAATACATCCTCCGAGGCAGTATCACCGTTAACTGCTATATTTCCTGATAGTATTCCAATCAGCTTTTTTATAGTTGCAGTTGAGGGCCTTAAGGCGACGGCTGGTGCTTCGGGGGTGAATACCTCTGCCAGTTCGCTGCTTAGCTCAGTGAACTGCTGGAAGAGTACATTGTATAGTCCTTCGTCTTCTCCCATGCATTGTTCGGGGTGCCTACTGGTTAACCTGTAGTGTTTGAGGCTTTTGCCGCCGTATGCTTCCTGCTGGAGCACCACGGGGTCGACTAGTATGCCTCTGGCTTCCATGTAGCGTAGGGCGAAAAGCCTGTTGAACCAGGTGTACGCTGATTCTTGTATGAACTCGTCGAAGGCTTCAGCTTGTGTGGCCCCTGTTTCTTGTCTGTACTTGATGTATGCGTCTACCACTCGTCTTGCTTTCCGGTCTTCCGGTGTTAACGGTATCTCGTCTGCTGGTATGGACCGGTCTCTCCATACTCCTATCTGGTTTAGCCTTGACTCTAGGTCTCCTGGTATCGTATTTCCATTTTGATCATACTCTCCTTCCAAAATATGTCTGAAAGCGAGACTGACGCTTTTTAGAATATTGCGTTGTTCGGAGCCCATCAATAATCACGGTAATAATGAATACTGTTCACCTAATAATCTTATTAGAACACCGAGTAATATGTAAAGAATAATGGAAGGTCTATCAGAGATACGAGATACAGGTCCTTATACAACTAGATACAGTTCGAAAGGGGCCCTTCTACCTGAGCTTTATAAAATTAATAAAGCCATGAGGGAGGGTTATTCAGTAGAAGAGATAAAGAGGAAAGTAAAGAAAAGGGAAATCCTTACTCATAGATCTTATCAGAATCGTATGACAATCTGGACAAATTTGAATCGTAGATGTTTCTCTCTAGATTCCTGGATAATAGACTCAATGCTTAATGCTAGTGAGTCGGGTATAGACTCGCCAGAATTCAAATCAATTACCTATTTGTATTATGTCTTAAGAGATAAACTAACCTACTCTGTAGTCACCGATCTTATTTGGCATTTATGGGAGGAGAAGATTGTAATCATTAGACCTCAAGATGTCTATGATTTTATTAATAAACTATCTAAAGAGAATAATGAAATATCAAAATGGAGAGAAAGCACAAGAAAAAAGCTTTCTAGAAGTATTTTGGCCGCTTTAAGAGATTACGGGTTATTAACTGGAGTAAATAAGAAATTTATTCAACAGCCTACAGTCTCGGATGAGACAATCTATCATTTACTTTGTATACAGATATCTGAGGGGTTAAGAGGGTACCAGATAATTCAAAGTAAGGACTGGCATATTTTTCTCTGGGATGAGAACATTGTTCCACATTATCTAAATAGATTGGCCATGCTGGATTGGATTGGTTTCGAAAAATCAGGGGAAACAGTCATGATTGAATTAATTAGAAAACCAGGTGAAAATGTTGAGTAGAACGTGGAAGGAAACGGTTCACAGAGCTTTTGATGAAATTACCTCCAGATATGAACAAATCGGGAGAAAAACTGGTGGAAAAACAATATCATTAATCATTTCACCTGAAGTTGAGAATTTGGCTGTAAAGGAATGGAATTCCCTGATTTCCAGTGCTAAAGATAACTATGTTTTTCATGAAATTGATATGCTTGCACATACTATTAACGAGATTGAGAAAATTGGGCTAGAAAACTCTGCAAAACTGATTGAAAACCCCATGATTGGAGAAGATCCTTATGATGCTATTGGTAGACTCTGGATAGGGTCAACAATAGATAAAATGAAAAAACTATGCCAGGAAGAATATGGAGAGAGAAAATTAGTGATTTATATTACTAAACTCTCAGCGCTATATCCGGCTTCTTCACCACAACCACTTCTACAACAAATATGGCGAAACATCAACGAGATCAAAGCCCCCATCGTACTATTTCTTCCAGGAACTCAGCCGCCTTACACCCATGAACCAAGGACTTATCTATATTTAGGAAAAGATAAAGAATATGTCTATCGTGGCG
>CAZLHX010000161.1:1803-4390 GCA_964559475.1 uncultured Candidatus Bathyarchaeia archaeon | reverse complement strand
AAATTATATTTCTTGGAATGGGGTTTACCCTTACCTTTATGGTTAGTTTCTGGGTATTATTTTTTAGCATGATTCCTGAGACATTACCTACAGAAAAAGCTGGTGTAGGTTTAGGTTTAGTTAATGGGCTTGGAACAATCGGATTCTCGTTTGTTGCTCCACTTTATGGAAGTCTTGTAGATGTCACTGGAGGTTATAAAGCTTCAAATGCTTTGTTACTAGGTGGAGCCATACTAATGACGGTAATTTACTATTTATTCCTGAGAGAAAGTTATGGTGGGCTTCAAAATATAAGCTCGGTTTAGGATTAATCACGAGGATTCAGTTATTTTATATCATATCATGTTATAGAGAGCATAATGCCTATTAATATTGAAATTATCAAGGGACTTCCCAAGATAGAACATCATATCCATATAGTTGGTTCTATTAAGCCAGAGACTTTTTTATGGCTGATAGAAAAAAGTGGCTGTGATTTGCCTTACAATTCTGTTAAGGATCTTGAAAAGTTCTATATTTTCAGGGATTTTCCACATTTTATCGAGATTTATAGTACTGTTAATGACACGATAAATGACGAGAAATATTATGAAAGAATCACGTATGAGATGCTAGAAAACTGTGCAACCTGCAATGTAAAACATATTGAAACAATATTTTCCCCATACGATCATATTAGAAGAGGATTAAAATACGGGAAAATGCTGGATAATATTAATAGGGGAATAAAAAAAGCAGCAGACGATTTTAAAATTACCTGTAACATAAGGGTTGACCTAGTGAGAAATTACGGTCCTGAAATAGGAATGAAGGTACTTGACCTCATAGAGGAAAAAAGAGATAATATTGTAGCAATTGATACTGGGGGTACTGAATTTGGTTACCCTCCGAGACCATACGAATTTTGTTATGAGAGAGCACGGGAGATGGGGTTACATACCGTAGCACATCAAGGTGAAGCTGCTGGGGTAGATTACGTGTGGGAGTGTTTGAAGACTCTTAAACCTGAGAGAATTGGACATGGTGTAGCAGCTTCAGAAGATGTAGCATTAATGAGGGAAATAGCCTTCAGAGATATCTCGATTGAGACTTGCCCCATTAGTAATGTTCGCACAGGAGCTGTTCCCAACTTGAGGGAGCACCCCATAAAAAATTTCATAGCAAATGGGGTTAAGGTATCAGTTAATACAGATGATCCTCCGATGTTTGGAACGAGTATGAATTATGAATATCTTCAACTTCACGACAAACTTGGTTTTACCGTCGAGGATCTATTCCAAATAAGTTTAGACTCTATTGATACATCTTTTCTCCCGAAAAAAAATAAAATAAAGCTCAAGAAAGATTTCAAAAAAGAATACAATTCTCTTACCTCAGAATTTGAATGGAAAGATTATTAGTGTAGCACTATTGTTAGGGGATTAACTTAAGTATTGTTAGAGGTTCCTTAATGACTTAGAGGCGTTTTCCCCACACCTGTTTGATAGAAAAGTGTATAAAACTGTGGTGTGTAGGAAGTTGGCGAAAAAAGAGAGTTCTATTCTTAGATTGGAGGGAAGGTTAAAGGCTTCGTCTTTCAGACAGTATCTTTACTATTTTAACGATTTTCTTGGTTGGCTTAACGAGAATGGAGGAGAGTTCCGGGGTTTCGGTCCTGATGATTTGATCGAGTATCAAAAAAGGCATCCGGGGAGGACCGGTATAATCTTCTTGATCTTGTTCAGATGTGAGTCCATGATAAAAAGGGGAGTCATGCGTATAAACGGCGGCTCTATGCAGGGCTGAGGAGCTTTTTTATGCATAACCGGGCTGAGTTACCTCGTGATCCGGGTTTCCGGGTTCGGGCTGATAAGCCGAAGGTTGTGGGGACTCTGGCTATTGAGGAGTTTAAGAGGGTGCTTTATGCGTGTAACCGGAAATATCGTGCACTATTCTTATTTATGTTTCAGGGGGGTTTAGATTCGGCTTCCCTGATTTATTGGAGTGAGAACGGTTTAGAGGATCTGAAGGCTTCTCTCCGGGCTGAGGAGTGTCCTATCCGGGTTGATCTTCCGGGGAGGAAGCATGAGAAGTTTATTCTCCCATTTTATACTTTTATTCACCTGGATGCTGTTAAGACTTTGAGGGAGTACCTTGATCACCGGAAGTATGAGAGTCGTTATATTTTCGCTAGTGACCCTCGGAAGGTGAATAACCGGGTTGATAAGAATCAGTCTTATCCGGCTCTTCATGTTTATTGGACCGGTAAACTTGAAGCCGCCGGGTTGATTGATAGAGCTAATACTCCTTATGTCCGTTATGGGAAGAATCCGCATGAGTTGAGGGATCTCTTTCGCACTCGATGGGAGAAAAGTGGATCTAACCCAGTTGGTGCTGAGTTCTGTATGGGTCATACGGTTGACCCCTTAGAATAATAAAGCCTTTAGGGATGAAGCATATACCCGGAATCTCTATAATGATGCTTCAAGTTGGCTTAATATATTATCGGAATATCCGACTGTGGTTGACGCTTATGAGATTCGGGACCTTTAAAGACGATTAGAGGAGAAGGACCGGGAGATCAGGGACCTTGAAGCTAGGGTAATGA
>CAZLHX010000161.1:0-1703 GCA_964559475.1 uncultured Candidatus Bathyarchaeia archaeon | reverse complement strand
AATGATATACCCATGGATTCCTTAAGGGGGAGATAAACTAGTCTATACCAAAAGTCTTTAGTGTTAGTACGTACTAGTATATGGGGAAGTTAGTGAAGAGGATAATTACACTAATCTGTTTTACTTTTCTAATTGTATCTCCTCTAATATTGATAAGAGCCCCATGTGACCCCTATCTCGATGTTGTGGTTCCTCGAAGGGATGAACCTGTGAACATAGATGGGAATATTGGTATGTGGGAGTGGGCTGATGCTCTACAACTTGATGTCACCTTCCGTTTCTTTAACGAGTCCCAAGGTAAATATATTGAGAACCGTACAGGCGGTATATCTCTTAAACACGATTGTACATACCTTTACATTCTCATCTCTATATAAGAGTCCCCGAACAACACCGACTCTTGGTCTGCGGTGTTCTATGATTCAGATAGAGATGGATCTATGGCTGAAGATGGTGACGACGACAAGGGCATTGCGCACCCAGATAACGCCATGGACGCAGCTATAATTGCTTCGGGTTGGGATTATGACATAAACCTTGGGGGAACCAACGACCTCATTGGAGCATCTGGGTATACCCCAGTAGAAAATCTGGCGTATGAGTTTAAACATCCATTGGACTCAGGAGATGCCAAAGGTAATGATCCATCAGCCCCGCCAGGAAGCATGATCTCTGCAATGTTCATGGCAGGAGACCCTGAGGTAACTAATGCAGACTATGGCATAGCTTACACAGATGAATGGAAATATATTTTCAATCTACAGATCACTCCCTGTGCTGTTGGAGGAACAATCAACCCCCTCAATCCTTGGTTGAGAGCTGCTCCATTTATTGCTTTTACGATATTAGCTTTAATAGGATACTTGAAACCGGTTATAAGTAGGAGAATACTTCAATAAACCTCCTTTTTTTATGTATTCCATCGTGAAAACTAGCAAAAATCAAAAAGTTTTTGAAGCCTATCAGTCTAGGGGTCAACCTCTCCCTAAAAAATAGGATGGGATTATCAATAACAGGGACCCTAAGAGGTTGAGGAGGTAAAAGACATCTCTCCAAAACCACTTATCCTGAGGACCAAAAATGTAGAAGGGAAGGTAAAAAGTCTCATCCCATCCATGGATGATCTCTAACTGCCATAAACTAGCGAAAACAAAGGATACTCCCAAAACTAAGCCTAAAATTGAGAGTAGTTTTTTTCATTATTTATTTGAGTGGGAAAAAAGAATTATTGAATACACCATCATTACGAAATAAATGAATTTTGAAAATTTTACGGCATTTTTCACAGTTTATAAATTCTCGCTAAACCTAAAGATATGTGATCAAGATGAAACTTGATGAAAAACAGAGAGTAATGGTAAGCATAGCGATAATCGCCTCCTTCATATTTGGAAGCATAGTAACAACCACAATCACAAGTAAAACACCAGTCTCCTCAGCATACTCCCAAGCATCAATATGGAGTAGACTATTCGGAAACGTCCAACAAGACGTGATAACGGAGTACGCAGATGTCATAAGGCTTGTACTGGACCAGGTAGAGAAGATTCATGATTTAGAGACCAGGATCACAGTACTTGAGACATGTGGAAGCGAGTGCAAACACAGCTTCCCGCCCCCAGACTACGATAGTGGATGGCAGCCCATATCAAAAAACAAGCATCTAGTCCTTGAGCATAACCTTGACACAATGGAATACCTAG
>CAZLHX010000160.1:0-4440 GCA_964559475.1 uncultured Candidatus Bathyarchaeia archaeon | reverse complement strand
CTCCACTGGGCTCCGAGTCCCATCCAGTCGAGGTACTTGGGGTGTATTGACCAGATTCTCATAGCGTCTTGATCTCTCTGTCGTCCATTATGGCTACGACTTCCACAAGGTCATCTATTCCACTGGTAGCAAGTTTCTTTCCCATGACTTCTTCTATCTGGAATACTCCCGCTGGGTTATCCATGTAGACTTTAATGCTGATGGGTTTTTTCTCACCTTCTTCAATATCGACTCTATTGATAGCCAGGGCGCTTATGCTGTGAATATCGTTTTTTCCGCCCTTATATGGCTCCCTCGAACGCCCACTAGCTATATCCGTTCCATCCGCAACCGTCACTACGCCTGCTTCAACACTGAGACATTGGACATCCTCATTACTGGAGTAAATAGAGTGCAGGATCTCTGATTTCAACCTGAAGACCAGCTCTGGGTCCTCGGGGTAGACTCTTCCTAAGATCCTCTCTAATATTGGGGAGGCAAGGATGAGTGCGTTGGATTCATGGTTCAGTCGGTGTATGGCGTTCCCAAGGTCATGAAGATAGGCTCCACAAAGCACAATCATCTTGGCTCCCATGTAATCACAGACTCCATGGGTAACACTGCTTGGCTCAACAGCCGAGGAAACCAGCCTAAAAAGTTCCAGAGCGCTGCCTGAAATAATTTTAGCGTGAACGGGACCGTGGTCATTATAGTTAAGACGGCCAACAGCCATGATATTACCCATCCTGAGGTAGCTCCGGATCTCCAAATCATCCTCAAGTAGCCTGAATAGTTCCCGGATAATTGGATCGTTCAAATGTCTGTGAATTAACCTGCTTGAAACAGTCACCATGTCATATTCTTAGAATAGAGGTATGGATCACCTAATCAATCCTTGGGAAGAAGAAAGGTGAAAGTTGTTCCTTCTCCTTCTTTAGTTTCATAGCTTATGGATCCACCGTGGGACTCAATTATCCTTTTAGCAGCGGGTAAACCCAGACCTTTCCCTTGCTTTTTCTGGGACTCAAAAGGAGTAAATAACACCTCTTGGACTTGAGGGCTAATTCCTTGTCCCTTATCAGATATGGAGACGCGGATAACATCATTCTCATCCTCTATTTTCACGGTTATCACTCCTCCATCAGGCTGCGATTGCACAGCGTTTTTCAGAAGTATAGTGAAAACTTTGGATAACTTGCCCGGGTCTATCTCTATTTCATCACATTCCTCTATTTCCTCAACCAAGGATATATTATCAGGAATATCCACGCGGGACTTGCCCATTTCATAGACTTTGGATAAGTCTGATTTTATTGGTCGTATTACGTTTCCTTGGTAATAATCTCTAAAACCATCCAGTATCGCAGTTGCCTGTTCTAGGCTATCTTTGATCATCTGATAGAAAACAGGGTTATCCGGGTCTCTCTCAATCAGATAAATCGCGTTTCGGATAGTCTGAAGGGGGCTGCGAAGATCATGGGTTAACTCGGAGGATATTCTACTTATTCTCTCGTTAACCCTTTTCTCAAACTCCTCATCAGACGCATATCCTTTCTCTTGGTCAGACAACCCTCTATCTCCAATTAACTTGTTGCATTATATAATCAAGTTATGGACCCTAATTATTTATTTGTAACATTATCCTTAAAGGAAAATAAAAATCTAGACTTAGTATTTATATCACTTAGCCAAGCCTAGTAACCTGACTATGAGCTCAGATGAGGAGTTAAGTGATTTACTTGAAGAAGTAAGCAGCGAAGACACGGAGAAGCGGAAAGAAGCCCGTAAAGAAATCGTTGAGATCGGAGAAAAAGCCACGGATCCCCTCATAGATAAACTAGATGAAGAAGCAAAACGAGACAGGCTCGAGGCAGCCCGACTTCTTGGCAGAATCGGTGACCCAAAAGCAGTTGAACCCCTAGTTGAATCACTGGATGACCCAGAAAAGACTATTCGTAAGAGAGCGATAAAATCCCTCATCGATATAGGACCAGAAAGCATCGATTCACTGCTGGATGCTCTTGACTCAGATGACGAACTCGTGGTTAAGGGAGCTGTTCAAGCCCTCGGTGAAATCGGTGAACCAGAAATCGTCGAGGAAATCATCCCCCTCTTGGAGCATAAATCAAAAGACGTCAGGAAGGAGACGGCTAAAGCCCTTGGTCTAATAGGTAGTAGAGAGGCAGTAGACCATCTCGACCAAGCGTTAAAAGATGAGGAATGGATCGTCCGAGTCTGGGCAGCTTACGCTATAGGCCAAATCGACCCGGAGACAGCAGAAACAGAGCTACTCTCAGAAGTTCTCGAGGGAGAGCCAAACGAAGTTGATAAAGCAGATAAGATAGAAGCATACAAGCTTGCTGGCAGGATTGGGGATTCTCAGGTAGTTGACCCATTGGTGGAAAGCCTCGACGACCCAGAGCGAACCGTAAGAAACAGAGCAGTGAAAGCCCTAGTAAAGATCGGAGAAGAAAGCATAGACTCCCTAATAGGTGTCCTTGATTCTGATGAGCAGATCGTTCTGGAGGGTGCTATAGAAGCCCTAGGAGAGATTGGATCCGAAAAGGCTGTTCCCCATTTAATTCCCTTCCTGTACGAGCCTAGTGTTGAGCTTCGTAAACTCTCAGCCCAGGCTCTGGGAAAGATCGGTAGCAGTGAGGCTATGGACGCTTTAATAGAAGCCCTGGAGGATGAGAAATGGACGGTCAGGATTTGGGCTTGCTACGCTCTAGGTCTCATCGGTAACAAGATGGGAGCCACAGATGCCCTCATGGATGCTCTAAACGACCCAGTCAAACACGTCCGCTTAGCAGCAGTAAACGCTCTAGGGGACCTTGGTTCCAAGAGCGCGGTGGGAAGGATACAGACTATGCTCAAGAAAGATGACGAGATAGTGAGAATGGAGGCAGCCCACGCCTTGGGTAGAATTGGGGCTAAACGCTCAGTGAGACCCCTAATTAGAGCTCTAGAAGATGATGCAAGAGAGGTCAGAATATACGCTGCCTTGTCCTTAGGTAGAATTGGTGATAAACGAGCAGTGAGTTCCCTGAATAAACAATGGGACGAAGAGGACGTTGAGCTGAGCAAAACCGTAGCTAGAGCACTTTTTGAAATAGGGACCGAAAAAGCGGTGAGAGACGTTAGAAAATTTTACCAGAGAGCAAGTAATCAGGAACTAAAAGAAGAACTAGATAAAATACTGAACTAAGGCATCGAGATTATCTAAGATAAACAAAAAATATCTTTAACCGTTAAAACCCTAAAGTCCGAATTTTGGCAGAATATAATTTAATATCTTGTAGCTGTTGGATATACATTAACGTAAAAAAAGGGGAATTACAGTTACAAGCCCCACATTTTTAGGCAATGAAGCCTATGAGCACTCGAAGCAATGGAGCCCCAAAAGTTTACCGACTTGCAGCTAAGCCCAGAGTTACAAAAAGGAGTAAGAAAAATGGGGTTCCGAAAACTAACCCCTATCCAGGCTGAAGCAACACCTCTCCTACTCAAGGGAAGAGATGTCATTGGACAAGCCCAGACGGGTACAGGAAAGACCGCTGCTTTCGGGTTGCCAATGCTTATGAGAACAAACAAGGATGACAAATATACACAGGGTTTAGTCATTACACCTACACGGGAACTAGCGGAACAGATAACTGAGCATATGAGACGTTATGCCAAATTTACGGATATCAGGATAGTGGTAATCCATGGTGGGAGAAGTATAAAGGATCAGGTGAATATTCTCTATAAACCCGCTCACATTATTGTAGGAACACCTGGACGTCTCCTAGATTTAGCAAAAAAACGTATTCTTGACTTGAGCAAAATTAAGGTGGTTGCCATCGATGAAGCGGATAAAATGTTGGAGATGGGGTTCATAGGATCCATAGACAGCATAATCAGTCGAACACCCTATGTACGACAGACGAGCCTGTGGTCCGCCACCTTAGACGAAGAAGTACTGGGCCTATCCACACGGTACATGCGGCATCCCAGGAAAGTGATAGTATCCAAGGATGAAGTGGCACAGGTCAACGTAGAACAATACATAATTCCAGTGAGAGCCTCCAAGCTCCAGACGCTGTACAAACTGCTTAACACTCTTGAGGTCATGAGAGGGATAATCTTCCTTAATACCCGAGAAGAAACCGATAAGCTCAACGAGAAATTGAAGGGAGAAGGCTACCTCGTAGAAGGAATGCATGGGGGATACACCCAGACTCAAAGAGACCAGGTCCTACAAGGCTTCAAACTGAATAAATTCAAATGGCTAGTTTCCACGGATATAGCTTCAAGGGGGCTCGATATACAGGGAATCGATTGTATCATCAACTACGAGGTCCCTGAGGACCCTGAGATCTATTTTCACCGAATAGGAAGGACAGCAAGAAAAGGAGAAACAGGAGTTTCATATACCCTAATGATTTCCGGGGAAGAAATCTACTGGAACCGTATTAA
>CAZLHX010000159.1:0-4464 GCA_964559475.1 uncultured Candidatus Bathyarchaeia archaeon | reverse complement strand
ACATAGTACCCAATTTTTTTTGAAGATAACGAAACTGTCCGTCCTTTCACCTTGAACCCAGACATGGGTGATGACCTAATATGCATGGGGAGAAGAGCAAGGGAGAGGTAAGGAATCACAATGTTTACCTGAATGGACACACGTACACATACTAACGTGATGAATAATTGCTGAACCACATACCTGCCTCAGCCCCGGCAGTCGTCGTTACACTCACTAAACCATTAAATATATCAAAATATGATACATAAAGGGCTGAATAATGTCAGGACAGGACATCACCGGGCTGGTATCTAACTTTGCACGTTTCTATATACTCACCATTCTATACGAGGGCCCCACACACGGCTACGATATAATGAGCAAGTACCAGGAAAGGGTGGGTAAAAGGATAAGCCCCGGGCTGGTCTACCCTTTCCTCCAGAAAATGGAGGAAAAAGGCTACGTGGAAATAGAGATAGATGCCGTGGGGGAAAAAGAAAGAAAGGTATATCACCTTACACAGGAAGGGGAAAGCTTTACTCATAGGCTATTCACAAGGTTTGCAAACATAGTCTCAACCGCCTTGGAGCCCAGCCTGGATGTCTGCGCCCACTGCGGGTGTAAGGTATATGAAGGAGCTCACATCGAGAAGATAAATGGACGTGAGATGAGCTTTTGCTGTGTTCACTGCGCTAACCACTACAAGCACGAACTGAAGCCTGTTAGGAACGGGGAGGCATAGTGCCCTGAGAAAGGGTTATGGTGTTTGATGTCTGCCCAAATAGGAGAGCGGTCATTGCTGAAGGTAAGCCAGAGACGCTCTTTGTGTCTGGTTCATGTAAACTATCATGGGCTCACCTCTCCCTGAGCTGTTCCCAAAAAGCTCATATGTCATAACCTGACATATGTTTATATGTCGTCATGATATATCATATTCTGATATGAAACTGTTTGGTGTGTTGATGATGGTGCTTGGGGTAATCGCGGTACTATCGTTAACCGGAACCGCGGTGCTTGGTGGATGCGGCGCTTGGACCAGGGGGACAATGTTCGGTTTTACCGGGCAGATGATGTGGCCTTTCATGGGGTGGGGAATGTTCTTCTGGGTGCTGATGCTGGCGGGGCTAGGATACTTGGTGTGGCTGAGCTTAAGGCCCAGGGGACAGTCTTTCAGGCAGCAGGATGCATTGGAGATAGCAAGGATCCGGCTTGCGAATGGTGAGATAACTCCGGAGGAGTTTGAGGATATCAAGTCCAAGCTCAAGGAGAGCTGATCATGGTGGATAGAGGGTGGGCAATGACCATCACAGTCTAATCATCAATGTAACAGATTAGCATACTATTATTTCACAAGCCTTAGAGGCAGAGACGCGTGCAGGCTGATTTAATAATTGTATGCTTAACTTTTTAAAAATCATTAAAAAAATGGGGATGGTTTGCAGGAGATACCTCCACAGGGAGCAGAATTCGAATCCCCCCAGGTCCTATGCTTAAAATCGAAGTTGGTACCTGATGTATACCAATTATGGTAGTTACTTTCACTAGCCTTTCTATCTTTCTTAATCTACAATTTCATTAACAGGTTTATTGGCAGGAAAAGGCACCTGATCTGGTGGAAAATGAGGGGAAAATGTAGTTAAGTTAATAGATTTAAGTAATAAATGTTTTAACATTGTTAAGCAGCAAGAAACGAGGGTTAAGGGACTCTATGAGGATCGTTATGCTTGGACCTCCTGGATCAGGTAAAGGAACCCGTGCTCATTTAATCTCGGAGATGTATGATATTCCCATTATCTCAACGGGAGATATTCTGAGGGAAACAGCTGAAAACAATAATGAACGGGGAAAGAAGATTAGAAAGATCCTGGATAGAGGAAAACTTGTTCCAAGTGAGATTGTGAACGAACTTGTTAAGGAAAAATTACATGAACTTGATACAGAAAACGGTTACATCCTCGATGGCTACCCAAGAAATGAAGAACAATTTAAGGCATTAAAGAAAACACTTGATGAAAGAAAAGAAGAGCTCAATTACGTCCTCTACGTGGATATTGATGACAAGATTCTGATAGAAAGGTTGTCCAAGCGGAGAACCTGTCCTGAATGTGGAGCAGTCTATCACCTCAAATTTAATCCTCCCGAAGAGGATTTAATCTGTGATCAATGTGGAACAAAGTTAATACAAAGAAGAGACGATAAACCGAAAGTCATTAAAAAACGCCTGGAAGTATATAGGAAAGAGACTCAGCCTTTACTAGAAAAATATCAAGAGAAGGGGCTTGTAAAGAAAATACCTGGAAACGTGGATTTAGAGGCATTACCCTGTATAATTAGAGGTATATTAGGTTAGGTTTTGTATCCAATTTTCCTGAGGAAGTCTTTTCTCCACTTAATTCCATCTTCACCCTCTATTCCTGCTGGTTTATATCCATCAATTACTCCCATTATACCTTTGCCTTGACTGGTCTCAACCACAATGACCTGCAAAGGATTAGCAGTTGCTGCATAGATTTTACAGATTTCTGGGACCATCTTCAACTGAGTTAATACGTTAATAGGATAAGCATCCTTGAGTAAAATTACAAGGCTATGACCGCAACCTAGCCTGAAAGCATTCTTTGAGGCCACCTTCCTCAACTCTTCATCATTTCCCTCATGACGGACTAAGCGTTCGCCTGATGACTCACAGAAACCAAGACCGAACTTAATAACAGCAGTACTGCTTGAAAGAGCATCATAAACATCCTCAACAGTCTTAATAAAATGGCTCTGAGCCAGAATCAGGTTACATCCTTCAGGAATTGTTAATTCAACTAGCTTAAACTCCATTACAATCAAATAAGATAACAATCTCTGGGTTTTAATCATTTACCAAAACGTTAAGTCTCTCCATTTCCCAGACGTATATAATGGAAAACCATCGCCTCAAGGAACATGACGACTTTGCAGAAAGATTCAGCGGATGGCATTATAGTCTGGGGTTTGGAGATGGAACCGAAAGTGTAGCTCCTTACGTCCCTTCCCCGATAGATGTTGTTCGTGAGATGCTGACTCTATCAAATGCTGGACCAGGAGATATACTATATGACCTAGGCTGCGGAGATGGCCGAATACTATTAACCGCTATCCAAGAATTTAAAGTAGATAAAGCAGTCGGATTCGACCTTAATACCAGAATGGTAGAAGCATCCAAAGTCAAGATATGTGAAGCAGAACTCGAAGACAGGATAGCCATCCACAATGATAACTTCTTTAAAGCAGACCTTACCCCAGCTACATTAGTCACTCTCTATCTTACGACCTCAGGTAACGCAAAACTTAGATCTAAATTCAAAAAAGAGCTAAAAAAAGATACAAGAATAGTTAGTCATGATTTCCCAATAACAGACTGGAGCACAATGAATCCGGAAGGAGGAGCTTACAAGATAGGAAACCATAAAATATTCATATATAAAATTCCCGAATCGTATATGCTAAAACCAGAAAAAGAAATAGATAGATGGACTCGGCTTAGAGCTTTACTGGGTCGCTTGGATAGGGGTTAGAGGAGTCCTAGGGTTAGGGCTATTATTGCCATCCTGGCGTAGACCCCGTGGTGCACCTGCTTAAAGTACCAGGCATTAGGCAGACTATCAACCTCAGGCTTAATCTCATTAACCCTCGGCAACGGGTGAAGCAGCGTCATATCAGGTTTAGCCAGCTTCATGAATTCCCGGTCTATAATATAGGCGCCACTGTATTTGTTGTAAACCTCCTCACTGGGGAAACGCTCCCTCTGGATCCGGGTCATGTAAAGCACATCTAACTCACTCACCACATCCCGCAAGCTCTCCGTCTCCACGTAATCCACCTTACCTTTCGTATCCTCTATGACGTCCTCTCTCATCCGGAGCCCCGCAGGGCTAACCAGGTACAGCTTCACATTATTATACTTGCTGAGAGCAATCATCAAGCTGTGGACAGTACGACCATAGAGCAGGTCACCGCAGAGACCAACTGATAAACCATCGATCTTACTCTTCGCGTGCATTATAGTATGCATATCCAGTAGAGCCTGGGTAGGGTGCTCCCAGGCACCACTCCCGCCGTTGATTATAGGTATATCGGCCACCTTGGCTGCGTCCCTGCTGCTCATCTCGTCAGGGTGCCTCATGGCGATAATGTCCACGTACTCCTGCACGGTCTTGATGGTGTCCTCCATTGATTCTCCCTTCTTCACGCTGCTGACTCCGGGGTCGGCGAACCCGGTTACGCCTCCTCCGAGCCTGAGCATGCTGGTCTCGAAGCTTAGTCTGGTCCTGGTGCTGGGTTCGAAGAATAGGGCTCCCATTACTTTTCCCTTGGCTAGGTCTGTTCCTTTCTGTTCGAGGGGTATCATGTCGTCTGAGACTTTTAGTAGGTAGTCGAGTTCCTCTCTGGTGAAGTCTCTCATGCTTATGAAGTGTCGTCCCTTGAAATCTGATGCGTCAACCATATCATCAC
>CAZLHX010000158.1:0-4487 GCA_964559475.1 uncultured Candidatus Bathyarchaeia archaeon | reverse complement strand
AGGTTTATCTAAACTCAATATTAGCATAGAAAATTATTGTGCTAAACACGTACAACTAATAAAATCTAAAAATGATGAATATATAACAGAAAAATCAGACTGTACACCAAGAGAGATGTTCTTTAATCTGTTTTTCCCAGGTTTTCCACACTGATATCTCGTAGTTCTATAGGTTCAACTTTTAATTTTATATCCTCCATTTGACTTACTTTTAATGTGACTCTTGCCCAGAGAATAAGAATGATGTTCGATAAAACCACCATAGAAACTCCTAGTAAGGTATCTATTACATCCATTTTAGCCAAATCATAAGTACAATGCATACTTATTACTCTACACAATAGAACAATTGTTAAAAAAAATAGAACAAGGCTTTCTCTTCTCTAAATTATTACATTCGTTAATAAAGATAAGCAATAAGATATATCAGGCTAACCAATAGTAAGAGTTTTAGATTACTACTATAGAGAAATGTGGAATAACTCTTGAATAATGATGACTCAATACCGGAACTTAATGAGGAGAAAGAAAACTCCTTAAGAGTAGAACTCAATGACAGTCTTAAACGATATCTGGGTTACTTAAAAAAGATAAAACATATCAGAGACGAAGAAGAAGCCATAGAATCCGCTCTAGGGATTTATAAAAAACTCAACATGCATGAATGGATGCCCTACATATACAGGTCTGGAAATGAGAGGCTTCTAATAATTAGTCACGGTATGTTTAATGATATATTAAGCACCATACCTGAGTCACGACTATATGATCTAGCAAAGTCAATTGCACTAAAAAGAAAAGTTTTGAGAACATTTGATCCAAATCTCGATCTAACCCAAGTTGACAACTGGAACATAATATTAAATGAGATGGAAAATATGGGCTGGGGGAAATTTACTAGAGATGGAGATGAAATTAAAATAGAATACCCTGGGATCCCCCATATATTTGTTAAGGGTTATCTTGAGGCACTCTTCAATGTCAAGTTTGATGCACATGTAACCATGGATGGAAAAATAATGGTCTTAAAGCCCTAAAACCATTAAAGTCCAGTACACGGGCACCGCTTATACGGACCGATGACTACATTAACCTCTGTTCCTGTAATAGCTTCGATATTTAGTTTGGACTCCAAGAATTGTTTTAGCTCCTCCATATCCTTGAATATTACTTCAACGAACATATCCCAGTTACCTGTGGTTCTGTATAGGACTTGTACATCCGGGTTATCAGCAAGATGATCAACAACATCCATGAGCTTTGCAGGATTTATTTTTAGACCTATGAAGGCTTTAATAATTCTCCCTATCTTGTGATAGTCTATGAGAAGATTGAACTGTTTTATTATTCCTTCATCAAGCATTCTATTCACTCGCTTCCTGACGGTAGTATCGCTGACACCAACCTCATCCGCTATTTCTGTGTAAGATTTTCTAGCATCTTTGTTTAGAGACCGAATGATCCTTAGGTCAGTACGATCGAGGGACAAATTAATTTTCCTTCCTTGTTAAAAAGAAGTTTTTTAATGGCTGTTTTTTCACTATTTTAGGCAACATTCTTAACCATCCTTTTAAATAAAAAGTTCGATAAATACTATATATATTATTCGTTTTTCGAGGAGAAAATTCGAACAACGGCGAAAAAACGTCTATTTTAATAAGGAAAAGTTGGAAAAACGAACTTAGGGTATTCCAATAATAACTTATGCATAAACCTCATATTACTATTAGAATAAAAATGGAGTATAATAACCTAGTAAAAAAAATACCCAGAACTTTGAGACAACCACTATCAGAAAATCTCATCGATATGCTCCTAGAAAGTGGTGAGGACACACCAGTTCCACCATCCCTAGCCAAAGTAATACTGCACTATATGCAAAGAGATCAACTTGACAGTCAAGCTGGATTAAGCAGCCTTCTTAAGGCATCCTACGAAGCAGCACCTGAAAAAACAATAAAAATAATAGAATCTTACAACTTAGAGGAACTGCTGGTTACACTAAGACCAGTCTAGTTGAGATCTTGCAGGATAGGAGAAGACGAGATGAAGAGTTTCGGCATAGAGTTTGTACCTATGGAGCTGTTCTGGAAGACTACATACTATACTATGCAAGCCGAGAAACTCGGTTATGATAGTATATGGATTACTGATCATTTCAATAATAGAAATGTATATGTGAGCCTATCCTTCATAGCGAACTATACAGATCATATTAAACTCGGTCCAGGAGTAACTAACCCATATTTGATTCATCCAATAATAACAGCGCAAAGTGTAGCGAGTCTCAATGAAGTTGCTCCAGGTCGGGTATTATGTGGCATAGGAGCAGGAGATAAAACAACTCTAGAGATGCTGGGGATAAAAATGAAATCCCCCCTTACAGCTATGAGAGAGTCTGTTGAACTGATGAAGAAACAAATTGATAGAGAAAAAGGAGCTTATGAGGGGAAAATGTTCCGAGCCCTTCCTGGTTCTAGGTTTAATTTCAAGGTAAAATCTGATATACCAATTTATATAGGCGCTCAAGGTCCCAAGATGCTACAACTTGCTGGAGAGATAGGGGATGGAGCGCTAATCAATGCGAGTCACCCGGACGATATTGAACGAGCAGTTGGACTAATTTCAGAAGGAGCAGCCAAAGCAAGCAAGACCATGGAAGAAGTGGATATTGCTGCATACACATCTTTCTCGATAGCTGATAAAAAGAAAAAGGCCATGAAAAGTGTCGTCCCAGTTGTAGCTTATATTGTTGCAGGTAGTCCACCCTTCATCTTGGAGAAACACGGAATATCAGTTGAAAAGGCAGATACCATAAAATCAGAACTGGCAAACAGAAACTGGGGAGAGGCCTTCGGAGCAGTTGAACCAGAGATGATTGACGCCTTCTCCATCTGTGGTAACCCAGACCAATGTATTGAGAAAATTGATGAACTCTTCAAGACAGGTGTCAACCACTTCATAACTGGATCGCCTCTAGGACCCAATAAAAAAGAAGCAATAAATCTATTCGGTCACGAAGTAATGCCACATTTTCAAGAATAAACACTATCTCCCCTTTTTTTTCTAAACTTAGAGGCATCTAGATTAATGTCTATTAGAAAGTTTTTTCTCATTAGAGACTATATTTTTTGGATTTGATAAAAATAAGGAAACCCAATGGATACGATAGAGATATTACTTTACTAACTGCAAGTATGTTCGTTCGAAGAATTGTTATGGGTTTCCTACAGATTGTCAGAGTTATCTACTTTGCATACCTTGGGTACAGCCCAGTAAAGATAGGTATACTACTCAGTATTGCTACAGCAGTCAGTGCATTACACAATATTACCTTCGGTTACTTATGTGATAAATTTGGTAGAAAACCTTTTTTGATTCTTGGAGGAATTTTTGCAACTTTTAGAATGGTGATCTTTGCTATAACACAGGATTTCTGGCTGCTTGCTTTAGGTCAGGGTCTTGGTGCCTTAGGTGAGGGGGTTGGAGCAGGGCAGCCAGTAGTATCGGGTTACATAACGGACAAGGTAGATGCTCGTGACCGTTCAGGAGTATATAGTGGCATGGCAATTACTAACAGCCTAGCAGCTACAATAGGTTCTGCTTTAGGGGGTCTTCCTATTTATTTAGAGGCAAGTAGAGGATACAATATAATTACTGCCCATCAGATTTTATGGAGAATAAGTGCAGTCGTCTCAGCTTCAAGTTTAATTTTTATTCTTTTTATACAAGAATCCAATAGAAGGGTAAAAGAAATCGATATTCTAAATGTTGAGAAACCTAAGGAATGGGGACCAATACTAAAGTTCAGCCTCATACGAGGGAGTAATGGACTAGCTTGGGGTGTAGCTGATAGTCTTACGCCTCTTTACTTCTTTTATAGGTTTGGGATAGGAACAGAGTCTCTTGGTCCAGTTTATGCTCTTGCGCGTTTTCTGTCCATATTCTCATATCTACTTATACCCAGATTTGTTGAAAGGTTTGGAGATATTAGTACTATTATAGCATCTAGGTTATCCTCAGCAGTACTCACACTTTTTATGGCCCTAACTGGTTCTTATTATATAGCATTTTTTATTCTCGTATTAAACAGGCTGGTCACATTGTTTAGTATGCCTATAAGGCAGACTTTCGCTTCTAGCATAGTTGATCCTGATGAGACTGCCACTGCTATTGGGATCAGCAGCTTTGCCAGGATGGGAATGCAAACTATTGCACCAACATTGGCGGGATACATGTTTGAGTTATTGAGTCTAACAACACCATTTATTGTTGGATCCGTTCTTATGGTTATAAATGGAGGACTATACTGGAATTACTTTGGCAAAGATAAGAAAGCAATCACAAACTAACAGTTTTTATGAAAATCTACTTTTCTCCGATTGAAATAATTATAATCAATATCGGAATAAAAATTGAAAATTTAAAAAATTGCATGTGTTTAGCTCAATAATTTTCTATGCTAATATTGAGTTTAGATAAACCTT
>CAZLHX010000157.1:0-4489 GCA_964559475.1 uncultured Candidatus Bathyarchaeia archaeon | reverse complement strand
GAAATTAGGTTCCACGGTAGAGGAGGCCAAGGAGCGGTCACAGCTGGGGAATTAATGGTTAATGCAGCTAACTATGAAGGAAAATGGGCTCAGAGTTTTCCATTTTTCGGTGGTGAAAGACGAGGCGCACCTGTAAGAGCATTCTTAAGAATTGATGAAGATAGAATTTGGTTACACCAACAAATCTATGAACCTGATTGTTGCGTCGTTTTGGATCAAGGCCTAGTTATCAGTATTCCATGGGCTGATGGACTTAAACCAGATGGATCGGCTATATTGAATTGGTCTGGAAGTATCGATGATCTAGTTTTGCCTGACAACTTAGAGAAGGTTGGTTTAGTAGATGCTATCTCTGTATCTAAAATGGCTTTTGGTGAAAGAGCTTTCCCGATAACTAATACTACAATGCTTGGAGCGCTCTCGAAAACTACGGGTATAGTAAAATTGGATAGCATACTAAAATCTATCAAAGAAAAATGGACTGGAAATATTGCGGAATCAAATATAAAAGCAGTAGAAGAAGCCTTCGAACAAACCCGGGTGTACGAGTTATGAGTGAAAAAATAATTAAAGTTGAATTAGTGCCTGGAGGGTGGATCAGTAGACCGGTAGAAGCCCAAAAAACAGGTACATGGCGGACTTTTAGACCTGTTGTAGATGAAAAAAAATGCATAGGCTGCGGGATATGTGAGATGTATTGTCCAGAAGCATCAATAGAGATCATTGAACAGAAAGCAAAAATTAACTATCTTTATTGTAAAGGATGTGGAGTATGTGCGAATGAGTGCCCACAAGATGCCATAGAGATGATTCCTGAAATAGAGGCGAGGGATGAATCACAATGACGAGAAAAGCTATGACTGGAAACAAAGCATTTGCGCACGGAGTACGTTTAAGCAGGGCACAAGTGATAGCCTCTTATCCAATTACTCCACAAACCACACTTGTCGAGTACCTTGCAGAATTTGTTAATAATGGCGAATTGAAAGCAGAGTATATACGTTCAGAGGGGGAACATGGAATGCTCGCTCAAGCTATTGGTGCTGCTGAGACGGGTGCAAGAACATTCACATCTACCTGCTCTGCGGGTTTCGCTTATGGATTCCAGGGTATCGTCTCAGCTCCAGGTTTAAGACTTGGTAACTTAATGTTAGGAAATATTAATAGACCACTTGGGGTACCAGGAGGCCTTCAAGCTGATCACAGTGATGGGTTAACTGCAAGAGACTGGGGTTGGATCTATCTATATGGGGAACATCATCAAGAAATTTTAGACACAGTTATACAAGCTTATAAAATAGGAGAAAACCACAATGTTATGCTACCTACCATGGTAGGTGGTGAAGGATACTATATTTCCTATACAACAGATCTTGTTGACCTTCCAGATCAAGAAATTGTAGATGATTTTCTACCACCCTTTACCCCCATTGGAGCACTCGATGCAGATAGCCCTATGAGTCCTCACATTTGGAGATCCCCAGAAGAAATGATGAGTATGAAGTATGCGGTACATGAAGCAAGTCTTAGAAGTAAAAAAATCATAAAAGAAGTCAACGAAGAGTTCTTAGAAATATTTGGAAGAGGTTATGGTAATGGACTTGTTGAAGAATACAGGTTAGAAGACGCTGATCTCGCATTAGTTACGATGGGCAGCTTTACCGGAAATGCGAGGAAAGCGATAGATGAACTAAGGAAAGATGGAAAGAAAATAGGCTTAATCAAAATACGTTGTTTTAGACCTTTCCCGACGGAAGACTTCCAGCGTCTGGCACAAGATCTTCAAGCTATTATTGCAGTGTCAAGACATGACTCAGCTGGGGGGGCTGGTGCTCCGGTTGGGTATGATATTAAATCTGCCTTATATAATATGGCAGAGAGACCAATAATTCAAGACGTCGTCTCTGGTATCTGTGGTGTTGAGATAGGTGTAAATGATTTCAAAATACTTGCTGAAAAAGGATTTGATGCTATTAACAATAAAGGGTTTGAAAGAAATCTTGTATGGTATCCAAGTATTGAACTTATTGAGAAAAAAACAATAGAACCAATGCCCGAAGAAATCAAGGAAAACTTCGTTTACCCAGGAACAGGGGCTTGTCAGGGTTGCGGAATGACTCTTGTATGGAGAACCATAATGGAAGCGGCAGGGAGAAACACTATTTATGTGAGTACATCTGGGTGTGGGGGATGGTCTGGGCCTCATACTATGAGCTTAGGTACAGGGGGGTCTGCAGCGAACCTCCCCGCTGGAGCTGCAACAGCCACTGGAATTAAACGGGGCTTAACTATACTTGGAAAAAAAGACACAAATGTAATACTGGGCAGTGGGGATGGGAGTTTCGGTGATATGGGTTTCATGGCAGCATCGGGAGCAGCAGAACGCAATGAAGACATTCTTATGTTCGTTTATGACAACCAGGCTTACATGAATACTGGTATGCAACGTAGTGGAGCTACACCGTATCTCGCATGGACTACAACAACGCCAATAGGTAAAGAGGTCAGAGGTAAACAAGCAAGTACAAAACCTATACCGGATATTATGGCAGCTCATGGTATACCCTACGTAGCTACCGCAAGTGCTGCGTTTATCCCAGATCTTAGAAAAAAAGTCAAGAAAGCACTATCCATTAAGGGATGTAAATTCATTCATGTTTACAGTCCCTGTCCAACTGGTCATAGGTACCCTCCTGAGAAGGCAATAGAGGTATCTAGGTTAGCAGTAGAATGTGGTATGTGGCCACTCTATGAAGTAGAGAACGGTATATACAAATATACTCATAAACCAAAGGAAAGAATACCAGTAAAAGAATATCTAAAATCTCAGGGAAGATTTAGGCACTTAACAGATAAAGAAATAGAAGAACTGCAAAAAATTACAGATGAAAAATGTAGAAACCTAGATGAACTAACAAAACGGAGATAAGAAATGGTGCAAAAATTATTCGAGGAAAGTCAAGGGGTCAATGAAAACTATATTTGTTACCAGATTCTAATTTGGCAAGTAGAAAGAGGAAGGACATATCCAAGGGTTTTATACGGTTATGCTAATTCAAAAAAGGCTGTCCAAGCTATGATTGAAAAAAATTTTCCAAAAAATCAAGGATTTTTAATCAGAAAAATGTTAAACCCTTCTCAAAACCTGTAAAAAACCAGTAATGAAAAAGGAGAATAATTTAATTGTTGAGTTTAATTTTAACTAACTTTTGGATAAGTGTTAAAATTATTACAATGGTAACAGTTTTAATGATTCTAATAGAGTACATGGAATTGAGTTTCAAGGATAAGATTCGTGAGAATATTACAGGTAAACCTTTAAATCAGTATATAATTGCCTCTCTGCTTGGCGCGGTACCTGGGTGCATGGATGCATTTCTTGTAGTCTCACTTTACATCCATGGTATGGTTGGATTCGGTGCCTTGGCATCTGTTATGTTATCCACTGCAGGTGATGAAGCGTTCATTATGTTAGCGATGATCCCTGAAGCAGCCTTGAAAATATTCGGTATTTTAATAGTTTTAGGGATAATTGGAGGTTTCTTAGCTGACAGTATCGTTAATATATTTGGAATTAAAACATGTGAACATTGTATAATAGAGATACATGAACAAAAAACTAGCACGCATTTCTTGAAGGAACATGTCTATGGGCATATATTAAAGAAACATGTACCTAGGTTATTCCTCTGGATTTTTCTCCCTCTTACAATAGTAGATTTATTATTACAGAACTTTGACCTATCCTCATTTATTTCTGGTTTACCTTTATTTGCACTAATACTCTTTGCTGCTTTAGTAGGTATCATCCCTGAATCGGGGCCGCACATGATATTTCTTGTATTGTATTCTAAAGGTTTAATACCGTTCTCTGTATTACTTGTTAGTACCTTATCACAGGATGGGCATGGACTATTGCCCCTTCTTTCGCATTCAATCAAGGATACATTGTATGTTCAGATATTCACAACAGCGTTTTCACTCGTCATTGGATTAGTATTTATACTAATTAACATATGATTAATGCTTAAATCTTCTATTCAAGAGTAAAAACTGAGCTTGTTTAAACTCTTTTTTGTGTATCAAGATGATAAAAAAGAGAATTTTGGTCTACTAGTAGATATCTTCTGAGAGGAGGTGTCGTGTGTATATGCGTTTTTAATGTCGGCTTTTATATTGTTAATTTGCCGACTATAGAGATCTTTTCACCGCATTTGGTGCAGGTTTTGTCTTCAGAGATATTATATTTATAGACATTATAGCCTCTTCTACCAATCAAAATTCTCCGCAAGAAGTACAGAACGTACTCTCTGAACTATGCCTAGGAACATTACCTGTGTAAATAAACTTTAATCCAGCTTTACCTATTCCGTAAACATTTTCAGGTGTTTGTAACTATCTTTAATCCCTTTTTCAAAAAATAATCCCTGTAACATTTTATTAAAAACTAAATTTGGGTAATAAACATTCATTTGGTGCTGTATATATT
>CAZLHX010000156.1:0-4695 GCA_964559475.1 uncultured Candidatus Bathyarchaeia archaeon | reverse complement strand
TAGGCTAGTCTTTAACCTGAACTCCTACCTGGAGGATTCCGAGGCTGATGAAGTATATTACCGCTGTTGTAATGAATATGGGGTAGAGTCCATATGTATCAGCGATATAAGCCGCCACCATAGCCGCAACGGGCATGGCGACGTTCATAGGTACAGAGGATAAGGCGAAGCCGACTCCCCTCTGCCTCCTAGGGGAGAAATGGGCTGTGAGGGCCATGTTAGCTGGCATACCGAGGATTGCGAAGAACCTGCTGGCGACGTAGAGTAGGAAAAAGGGCCAGAAGCCCTTGGATAGGAAGGCTAGGGTGAAAAGTACGTAAGAGCCGAGAAGGGTGCCTGAGTACCATGTTTTTTCACCGATCCTGGATGCCAGATCTCCTCCAAGGGGACTAGCCACGATACCCAGTAAGGAGCTGATTCCCAGCATCATACCCACCTGCCCCACAGTCCACCCCTGAGCCTCTGCAAGCCATATACTCAGAAAACCAGCGGTTAAACCTCCCCCGAAACGCCTCACCGTACTCGAGAGAAGCAAGAACATCATATTCCTGTTAAATAAGGTATCCACAAAGTCTTTCTCACCCCAGCTTTCTCGTTCCTCCTCAGCGACCATCTCAGAGGTAGACTTTACGAAATACAACGAAGCTAAGCCTAGCAGAGTTGGGATTATCCAGAACCCATAGACTTGCCTCCAGCTAAAAGCAAAGACTCCCATCAGCAAGGAGATGCTAAGAGGCCCCAGGCTGACCCCAGTTGTACCTCCGCTATGCCATATACCTAGTGCCCTGGATCGGTCACCCGGGTTGGTGATGTCTGAGACGTAGCTCTGGGCTGGTGGATGGTAGAGGGTTGAGTTGAAGGTGAGGAGGGTTGAGGCTATGATATACATCAGCGGCGTGTAGGATATGCTTCCAAGTATCGCTCCTATTGTGGCAATTAGTATACTAGCTGCAATGATCCTCTTGGGACCAAACTTGTCAGATATCATTCCACTGGGAACGCTTACTAAAAACTGGATTAAACTAGGGATCGCGACTATAAGACCTACCTGCTGATTAGTAAGGGCGAACTCCTCTTTAAGTACCGGGAAGAGTGTGGTCCGCATATTTCCCGCTGCATGAACCAGTGTATGAGACAGAACCATAATTATTAGGCTTCTACTCATGAGTCTCTCAAACGTCGAGTTTCTGCCTTCTCCCGTCTCTACCATAGATAAGGTAAGTCTAGTCAATTCTACTTTTTATTTTTCTCCCTTAGACATAATACATGCAGGGTACGCAGCAGCCATTTTTTGAATCTAAACGCATCACAGGGATATTCTCGGTTGTACTCTGTATTTTTTCTTTAAAACCGGATCACCCCAAAAAAGGGCATTTTAAGTTTTATTCGATGGAGTAAGACAAACACGTTTATTCTCCTAACTACCCTGCCAAACATCAAGATCGATGAGAATCTGGAATCGGAGAATGGGAAGTTAAGACAACACATCAGGTTCCCAACCTTTTTTACTTGCCTTTAAACTTTTCACTCAAGAGTCAACCATGAAGTACGTCAGATGCCAGAACCCTGCCTGCAGAAGATCTAATCCAGTGAAAGAAAAAGATAGTGAAAAAGAGTACACCTGTATATTCTGTGGTCGCCCATTTACTATACCGGAAAAATCGGAAACAAAACAAGTCACCGGAGAAGAGTTAGAACAGGAGGAGAACTATATCCCGGATACCATTCCAGTAAGAGAACCAGTAGACAGAAACCAGAGAAAACCCGTCAACAGGAATAAAAGTAAACCTCTAAGGTAATTATTTTATCACATGCAGTGCATGCAGGCTGTTCCATATTTCCTATAAAACTTTTCATTTAGGCCGTTTATACCCGATGCCACCTTTTTCTGAGTAATCGCTGTTGAGGTTTTTAAGATAATAAATCTTCTTATTCATTAGAGGTGATAAAGTGCCAGTTATTAAGATAGTAGAACTTATTGGCTACTCTAAAGAGGGGTTACAAGAGGCTGTAGAAAACGCTGTAGAAGAAGCATCTAAAACTATAAGAAACCTACGAGGCGTAGATGTAAAGGGCTGGACGGCCAAGATCGAAGACAACAAAATAGTTGAGTATCGAGCCAATGTTAAAATCTCATTTATGGTAGAAGAAAATCGATAAGTAGCTACCTTATACAGAAACACGTTCACATTTTTTAAAATCTTTTTAAAAGGAACGCCTTTACGGAGGAGGGCTCGTACAAATAGGTCGGTAGGGGGATGTAATTGCTGCGTTCAACATTTTTAAACAGCTGTTCTAATGTGTAGGATTATTTAGATCTAAGTGTACATTTATTTATTAAGATGTTGAAGCGTGTTAACCATAGAACCGTTTATGAACTTACAGTTGTTCTTTTAATCGCGATCGTACTGGGATCTCAATACTCCAACTTATCTAACTGGTTTAAAGGTCCTAAGGCAAAAGAGGATATACCATTGCTGGATGATACTGGTGTCACTGAGGCAGGGGTTGAAGCAACCGTGGGGGCATACAATGACTTCGCCTTTAACCTCTACCACAGGTACAGCCCTGGCAGCGAGAACATACTATTCTCACCATACAGTATCTCAACAGCTCTCTCGATGACCTACGAGGGAGCGAGAGGCGAGACAGCGGAGGAAATGGAGAAAGTGTTCAGCTTCTTAACGGACCCATCAGAGAGACATTCCAGCGTAGCCAGTATCTATAACACTCTGAACAACGGGGACCACGACTACGCCCTACACACTGTTAACGCGTTATGGATCCAGCAAGATTACCAGATCTTGAAGGAATACCTCGACTACATAGCTAGCTATTACGGTGGCGATGCCAACATCCTGGACTTCGTATCAAAACCAGAGGAGAGCAGACGTATAATTAACAAATGGGTGGAGGACAGAACCAATGAACGGATAAAAGACCTGTTTCCCCCGAACTCCATAGATTGCCTGGTGAGGCTTGTATTGACTAATGCCATCTACTTTAAGGGAGACTGGCTCTACGAGTTCGATCCAGATGAGACAGGTGTGGAAGATTTCTACGTTACCCCGTCCACAGTCGTCGAGGTGAACATGATGAACAACCACAGGACTTTCAATTATGCTGAGACTGATGCTCTCCAAATATTGGAGCTCTCCTACTCAGGGGAAGTCTCCATGCTGGTATTGCTACCCAAGGAAGGGCACATGGGTGAGGTCGAGGACCAGCTTTCAATGCAGAGGATAAAAGAGTTGATGGGTACGATGGAGGAAAATGATGTGAACGTATATCTACCGAGGTTCACCTTTGATACTAAGTACTTCATGATGGAGGATCTTGCGGAGATGGGTATACCAACGGCTTTCACTGGTGACGCTGATTTCAGCGGTATAACGGGCACAAGGGAGCTATACATCGATAAGGTCATCCATCAAGCATTCATAGAAGTCAACGAGAAAGGGACTGAAGCAACTGCAGCAACAGGAGTTTCAGTAAGATTAACCGCGGCTCTTCCCGGCGAGTTATTCCGAGCAAATCATCCATTCATCTTCCTAATACGTGACTTGGATACGGGTTTAATAATATTCATGGGACGAGTAACTGATCCCAGCTGAAACCCCCTTTTTCATGCAAAAATTGGGTTAATCACATTTAATGTTTTAATTTTAGTAGAGCCATGTTTACTTCTTCAAAATAATGGTTAAAATGAGGTCCCCATGCATGTTTGGTCGGGTAGATGTTTGTAACAGCCTATCTAAATGTGGTACCTACCCGACCAATTATTCAAATTTCTCATTTGATAAAAACCTATCAAGAATATATTGATTTGAATTAGGTTTGCCTGAACGGTTTTGAAAAAAGGTTGATGTAGTACCCTTAGTTAATGCGACATGTTAATTCAAAGGGCTACCGTTCAGGCAAAATGTATACGTCTCAGTTATATTTAAGCAAGAGGTAACTAGAATATAGAGCGTCATATACAATAAACTTCATACACAGACATGCATTAATTTCTGGTAGAATTGCGAATGATTCTTTGAAATTTTTACTCTTTATGTAAATGTAGTGCCTTCAAATTTTAAATAAAAGTTTAGTTAATTTGACCTCTCCCATTTCTGGTATACCGCCTCTATGCCATCACCTACGACCTCTATGTCGTTAACTTCACCTAACCCATCCTCATATAGCCAGCGAAGATAGTCTATCGTCATGGGGTCAATTCCGATACACCTTGCTCCAGTAGCATCAGCGGCAACTGGATCTGTGCTGGCGATTATAGTATCCATTTTAACCGGAGGACCCGCCCAAGGGCCTCTGCCAGATTTACCGTAAAATCCATCTATTACGCTTAAGGTGGGAGGGAGAGTTTTACAGATGTCATAGATAACGTTGTTCATTCCATGCCGGTGCATTGGATATTTTCTCCTCGTGGTCAGCATCCCAAACATGTTCTTCAAACCCATCGTTATGGTTGTGTGGTGAAGGGTCTTCATCGAAGGGACAGTGATTATAGCTGACTCGGTGGCTATCCTGGCTACCTTGAACTTACTTATCTTACGGGGCTCCTCTACAACAAGCTCCACCTTATCATGGAGTTTTCTCATATTGATGTACTCGGATCCAAGCCTGTTGATTACGTCCATCATCCCGGTCTCTATTATCGCGGCATCAGGGCTGGTTATTCCCCCTTCAGTC
>CAZLHX010000155.1:0-4899 GCA_964559475.1 uncultured Candidatus Bathyarchaeia archaeon | reverse complement strand
ATGCAAACGCCCTTACTGGACAACCTGTTCCTTCCTTAATTTTTAGGGGTGTTGCTATCAGGAAACTTCCCAATGGAGGAAGAAAATCTAAGTTAGCAAGATTCTCAATAATCAGCACCCCAGCAGGGAGTAAGACTCTATGAGCTTTCTCTAATGGATCGGCATCCGAGTCAATGGTTGGGATGTCACCGCCTACAATTTCGATTTTCTTTGAAGTAAGATACTTGGCTACATCCTCACCTATACCAGGATTATTTTTTAGATAAATCTGATTCTCGACTCCATAATTATTTGTCCAGTTTTTATACCATCCAAAATTGAAGAGCACAACACTTTCCTCTGGAATAACACCATACTAACTCTCCCACTGCTCTACCTCATCAACCGTTACGTATTCCTTTTCTTTTTTATGCGTCATATCCAAGACGTATGCTTCACCCATCCATCCGCTAAGAGGGATCTCATCTATGGCTGGTCCTTCTACCCCACCGAGATGTATCGGGGCATCCACGTGGGTTCCCGCATGCTCGAAGACTAGAATCATAAATGTGTTAAATGAATCTCCTTTCTCATTATCTTTCCAAGGTATATGTCCGTATGGAACCTGAGGCCATTCCAGTTCATTTGCTTTGCAGTAATGAGTGTAAGCATCAAAGTAAAGGTTCTTTGTGTTTCTAGACCAGTCTTTCTCAAACACAAACTTTTCAACTTCTATTGGATTGGAAATTTCACAGTTCTTGGCTAGTCGCTTCAATAACTTAGAATATGTCTTTTGTGTATTCTCACTCAGGTTTCTAATCGACCAGATAGTTTTCAGAAAAGCTTCACGAAAACCAGGGTGGTAGTTATCGAGTAGCGGGGGGTAGGTCTAGACTTTCGTTTAGACTATCAAGTATAGAATTGATTAACCCATGTAAGATAATGTATATTTTATTTGAGCGTCCATAAACGCAACGTGGAAAGTTTAGCTTTTAGCTGTTAGATAATTACTATTATAATTAAGCCCCTGTCGCGTTTTATGTTTATATTTTAACAGATCGATTCGCCTTTAATCATTTTCGAAGTATACCCTTCGAATTAACATTCGTTAGAACATCCAGCATCATACGTCGAACTATAACAGGTGTCGAGTGCTTTTTGAGCTGCTCTCCTTACCACTGTGTTTTGGTCGTCTAGTGCCTTCTTTAATTGTTTGACTGCCTCGTTGGTTCTAATCTTAGTTAGTGCTTCTACGGTCTTCAACCTGACCTCAAGGTAGGAGTGCTCAATTAGCCTTGAGAACATGGGGACTGCTCGGGGGTCTGCTATCTCGCCTAGAGTCTCTACTGCGGCAGAAATAACCCCCATATCATCATTATTTTCTATTAAGTGTATTAACTGGGTAACTGCTGACGCTTCTTTCCTCCGACCTAGAACCCACGCAGTGTTTATCACAGTTGATGGTACGGGATGGTTTAACGCCTGAATAAGCTTCTCAACGTATGTTTTGTCATCCTCAAAAAGTGTGGCACCGCATTTTATGCATATTTTTCTTTTTATAGAATTCTCTGCCAGACACTTGCTACAAAATACTGACAATGCTAAACCAATCATTAATCATATTATTGCTTATTTCCGTCCTTTTCTCCTTGAATGGCTTTTCTGAGTAATAATATGGCTACGAGTTGAGACGCTGCGACAAAACCCAGTATCAGCATTGGAGACAATGAGACATCTAATATATAACCGAAGACGGCACCGCTAATGAATGTGCCAGCGCCCAACATCACATTGAAATAACCATACGCTGATCCCTGCTTACCCAGGGGTACTAGGTCGGTTATAGCAGCCCTGTAAGTTGACTCCTGCATCCCAAGAACAAGACCATACGCAATACAGGCAAGAACGACCCCCGACAAACCACTAAACAGCTGAAACATGAAAGGTAAAACAGACAACAAGAAAGGAACCACGAGAAGTTTTACACCCATCTTATCATAGAAATGACCCGCAACAAGAGCCATCGGCGCATCCACTAACTGAACAATAACATAAAGAAACGGCACAAGCCAAAGCTGTCCACCCGACTCAAGAATCCTAGCACCATTGTAAAGAATCAAAGCGATAGGCATCAACCCAATAGTATTCAACAGCACCGACCCCGAGTACAGCCAGAACCCTCTGCTAAGTTTACCTTCCGTTACCTCTGTATGTTTTGTAATCTCCTCGACTGTGCCCCTGATCCTTCTATACGTTAAATAGAGAACCACCATCATCAGGAGGTAGAATGGGGCCAGTGATTTGAGTGAAAAACCGAAGTCATTAGCCGTTCTCAGCATTATGAACCCAAGGAAAGCAGGTCCAATGACTGCTCCAATCTGGTCGATGAATTCATGAAGCCCAAAGGCTTTCCCAGACCCCATACCCTTGCTTACAACCGACACGACTACGTCACGGGATGGAGACCTTAGGGCTTTTCCCAGCCGCTCCGCTATCACGAGACCCATGACGACCCATATGTTACCGGTAAAACCCATAATAGGGATAGCAATAATGAGACCATATCCGATGAAGATGAAAAGCCAGTAGGCGTGAGATCGGTCAGCGAGGGGACCACTGATTAGCCTCATCCCGTATCCGACCAACTCACCTACCCCTGATGTTACTCCGACTAGGAACGCTGATGCTCCTAGAAAGTAAAGGTAATCTGGTGCGATTCCTCGTCCGGATTCATATACTATGTCACCTAACATGCTCACGATGCCCATGAGCAGGATAGCTACATATGCTTTGGATTTTAAATCATCTTTTGTCAATTCTTTTCACTTGGCTCGTTATTTGTAGAAGCTATCAGTCCCTGCGTAATGCAGAGGCGGTTAAGGTGAGCCTCATCGCCTTGTACTCAGTATCCGAGTATACAGGTATTTATTGCTTTTTATAAATGATTAACTTGAATCGCTTTTACGGTTTGGGTTTTTTATTTCCTTCATAGAAAACTATTTTCACGGTCTCTTCAGTTATTAAACCTTCTTTTATAACCTTATCCAACATCGGTCTAATCCTGTTAATATTCTCTTTTGTATCCGCCACCTCAACGATAATAGGTAGGTCCGTGGATAGTCTTAGTATTGAGGTTGTGGATATTTTACTCGTCTTCCCAAAACCAGCTATTCCACGAATCACAGTTGCACCAGCCAAGCCCTCTCTTTTGAGCATTTCAACAATGTGCATGTAGAGGGGTTTGCCCTCGAATATATCGGATTCACCGATAAAGATTCTCAACAAGACCGCGTTTGATTCTTTCTTCATGTGGACACCCCGCTTATTCTTAAGGCAATTAACTTGCCTAGGTATATTCCTGTGAAACATAGTAAATTGGTTCCGATTAGATTCAGGAGTAACATGTAGAATTCTTTTTGCTCAAAGAGTTTGAAGGTTTCATAACTGAATGTGCTCATTGTGGTAAAGGCTCCCAGCATTCCTATGGTTAAGAAGATTCTCTGATCCGTTGATATGTTTGCAGAGTATTCTGATAGGTACATTATGAGACCTAGTAGCAGGCTTCCGATGATGTTTACGGTTAGGGTCCCCATTGGGAACCTGTGATGGGCGTTCTGTGCCCATCCGCTTATGGTGTATCTTAAGATTGCTCCAGTTAATCCTCCGATTCCGATTAAGATTATTGTCCTCATCTGCTTCACCGTTTTTCTGTAGAAGCTATCAGCTCAAGGTTGGTGCTTGGCGGTTACGGTGAGCTTCATCACCTTGATTTTAAGGTAATTCTATCTAGGTTGCTTATACATATTTCTTTCTCAAAGTATTTACCTGTTTGTGTTAACTCCGATGATACGCGAGTTTAATTCTTGAATTGAAATCGTAACTTTGCCTTTAGTAAATAGGCTGTTTTCAAGGTTTTTTTAATCTAAAAACATGAAATATTGCCGTATTTGGCAAAAGGAGCTTTGGTAGCGGGGGGTAGGTCTACGTTATCGTCTATTTTTATCGGCCACATACAGGTTCATGTAATAACGAGTATGAATTTCTCGCAGTATAACAAAGGTCTGTAAATTTTATAGAATTTGGCATCATTTTATTCATCAAGAAATCTTGACGAATATGTTCTAAACATAAGTATTATATTCATTGCAACGTTGATATTTTGTAGCTATGGGCATTAAGAATCGAACATTAGCCCTTCTAATGTTACTATTTACTGGTGTATCTACTCCAATTGCTAATTGTTCAATGGTTCCCATAGACACGAAAACACTATGGAATTAATGCGATTTAGCGGTTCTTGGAACAGTAGAATCTATCACTAATAGTATCGGCGATAATTAGAAAGGTGACTATTTTCAGATAGTGGAAATCAAAGTCGAATCATACTATATCAGTCAGTTAGATGAATCGAAAGTAAAGATCCGGGTTGAAGGTGATGATACACATGTTTGGGTTGAAGACCAGCCGGAATTCAGTTTAGGCGAACACGTATTTGTGTTTCTACGGGTTCCTAAGGAGATTACAGGCGATTATGATTATGAGGTATTTGGGATGTATCAAGGAAAGTGGACTGTTGAAAATAATACAGCTATTAGAGGAGATCAGTCATTTAAGCTACCAGTGGGGAAAGCGTCTTCTCTGCTCTCGCAGCGTGAATGGATTGATGGATATCAGACCTTACTAACCGTTACTATTGTAGTGATTTCACTGATATTTCTCATCTTATACAAATTGATAATCAAATAAATTTAAACCAGTTTCATGTAACAAGCATATTTCTTACTAAAAGTGATAGTTCAAACGAAAACCGTAACGGCCGGATACCTGAAAAATGAAAAAAACCTTATTATGGGCTATTTTAGTAAAAGAGTCACTAGAAATGACTTAAAAGGGAAAAGGAGTAAGTAGCGGGGGGTAGAT
>CAZLHX010000154.1:0-5172 GCA_964559475.1 uncultured Candidatus Bathyarchaeia archaeon | reverse complement strand
AAGTACTTCAAATCTTCTATTAGCGATTTATCAGTGTTAAGAAGATCAACTAACATTTTGTTTGGTCCACTATCGTACAGTTCCCCTGGTTTGGGAGACTCTCCATACCTCTTAAACCCTGATATATCGCTTGATTCTGGGATAATCCAGCTTACAGTCCTTAACTTTCTTCTAATAAAACCTTTCCAAGAGGATTCAGTTTTGACGACTAACCTCTCTGAAGGGACCTCATTGATAGTACCCCTTACGGCATATTCAAAATTGTAAACTGGATCAGAATCCAATTCTCTAGATCCTCTTTGAGATGAGATAGTAACAGAATCAACATATTCAAAACCTTCCAAATCCAAACACCATAAACACCCCCTAAGATGTCTAACTGCTCCTCGGGGAATGAGAACAGGATCAATCATTTTAGACTTATAAGTTTTAATCACATTTTCGATAAATTCCTCTTCCATCGTAAATACTATGGATAGACCACCAAATTAGATTTTCAGTAAAATATGTAGAACTTCAGAAGAAGGGAAAATGTTTTCAAAATAACTCTTGATGATGCTAGAAAAAACGATCACCTTAAACTCGTTCTATCGAATATTCAGTTATGAAAGATCTATCCAAGTACTCAGCTTATGGAGGAATTGGCTGGTCCCCAAGGGAAAAAACTCACAGAGAGGAAATCGGGGATCTATGGGCAAACTGTGGAATAGATACCCAGTATAAGCCCCTTAAATCCGTACTCGTTCATTCACCAGGACCAGAGATAACGGAATTAACAGATCCAGACAAAGTACAGATGTTGGAAATTCCAGATCATAAGACCGCATCTCAGCAACATGAAAGTATGGCAGAAGCATTTAGGTCCGAGAGAGTAAAAGTCTACTATGTCAACCCTCCAGATGAGCCAACCCCTAATCTCATGTTTGTGGCAGACTTATTTTTCATGACTCCGGAAGGAGCTCTTCTGGCAAGACCTGCATCCACCGTCAGGGCAGGAGAGGAGAGATGGGTCGCAAAGAGACTTGCAGAGGTAGGAATCCCAATTATTAGGACAGTAATAGGAAGAGGGATATTTGAGGGAGCTGACGCGGCTTGGATAGATAAGGATACTGTAATGCTTGCAACTGGACACCGAACAAACTCTATTGGTGCTTCACAGATAACCAGTGCCCTATCTGAAATGAATATCGAGGTAATCCATGTAGGATTACCCCATGGATCAATGCACCTTATGGGAACCCTCAGAATACCAGATAAGGAACTTGCCCTTTGTTGGCCAGAAAGAATACCTTATGACGCTATAGCAGAGCTTAGAGGAAGGGGTTTTGAGGTACATTTTATACCAGATATCGATGAGGCTAAATTTGGTATGGCATTAAACATTGTTACATTATCTCCAGGAAAGGTCATGATGCCTGCTGGGAATCCTTTGACTCAAGCTTATTTTAGAGATTTGGGAATAGAGTATAAGACTGTAAGAGTAGACGAATTAGCTAAAGCGGCGGGAGCAATTGGATGTTTAACAGGAATACTCGAACGTAAAAAAAGCTAATTTTATAAATTATTTTACATATTTTGCTTTTCCCTTTTTATGGATCACTTAAAATATTAACATTCTAATTCAACCTGATTCTACATCAATTTTCATAGGTCTTCTCAATAAGAGCATCCTCTCCATTGGGTTTCTTAAGAAACAAAATTGCGGGTAGGGCTGGCAAGTTAATTGCTGCAGAAATTAGAAAGATTGTCGAGAATGCCACATTCTCTGCTAGAACCCCTGCTAAAATACTTCCAATTGTAGCTCCAAGTCCCCAAATACTCGACATATAGGACATTGCAATGGGTTTATTCGTTTGATCTACTGTCTTTGCGAGGGTCGCCCACTCGTTAACAGCACGAGTGCCCCAACATACTCCAAATAAGAATAAAGTCATAGCGAGAGTGAGAAAACTTCTTGAATATGCTATGGAGATGTAAACCAGGATTAATACGGCAAAGGTTGTAAGAAGTACTTTTTTAGCATTGAATCTATCCCCGATATACCCTGCTGGGATCTTTACAAATGCATTTGTGAAACCCATTATACTAAACAATAAGGCTGTTTTTGATTCGGATAAACCTAAAGTCTGAGTCGCATAGACCGAGAATAGAGCTGTAAACATAGTATTAGATAAGCTATACGTTGTTCGGATAAGGGAAAGTATCTGAATATTCCTGTTACCTAGCACGTTTCGTAGAGAACCAAGAGCAGGAGAAGAATCCTCAATAATCTCATTCTCTGTTTGAGGCTCCTGCATGAATCTAGTGAAAAGAATTAGCGCAATCAATGGAAATACAGAAGTAACTAAGAATAATTGTCTGTAGTCTAAAAAGATGAGTAAACCACTGCTTATTAAGGGACCTATAAACATACCTGAGGACATGAAGGTCATATAACGTCCCAAGGCGTCCCCTTGACGACTATTAGGTGCCATATTTGATGCCCGAGACATGGCCATTTGATTAAAAGACCCTGTTGCCAATACCTGGTAAAAAGGAATAACATATAACCAAATAGGGTTAGGAGTAAGTGCGTAGAGTATTGAAGTTGTAGCCTGAACAAGGAAAGCTGCCTTGAACATCTTATCCTCTCCGATCTTTTTTGAAAGTATGGTTAAGGGGATCTTGGAAATTATCAACAAGAAATTCTGGATGCTGAGAATAATCCCTGCCTGTACTATTGAAGCTCCTACTTCAAGTAAATATAAGGTGTAAATTGGTTGAATAACGAAGCTAGTAAGCTGGAAAAGAAATGAGGAAATAGAGATAAAGTAAAAACTAATAGGAAGCCCTTCGCTTTCGACCAAAATATACACTCTAAGCTACTAAAACAAGACCCTTGATAAATATTCGTGAAAAAAAATAAGTACTTTAATTTATGTGGTGGTCCTAAAATCAATCTATTAAGCTATAAACTTCTCCAGATTTAGATTAAGAATTTGAATTAGTTTCCTGATCAATTAATTCATAAGTTTTTACGGATCTTTATTTGTTATGTTACTAAATCTAACTATCGGGGAGTATGTATTCAAGGCAGAAACTCATCAACAAAAGGCACCTGAAACTTGTAAAAAAATTAAAGAGGCACTACCAATAGTAGGTAAAGCCATCCAAGCTAGGTGGAGTGGGGAAGCAGTCTGGGTACAAATGGATAGTTATGGGATCGATGTGCCCTTAGAAAACCATACGAGTTATCCAAGTAAAGGAGAACTACTTTACTACCCAGGGGGGATAAGTGAGAAAGAAATCCTTATCCCATATGGATCAGCAAAGTTCGCGAGTAAAGTAGGGTTACTACCGGGAAATCATTTCGCCACAATAGTTGAGGGCTTAGAGCAGATTGAAGAATTGGGAAGATCTGTCCTCTGGAAGGGTTCACAGAACATAAGAATTGAGAAAGTCTCCTCTGCTTAACTTTTCATATTTTTCACTTTTAGACTGAGTCATATAAATATCATCAGATACTATCATTAAATATGAACGAAGTAAAATTCCTTAGAGACCAGATTAAAACTACTTTTGAGGGCGATACAGCATGGCATGGTCCAAGTCTCCTAAAGACCTTAGAAGGTACTAGTGTGGAAGAAGCTATGAGTAAACCTCTTGGAGAAAGACATAGCATCTGGGAACTCGTTGACCACTTGGCTTTTTGGAATGAAACTGTTGCTAATGCAATAAGAATGGAAAAAATGCCGGATCCTAGAAAAGTAGAAGATTGGCCTGAGATGGGTAATACTGAGTCTGAATGGAAGGTTTCTGTAGGTAGCCTGGAAAAGGGTGTTCACCTTTTATTAAGTGAACTAGCAGAATGGACGAATGAGGACCTTGAGAAGCAGGTACCTGATGCGGAATACAGTTTTAAACAAATGCTTCACGGAGTGGTACATCATAATCTTTACCATGCAGGTCAAATAGCTATACTCAGGAAGAAAATCTAGTGTTTAATCTTTTTAAGATGATTAAACACCGAGTCTAATACTAAAAACCCGTTTTTTATACACTCCCTCATAGCATTATTATCTTTAAACTCCGTCTCAAACATTCTCCATCCTGAGAGATAATACTCTTTGTAATGCTTAGCGGTATCCAAGTAACCAGCGTTTTCCAATTCCCTGTTAACCTGAGTTCGATTTAATCCCCATACGTAATCCGGGTCCTCAGTCTGGCTTAGGAGTCTAACGGGTGAGGGGCTCACTCTCCAACAAATACTTCTTATTACCCTATAATAATCGAGACCTATCCGGTCGACAAGCATCATCGGTAGAGAAGCTAGAACAGAACCCAATTCTTTCAGATTCTTATAATCCTCCTCTCTTATATCTTCAGTTTCCTTTCGTTCCCCCAGATTAGCCTCTCCATAAATTACCATCATCTCACTAGCATCATATGGTATCCATGAGGGATCCAATTCATCCATTGTTACAATTTGAGGTCTAGGTATGTGAAGAAAACCCGGTCTTAGCTCCATGAAGATTCGTTCGTATAATGATGTAGTTTCTAGAGAGGACATAAAACCTGACTTTGTTGATGGAAATAGAGGTTTATCGTTAACGGTTTTAACATGGAGATCTAAATCACTTAAAATTGGGACGTAATCCATTGGACTTTGCCAATATTTTGTCGCTGAACCTTTGATATAGACAAATTCTAAGTTTTCTAAGTATTCATTGAATATCTTTGTCCAAGCTTCAATGGCAGCTTCAACATCGATTCGAGCGTTTCTTAAATTCTCAGGGTTCATGATACAAAAATACCTTATAAGATGTTAAGGTTTAATGTTGGACTAGAATTATTACTTCTTTTTTGTGGAAATCATAGAAAATACCATCACGTATCTGAGCTAAATTGTCTATTCCCCTAAATTATTAAAGTCCTTGAAAGTGGTTTTATTTGGAGAAAATTTAAAATGTAAACAACCAAAAATCCCATTCTCTAAGAATATAAAAAACAAAAACTCAGGTTTAGAGCAAGATAGCCCGGGGGAGATTCGAACTCCCGTCTAAGGCTCCAAAGGCCCTTATCCTTGTCCGCTGGACGACCGGGCTACGCTAACCTCAAATGGTAAGGAAGGTTATAAATCTTTAAAATAAATTTGTTCTTATTTTGACTTTTCAATTATTCACCATTTTAGAA
>CAZLHX010000153.1:0-5254 GCA_964559475.1 uncultured Candidatus Bathyarchaeia archaeon | reverse complement strand
TCCAGTTTATCAGTTTTCAGTGTGAGTAATCTATCTAAGTCGCCTATGTGATAGTTTTTCTCCTTGTAGTTTACTTTCATAAGAAGGCGAGGCATCTGTCCAACTTTGCTTCTGCTGATTAGGTTCTTGGTTCCATTCCATATTCCTTCCATGAGAAGCTCTACATCTGATTCACGTAGACCCGTATGTACAGCAGCGTTCTCGTTTACCACGCCATAGAACCCGATTAAGCTGTAAGGCAGGACATACATCTCCGTGAAGGTTCCCTGATCCTTACCGCTGCCTGATGGGTATACTGTCGTTCCCCTTATGAACTTTAGTTGAACTCTGTGAAGTGATCTACCAATCCTAAACTGCACAGGACCTGTGAAGGTTATTGTCCTTTTCTTCACCGCGGCAGTTGCACCGAATAACCTGATGTCAACACATTTCTCAGTTAACTGATCAGCCGTATCAATTGCTAGATCATCCAGTCTATCTTCTTTGGTTTTAAGGTTACCTTCCTCATTTTTCACGCCTCTGATAAATACTTCTTCACCTCGGAAATCGTGCAGATAGTCTCTTATTGTCCGTTTGAGCCGCACATCTGTTACGAGGTTTTGCATGGTCTCCTCGTCGATCCTCGGCTTATTCTCGTCTAAGGGGTCTCCGTTAGGGTTATTATCTTTCACATCATAAAGGAACAGTATCTCGCTCCTGTTTGATATAATCTCACTCATCTTTTTCTTCCTCTTTTTCTGTTCTGAAGTACTTTGATAGGTTCATTCCTAGTGCAAAGTAAAAACTGATCTCATCTCTACTTAGGCTCCAATCATTTTGGGCTTGTATAAAATACTCTGAAGCCAATGTCTCGAGGTCGCGATAATAGTTACTATCATACTCATCCAGCTTGTTCTGAATCTCGGGTAGAAGTGACTTAACTTTCCTCTCATCAAGTCGTAATCCTTGGAGTTTTGCCTTGAAGGGTGTTGCTTTACGGTCTCTATACTGGATGTTCATTAATAGCTGACTGAGTACACCCACTATGAATACCGCTTTCTCGGGGTCGTTTTTGAAGAAATCTGGGTACTCCTTGAATATCTTTTCAGCAGCCTGCACTCGGGTGCTGCTTTCTGTCTGGAATATGTCTCTAATCTTTTTACTCATCTTCTCACTCTCTTTATGGTTTAATATTCCTAGAAATTCTAGGTATAATAGGCATGAGAAACCTCTCATTACGGGTTCCTCTATATTGTATCCATTTACATAGTTCTCTCTTATTTTCTGGATTATTCTGTTTAATAGGAATTTTTTGTTAATTTTCTTGTCTTTAAAGACGTTATTTACTATATCTAGGAAATATTTACTCTGGTTCTCGTCTTTTAGAAAATACCAGAAGCATCCAAAGTTAAACTCGAGGTCTTTTTCACCTGACTTTTTCCTGTTTTCCCAGAATGGAATTTGTGTATTTTTGATAAGAGGCTTTTTGTCAACTGAATATTTTGCCTCAAATAAACGCCTTAAATCTGAAGGGTATATTCCCTCGATGTATCTTAATATCTTGAACTCGCTTTTTGAGGCACTGTATATGAGCATATTACAGTTGAACGTGTTTTCTTTCTCAGCCAGTAAACCAAGTATCTCCTCTTCTGTTACATCAAGCAGTGCTCCATATTTACCTGTAACTCTAACCTGTTTTCCATCTTCTTGGTAATATTTTAGTGATTCATATACTTCATCGCTATTTATGCCTCGTAGGGGTTTCGGTATTATCAGATAATCGAAGCCATAAAAATTATAGCTTGAATATTTCTCCAGCCACTGTTTTCCCTGTTCAAGTATTAATGCGCATTGTTTGCACACAGGGTAGTTTTTCCATGCATCACCCTGATTGAACCCACCTGGTACCATTCCCGGTTTATCAACCGTGTAGAATGCATATGTTGAGACGAATCCATAAACCTCGTTTTGATTCCCGCACACAGCACAAACATTGTTGCTTGATTTTGAGGTCGTATTATATTTATCGTAATATGTTGACATTGAATTTAAAAGGAATATTTTTTTGAATGCATCAACATCCCCTGGAAGAGATTTTAGGTTATCTTTGAATAGTTCTACTGTAATTATGGCGTTTTGCCTCTCTCTTTTTATATCATCATAGATTCTCTCAAGTTTATTTATGATTTTGTCCTCATTGTATTCTAGAATATTGCGTATTTCTTGTAATTGGTTTATTTCATTTGTAGTTAGTTGTGCTTCAGGGTACTCTTTTTGAAACCATTTTTGTGTTTTTATTTCAAATGTTTTTTTAGGGTCTGTTATTCTTGAAGTCGGGGAGTAGTCTGTTCCTCTCGGGCTGCCTTTTCTGTAGAGGTATTTTTCTAGTTTTGTTGAATCGTATTCATCTATCTCTACACCAGAAAATTGTTTCTTATCTAAATTTATCTTTATTTTCAGTATTTTTTTATAGCTTTTATTACTAGCGGGGTCTTCTATTAATATCTTTATTATATCGTCCAGGTTATAAACATCGATATCTTGTTCTCGCAGTGAATATTCGCCTAAACTTTGAATGGCTCCTATCATATTTGTATATTAATAATTATGTAACTATTTTAGTGTTTTACTGAGTACAGATCCTCCGATACGTGCAGTTCAAACACTTTCGCTTATTAACACGCACATCCGGATATTCCCCAACCTGTATTATATTGAAAATATTACCCACGATCTTGGACGCCTGTATTCTATCCCTATCCGTGAACTCTAACTCAACTATCTTATTCTTACTCCTGGTATAGACAATAAGCCCTCTTTCAACAGGTATATCGAAGGACTCGGATATCATGAGCCCATATAAGACAGACTGATACCTATGAGTTCTAAACACCTTACCATGGTATTCAGCAAACTTGTAATCAAGGGGACCAGCTGTTCCATCCTCGAAAAACAATACCTCATCTACGACACCTCGAACCCCCAATTTAGGCGAACGCAAATACACCTCAACAAGTTTATCGCTTACATTGTAACGTTTTCTGAGGTATCCGATATTGGTTTTTTCTTTAGCCGAGTGTAATTCCCTGCCTTTCCGTACTTTGTAGTGTCTTTCTTCTCTCTGCGGGATTGCAAGACAGTGCATGAAATAGGTGAATCTTGGGCAGTATAGGTACTCGATTACGTCGCTGATTGTAATGGAGCAATCAGAGGAACATAACTCCAATCTGATCCCTCACAAGCTCCATGTCAAAGCCTTCTCCTAGCAGTTTTAATGATTCTGCGCATGAGTCACAGGTAACGAATACATATATTGAGTCATTATCCAGTACATATTCCTCAAACTCTAAGATCATGCTGTCTCTCTGATTTTTATCTAATTCGCCTAAGAAACAGCTTTTCTGGACCCGGTATAGACCATATCTTTTACAGATATTAGCAGTATAGCTTCTAAGGTTATCGTCGCTAACATCGTATATTACCCATGTAAGCATTAAAGCAACTTTCCTATTTCTTTCGCTATTTTATGCATTTCTGCTAGTATGATATTCCTGTGCTGCATTTTTTTGCCACTGAAGGGTCTCTTATCTTCAAGTTTGCTATTTATCTCTGTAATGAGCAGTTTCTTCCCCTCATCATTCAATGTATACCCTGCATGTATCACATCAAAGCAGGATTCCTTAAAGCGGCGGGTCGTGAATAGGAATACTACTGTCTCATCAACTATTCCTCTGAATGGCTCAATTACGTCGAAAACAAATGATGGTTTATTGTAGTCATCTGTGTGTAGAAAACCTATGTATGGATCTAATCCAGCTAGTATACATGCTCTCTCTATCTCACCGTATAGTATTCCGTAGCCATAGTTCAGTGCGCAATTGAATTGGTCTTTCGCGGGTCGTCTGCTTCTTCCTTTGAACTCAAAACCCTCGGGCATAACAGTTGAAAGTGCTTCAAAGTAGTGCTTTGAGGCTATTCCTTCTAAACCGAGTATTTCCTGTCTTAGCTCATTTACGTTGCCTGATAACTCTTTCAGCCTTTTTCTGTATTTTTCTAGTTCCTGTATAGATTCTTCGATTTTTTCTGTCTCGTCACGGGTTTTACGCAGTTTCTTCAGGAGATTTATCTGGTTCTCCATCTTTTCTGCACCCCATTTCTTGACTAGTTTAACGCCTTTTTCGTTGCCGGTGGCTTCTAGTTGTTTTCTCCGTATGCGCGTCGTGCTTCCTATTTTTGGGTGCCATATCCTACCATATGGGTCCCCATATTGATCTAGAAAGACTATATCAATATTGTTCTCAATTGCACTTTTAACGGCGTCCGTTGAGATCAAAGCACTGGTTGAGATCCATATGCTGTCTACCTTTACTATGGGTATTTCAACATCTTTCTCGTCCAGCATTACCAGGAATGAGTCTCGTTTTTTCCTAAGGTACGCGCCATAGTTGTTTATTACGAGTTGCATTAGATCAAATCCTTTTCACTGCCCCGAATCCTCGGCTAACACTTTTCCCCAGTCCGAATAGTTCCGGTAACTCAAAGTTAACCTCAAAGGCTCCTTTGAATGCTACTAAAGGGGTTCCTTTTAGTCTGGTTTTTATTTGACGTGTATAGATTATAGATGTTTTTATCCTATCTTCAACAGTGTAGCCTAGACCCTTGCTTGCTGATAGTATGTTTCCTGTGAGTATTTTTTCTAGGAAGGCTTGTTTTTGGTTTTTGCTGGTTGATATGTAGCGTTGATAGTTTTTATTATTTAAAGCCAGCCATGGGGAGATGAACATGTATTTATTTTTTTTAGTAGTTAAACCGAATTTCTGTTTTTTTGTGACAAATTTTTTCCTGTGGATGTAGATTTTTCTATTATTTATTTGAAAATGGTCTAGTTGTTTGAAGAGTTTCTTTGTTTCTTGGACTCCTTCCTGCCAGCCAGTTATTACAGGTGTATCAGTGATTATATGGTAATGTATTAGAGGATATCTGTAATGTAGTTCGTTTCCTTTGTGTTGGTGGAATATGCTATTTTTCATATGATTTGATGCAATATATCCTCTGATTTTAGCGGGGTTTATTGATCTTGTTTGGGTTATTTCAAGTGTTAACTCTGATGTTTTGCAATTCAATGGTATCATTATTAGTTTTTTCTAAGTATATTTCTTTCGAAAAGGTATGTGTTTATAAAGGGTTCAATAAATTCATATGATGCCCGAGACCCCTATTAGAGAAGCCCTAATAACGCTTAAAAACAGAAAAGAACAGAAAAAACCATACTGTT
>CAZLHX010000152.1:0-5320 GCA_964559475.1 uncultured Candidatus Bathyarchaeia archaeon | reverse complement strand
ATATAATAATATTATACATCTTTGTTCTATTTACAAACATATTACATAAAGTAAACAAAAAGAATACAAGATATAAATACAAGCATTACAGTAATAAAATTAACATCTTTATTACAATCATCTATAACAATTAATATTTATTATTTTAAATATTTATTCCTATAAATTCGTAAGAATCTGTATGTATACGTTTACTTATTGTTTTGAATTATATCTTGAACTTTATAGAGAAGAGGGTAAACTATCAATAGTTCTAGTATTATGGGGATGAGCAAGACTTGTATCTGGTATCCTCGTTCCCATAGGATTCCTCCCAGTATTGAGGCAGGGATCCCGGTAAGACTCATCAGACCTTCTATTCCGAAGAACCGCCCCCTCTTCTCCTCTGGTACTGATTCCCATCACCAGGTCACAAACAAAGGCATCGCTACACCTGATATCCCCACCCCAGTTATTGTCCCCGCAGCATAACCTCCCAGTATCGATAAAGGGATCAAGTACTTTGGCCCAGGAGAAAGAATCGCCAAGACGCTCCCCAAGAATATAAAGGAATTCGTCAGGAAGTAAATTTTCTTCCTGCCGTATCTGTCAGCTAGACGTCCAGCCGGTATTTGAAGCACTAACGTGACTACCATAGATAGTGTTCCCGTAACTCCGAGTATGTAGGGAGATGCTCCTTTTGATTCAACCAACCATAAAACGATGAAAGGGGTTACCATGTACTGTCCAAACATCTTTACTAGTCTCAGGGCTACCCAGATCTGAAGATTTCTTTCATTTCTTAAAGCGTCTCGATAACCACTAATTAAACTCGATAGATTAAACCCTGACTTTTCCCTCTTGCCCACCCTTCCAAGAGTTGGAGGAAGATACCTAACTACTATGAAGATGAGAAAAACCGTGATGCCGAGTTCAACAAAGTATAAGGGTCGTATACCATTAACATTTAATCCTCCAAAATATGTAACGAAGAACGCGGCTATCATAGGGGCAAAAAGACCCAGTATACTCCTGACGACGCGAGAAATACTGATAACAGTACCCCTGTTCTCAACCTCCACAGCGGTAACGAAGATGATATCAGACAGAGGGCCCATTCTGAGCACCCTGCTACTGATTACATAGGCAGGGATCAGAACATACCAGTTAGGAGCTGAACTCATAATCGACAGGTGTATGACGAATAAAACCAGATTAAGCAACATGACTCTCTTTACACTATACTGCTCCATAGCCCAACCCATGGGCACCGAGATAAGGGAGCTTGCCGCCGCGCTAATACTGGTTAACAACCCTAAATTAGCCGGACTTGCACCCAAATTATAAGCAAATAACGAATTATAGCTCCTAGTTAAGCTAGCGCCAAAAGCTGATAAACTTAAGGCCACCATGGCCACTTTTACTCTAATATCTAAGCTGTTGAGTTGTTTTGTGAGTCCCTCAGATATTCCCATACCCGTCCTCAACCTTATTCTTCATCAAGCTTGAGGCATAATGTAGGATTCTTGTAATTTATTAATGCACTTATGCAGCATAAAACGATAGTTTAAGCACATATAGGAAAAGGGTATGAGTGATTGGACCCATTAAGCTATCTATGTGGACCTACTTCCAGAGGGCGTCTGTGATCACATGCATGTAAAGGCACAAGCTAGGAAGATGCAGAACGCCTCCAGAAGGCTTTCAACATCAGGAATATCAAGGAATTGTATAGAACAAATACATAGGCATCGCACAGACTACAGCCTCCCTTGCAGCACACTTGAATTACTCCACATACGATAATCAAAAAGTCAGAATTTCTCGATGGATTCAGTGGCAACAAAATTACCGAAATTTGATATATGTTAAACACCCAAAGGAAATTTTGTACGTAATTACGTACACTATACACGCTTTCTTGCTCCCATCCGAGCACAGCTTCATCCTTCAGGTCGAGGAAATAGAAAGCTATTAAATAATATTAAAGAAAATAATCAAGCTTTATGGAGGAATTTTCTGTTAAAAGGACCTGTGGTTATTATACTGGGCTTAAGATCACTGTTGAACAGGCATGTGAAGAGATTATAGATCTCTCTTATTCCTCTAAATTGCTGCAATATTTTCACTCTTGATGCTCCTCTAGGGCTTCCTCCACTTCTGCAGCGCTCCCAGATCTATTGATTAATCAGCGATGACAAAAGCAAAGACTGGTCCCTTGTTCAAGTTCAGCTCAAGGGTGTTGTTGATTATGGGGGTAGTATAACCCTCCGGGTCCCCGTTTTCATCTGTTAATGCGTATGTGATCTCGGCGCTTTCGCCAACAACCTCGAGGGATGTAGTTGAATTGGGATCTATAACTACGCCTTGTTTATGCTCTCTCCATACGACGTACATAGTCCCGTTCTCTTTTGGAAACCGATATACGAAGACATTTTCATTCACATGGCTTACCCTCTCTGCTTCTGAGAAGTTACAGCCCTCCAGCTTGGAGATCATGACCTTGTATGTGTAGTAGGCTTTTTTCCTTACCCCTTCACCCTTGTCATATTCTCCCGTTCCATCGTATATCAGTCCAGTCTGGTCGAAGAAGCCGTTACCGTCGCCCCCAAATCCCTCATACAGTCCCCAGGCCCAGAAAACCTTCCGGAAACCAGAGCCCAACGCGGATGCATAGACCTTTACCATCGCTGCTGCCTGCTCCTCCTCGCTCTGGACGTTATTGTTCGTTCCGCCTGAGAAAGTCCCCGTCTCCAATATCCAGATGTCCTTATCATAGCCATACCTCTCCTGAACATCCTTGAGATCCCTGTAGACTGCTGGTACCCCGATGTAGTAGTCCTTGTTACCGAAGATATGGACATCGTTTACGTCGTAGTATTCTCCGCCCCCAAGCTCCAGGACGGAGTCAAGAAAGTTTATGGGGTCGGTGACAAGGCCGGACATCACAACTTTGCAGTCATGACAGTTCTCCTTGATTACCGGGTAATAATACTTGAGTGCCTCGACGTACTCCTCGGGTGTACAGGATTGAGGCCCCCTAGTGGAATCGACCTCGTTCCCAATCTGCCAGTACCTTACAACTGGGGTCGTCCCGTTTATCTCCGGAGCGTCATCAACCCCATCTCCATCATACCTCTCCACAATCTGTCTTACAATCTCCCTGTACTCTTCTGGATCAGATGGCAGGCAACCATTCTCTCCGCTGAAAACAAGTAGATTGGCCAGAACATCGATGCCATTACCGAAAAAATTTACATACCTCTCATCGAAGACGTCAGTTTTTGAGGGGAAGGTCGCGCCGGGATGGAATCCCGGTCTATGCCACTTAATTCCTGCAGCCACCATCGCATCAATATCATTCTCCGCACCATGTAGCCCAAAGGGTGACTTCGGGTTATGAAGCTCTATAGCCGCCTCAGAGGCATTCGGTTCTCCGCAATCCTCAGGACACGATTCCCAGTCTTCAGAGGGATCGCATTCTCCGTCTCCACACTCATGCGTATTCATTTGCTGTGAGAGCAGAAGCAGGGTGGCTGCCATGACCATGAAAACGATACATATAGACGTAAACCTCTCACCCATAAGCTATTCTAATACAATAAGAAATAAAAAAAATCGGGTGTAGTTTGACTCACACAAAGACTGAGCGCCAAAGGGTATGCGTCTATGCACGCGATATGTATGAAGGATGTATAATCCAGAGTACAGTCATCTTCAGGTATGAAACTCCCGGTACAGGGTAAGCAATGTTTGGGGGAACATGATATACTCGTACGGGGACACAAATACTATGGTTATGGTCTTGCTCTGTTACCGTATTTTTTCCGGGAAGATGTTTCTAATCATTTCTTTATACTCCTCGAAATGGTTCCTCTCGATCAAGTTAAACTCATAATCTTCCGTTCTTGTGTGGAAGATTATCTTGTATGGAGATAACATTCCGCCTTTTTTCATTTCCACGCCCTCTATCTCGGATCGTGGTATAGCAACATTATCCTCATCCTCCTCAAGAAACGCCTTAAGAGAGTCGATCTGGCTTCCAGAGACATCTCCCATCTTACCCCTGGTCTTGAAGTCTTGAATACTTCCAACGGTGCCTCCAAGACTGCTGGCCACCATACCCAGAGTTCCCGATACCTTGACGACGAACACTCTTTCTGTTGTGAAAACCAGGGACCACTTCTTCATCCTCCACGTACCCATCTTACTCTCCGTGTTCCCTATTATACCTAGCATCTCTTCACTCATCTAAAACACGGTACCTTTTTGATAAAATTTGTTTAAAACATTTACGATAAAATATTTCTAAACTCTTAGATGTATGTGATTAGAGGAGCCTGGAGGCGGAGAAAGTCAATATGCCCACATGTGGTGGGCGGATAGCCGTTTTCCAAGTACTTTTCACGGAGGTGGAGGGATAGAATTAAATATCCTTCATATAGCCATGCAATAGACTGCTTGCTGTATGGTTGCATCCTTCTCAACCTCTGTCTTAAAGGCGTTAAGAACCCCCTCATAAAAGCACTTTATGGTAAATCCTACTCAGGGATATGGGGGGAGATAAACAAAGCATGAAAAACTCACATATTAATAAAACATAATTTTGATCTATAATCTCTATATTGTTTAAAAATAAGAATAGACCGAAAAATGGATTCTTCGCTTCAGTTGGAAGCAGACCTCTATACCTGTATGCCCCTAAAAGTTGATGAATACAGTGACGAGATCAATGTCCTCCATATAGATGACGATGAATCCCTGTTAACCCTATCCAAGATTATGTTAAACAAAATAGACCCCAAGATAAAAATAACAAACATCTCTTGCCCAGAAACACTGACTTCAATCTGTAAGAAATACGATCTCATAATCACCGACTATGTGATGCCCAAAGTTAATGGAATAGCACTCGCCAAGAAAATCAGAGAAAAATGTGACGTACCTATCATAATATACACCGGTAAAGGAAGCGAAGAAGTAGCTGAAGAGGCTTTCCAGGCAGGTATAGATGACTATATAAGAAAAGAGTTGGAGCCAGCCCATTACCAGGTCTTTGCACGGAGAATCAGGGCAGCAGTAGAAAAAGATAGAGCCCAAAAAGAACTTAGAAAGAGTGAGGAAAAATACAGGAACCTGTTCGAAAACATGAACGAAGGCGTTGCCCTCCACAAAATATTACGTGATGAAAAAGGAGAAGCAGTGGACTATGTTTTACTGGACGCGAATCACTGCTTTGAGAAGTTAACAGGAATGGACCTTGAGGATGTTAAAGGAAAGCTGGGCTCTGAGATCTATGGCTTAGAAAATCTTTACCTAGAAAAGTTCTCCGAGGTAGCAA
>CAZLHX010000151.1:0-5403 GCA_964559475.1 uncultured Candidatus Bathyarchaeia archaeon | reverse complement strand
AACTCATTTACTCTTCCGTCCATTTCCAGCAGAAAGTGCAGTTTTCGTCTCCCTTCATTAAGCATTGAGGTCTCTCGAATCCTGCTTGTTCACAGAAGCATTAACCAGTGCATAATCACTCATACAGTTCAAGAGATAACCAATGTCTAAAGCATCCCAATCTTTGTAGACTTCTGGGCATAAGCAACTTGAGTAAATTACTTTCAAGGCACATTCTGGTGATTCTTCAGTGGTTCCTTCTGCTTGCGCAAAGCCACTCGCACGCAACGCAGGTATGAATTTGTTTAGAAACTCTTCAAAGCTGTCATATCTTTTTCCTCCACCAATCCTTGCCGCAAAGTCTCTTACCCAATCGTCTCTTACCCTGGCTACTATTTTGTGGGTTTTCTCTTTGCCTATTTCTTTTTCCAGTTCTCTTACAAGCCGTACAAAGCCTTCATGGGGTATGAGGAAAGGTGTGGTGAAGTATTCTTTCAGAGTCATGGTTATAGGGGTTTCCCATTTTGGATTAGAACTCATGCAAAAAGTTTCGGAGGTTGATTATTTAGGTTTTTACACTCATTACATGCCTATATGCATGCGCATGCAATGGTATGTATGCAAGTTTTTGTGACGAGATAGATATGCCACGATTCAAGTCGCATGCATGTTCACTTTTTAATGAAAGAAAATTATAAGTAGATGCCCACAAATACGCACACAGATGTATATGGGCTCCAAGAACATATCCATATCAGAGGAAGCGTACCAAAGGCTGGCTTCACTTAAAAAGCCAAATGAGAGTTTTACACAGGTAATTAACCGGCTAACTCAAAAAAGATCAATACTAGAACTCGCGGGAAATCTTTCTGAACATGATGCAGCAGAAATTATTGAAAACATCAATAATCTACGGAAAGATACTGAAAAGAGTTTAATACGAAACATTGGTAAAGTTGAGGCTTCATGATCGTTGATACCTGCTTCATCATAGAAATTATGAGAAATAACCAAGGCCACAATAAAAGCAAAAGAGATAGAAAGAAATAGTATACCCCTCATGGTAACCGCTCCGACGGTTTTTGAGTTAAACGTCGGATTATCTCTTAGCACAAACCCTTAGAGGAGAAAGAACCTTTAAAAGAAGTACTGGATTCCCTGCTTTTTCTGCCATTAGGCTACAAAGCATCCATTGAGGTTGGAAGTATCTATGGAGAGAAAAGAAAACAAGGAGACACAATCAATCCACAAGATGCAATGATCGCAGGAATAGCAAGATTAGTTGGTAAAAAATATTAACCCGAAACATCAAACACTTCCAAGGTATAGAAAATGTTTCTACTGACAGTTATTGAACCTAATTTCCTTTCCCCAATATATGAAAAATAAATTCTACTTTGATATATTCTCCACTTTTCTAATAGGCCACAAAAAAACATTTTTCAATTCCTATTTTAATGCGTCTAGATATTAAACAATTCCCTCTAGAGGAAAGATACATTAATCGCTGATTTTATAATCCCTTGATTAGACTTTTTTCTTTACATTATTATGAAAATCTATTAATTTTTGGGTTTCTATGACAGGTGAGAACTGCAGGAAGTTATAATTCATGCTCCTAAAATTTAGGATTTAAGTATAATAAAGGTTTATGCTAGTGATGTTTTTTCTAGCTGCTTCATCAGTATAAACACGATTAAAGCTATAACAAGAAAATCGATCATTGATGCCAGAAAACTACCCACAGCGAGATGGATGGGCCCTATCACCCAGACAGCCTCACGCCAGGCACCTCCTGGAAGGAAGAACGTGATAATCGGCATCAAAATATCTGCAACTAATGAACTTACAAGCCTACCCGCTGCCCCTCCTATAATGACTGCAATAGCCAAACCCACAACACCGTATTTTTTCAGGAAAACCATAAACTCCTCCATGAACCCTTCTGGCCCCTCCTCGGGTGGTGGAGCAGGCTTTGGCGCCGTGTTCTCCTGGATCTGATTCAACGCCTCAAGCATCTTCTCCTGCGTATCCTCACTCATAATATATCCTTTGGATCATAGACTTCAAGCATATAAACATGGATCCAAAAATAATTAATGCATACCGTCGTTTGTTTTAAATAAACCAGAGCTCACTGGTTTAAATGGTGGTTGTTTGGGTTCTAAGAGGATGGATTACCGTGGCTATGAGATATGGGAGTGGGATGAAGGGGAAAAGGTCCCCGGGAAGGTTTACACTGCTGAGAGCAAGGGTGAACGCCCTGATCTAAGCGGTTACATGAAGTCAGTTGACGCCGTGAAAAAATTGATCGATGACAAACTGGATCAAAGTCCAGTTAAGGTTGAAGAGTATAGGGGAGTAGATATCTTCTATCGAGGAGATAAGGAGGTGTACGAGGTAAAGATCGGGAGAAGAAGAAGCAGGAGAAAGGATATCGATCAGTTAAAAAAAATTATTGACAGAAAAATGGGCTAGTGCTCTACTTTTCTCGGTAGAGCCTTTGCCTGCTCTACCCAGCTCTTAACCTCGCTGAGGTGGGGTGTCCTGTTTACCAGGTTTTTCTCCTCGTTTACCTGCAGCATCTTGTTGTAGAGGTTATCGGGGTTTCTCTGGGCTAACTCAACTACGGTGTCTACCCCGGATTCTTCCAGCAAGTCTGAGAATTGTTCTCCTACTCCCTTTATTCTGAAGAGGTCTGCGAGGTTTACCCACTCCAGTAACAGCCTCTCTGAGATCCCTGTTTTCTCCGCCATTTCCTCTCTTCCTTTTGCTGTTCCGCAGTGCTCTAAGAGGTCTGTGGTGGTTTTGATCCCCATTCCCACTAATTTCTCGGCGTATACTTTGCCTATACCTTCAATTTCAACTATTCGAGACATATGCGGTATAGAATAGTGGTGGGGATTACTTATCTCTTATCCTAAAAAATCATATCCAGAGATTCTGTAGTATTCGAAATTGGATAATTGAGGCAAAAAAATACCCAGAAAATCCAATATTAACCCCCTTTTTTTCATAAATGCCTAATATCATAAAAGGTTAGGTGTGGCTATCTGGAATTATTACATTCAGCTCTATCGCTAGGGTAACGACGTCGTTCCACGTTTTCTCCTCGATGAAGATTCCCTTCTCCAGTCTTTCTGCCTTTTTTATCCTCTCCGGTTCTCCTGGGATCAGGATCTCTTCATATCCTGGTGCTGTGGGAGAGTTTTTCACTGAGTTCAATAGATTATCTACGCGTTTTTTGAAGGCTTCCAAATCGGTTATCTGGTTTACATCTATTGCCATCATGAATATTCCGTTACCCCCGTAAAACGGTCTTGACCTGTACTCTTCACTGTTAGAAACTCCCGCTTCAGTCAAGGCACCAGTCAGGATCTCGACGAGTAGAGAGAGACCGAATCCTTTGTACCCAACTATTTCTCCTCCCAGGTTTCTTAATACTCCACCCTTTGTGTACCAGCTTGGATCTCTTGTTGGGTTTCCCTCCGGATCCATAAATATACCATCTGGTAACTCCTCACCCCGTGCAAGGTATACCATGATCTTACCCCTGGCCCACACTGATGTCGCCATGTCCAGGATCATGGGAGGCTCATCTCCCGAAGGAATAGCAAAACACAGGGGATTAGTTCCTAGTTGTTTTGATTTCCCACCATATGGAGCTACGTAGCTCGCTGAGTTAACGCTGGCGATTCCGATCATATCTTCCGCCATCGCCATCTCAGCGTAAGTGTTTAGACGTCCGGCGTGTTGACTATTTTTTACGGTTACCAGCCCTACAACGTTTTTTCTTGCTTTTTCTATGCATACCTTCATGGCGTACTTTGCGACGACTTGTCCTAGGTTCCATCCACCATCAATGAACGCCGTGGAGGGAGTGTCCCTGATTATCTTGATCTCTGCTCCAGGTTTGACTGCCCCCATCTTTATTCCTCTGGCGTAGATGGGTATTCTGATGACTCCGTGGCTGTCGAAGCCTGTGAGGTTTGCCTCGACTAGGAGGCTGGATACGAGTTCTGCGTCTTCCTCTGGTACATCGAGGGCTTTGAAGATTGATGCTCCAAATTTCTTTAGCTGATCTGCTTGTATAGTTGGCATATTTTCACATTCCTTTGTTCATATGGTCTTCTATATCGTCTGCTATCTTCTTAAGGGTGTTTACGGGTTTTATGAGGGGTATTCTCATATGGTTTTCCCCTGATTTTCCGAAAGCTGTTCCCGGTCTTGCCAGTATCTTCTTTTCTCTTAGTAACGACTCGCAGAAAGGCTCTGATTTAACTCCTATATCTTTGAAGCTGGGGAAAAGGTAGAAGGCTCCTTCTGGCATGTGGCATTCAAGTCCCTCGATGGCATTAAGCCTCGGAACCATGATTTTTCTTCTCTCATCGTATTCATCAACCATTTTCTGGATCGGTTCCCATTTTCCTGTCAGTGCCTCGACTCCAGCTATCTGTACAAACGTGTTCGTTCTGTAGCCTAGTGGCATCTTTTTCAGTTTATTAAGGATGGATTCATCTGCCAGAATATATCCAAGACGCCAGCCCGTCATGGCGAAGGTCTTGGAGAAGCTGCTGGTTATAATTGTTCTCTCCTTCATCCCTGGGAGGGAAGCTATGCTGACATGTTCTAATCCGTCCCAGACGAACTCACAGTAAACCTCGTCGGATAGTACTAGCAGATCATTATCCTTGGCAATATCTGCTATAGTGTTCAGCTCTTTTTCTGAGTAAACAGTTCCTGAGGGATTATTAGGGTTGCATAACACGATCATTTTTGTTTTCTCAGTTACTGCTTCGTTAAGAGATTCCTCATCTAGCCGGTACCCCTTTTCCTCGTTCAGGGCAACTCCAATTTCCTTGGCTCCACAATACTCGACTATATCTGAGTATGCCATGAAATAGGGCTCCAACAAGATGACCTCTTCTTTTGGGTTTACCGTCCCAGTCATGGATGCAAATAATGAGATTCCACTTCCAGCAGTTACCAACACCTCAGTTGCTCTCCAGTCTACACCGTGTTTTTGATGATATTCAGCTATAGCCTTTCGGAGGGCTGGCAGTCCCTGTGGGGATGGGTAGTGAGTCATGCCCTCCTTGACGGCGTTTATCATTGAATCTATTATATGTTGAGGTGTATCGAAGTCCGGGTCTCCACCCCCAAGATTTATTACTCCATCCATCTGCCTTGCTCTCGCCACTACCTTTTGGTGAGAACGATCCCTCATCGAAGCTAAACGTTTCTCGATATAATCTACGTCCATAGTTATCACATCCATTCTAACAGGTGCATGCTAAAAAATAGATCACTGCTCAAAAACGTCAAGGGTTTGTGGTGTAACGCAGCGGAAGGGATTTGAACCCTTGAGGCTCAATGGCCACTGGTTTTCGAGACCAGCGCAATAACCGCTCTGCCACCGCTGCT
>CAZLHX010000150.1:0-5447 GCA_964559475.1 uncultured Candidatus Bathyarchaeia archaeon | reverse complement strand
TAGGTTCCTTAGAAGGAAGTCCAAGTACCTTAAAAATATGACTTCATTAAAAACCTTTCTTGAATTAATCCTCAACATCTATAGTATTCTTAATAATGAGTCTGAAATATATAGTGTAAGAAATCTCTTGAAGGAAAAACAACCAGAAAACGCAGTTCATCGAATCGATTTACCCAGAATAGTACTGGTTGGAGAATCAATACTGGGAAAAACCTGTGAGGTATGCCATGAAGTTGGCGCGGAAAAAGCACTCATCGTGACCGGAGAGACAACCTACAAAGTAGCTGGAAAAGAGACTGCTTATAATCTTGAGAAAAGCGGGGTCCAGACGGAGTGCACGTTTGTAAAGGACGCGACCCTTTTTACTGTTGGTCAAGTTATTCATAAAATTCAGGAATATCAGGCTGACATTGTATTGGGTGTAGGGGGAGGAAGGAACATTGATGTGGCTAAGGCCTCATCTGCCAGAACAGGAAAACAGTTCATTAGTATACCCACGGTCGCAAGCCACGATGGGATAGCTAGCAGTTTAGCATCCATTAAAGGGCTGGGACGACCTTATACCGTCAAGGCGGCTCCACCCATAGCTGTAATAATGGATAGTAAGGTTATCCAGAACTCTCCCTTCAGATACACTGCTTCGGGGTGTGGCGATATGATATGCAAAGCCACCGAAGTACAGGACTGGAGATTAGCACATATAGAAAATGATGAATACTATGGAGCTTATGCAGCGAGCCTAAGTTTGATGAGCTCCGAACACGTTATGAAAAGAGCTTCATTGATAAAACAGAGAACACAGGAAGGAATAAGAACCCTCCTTGAGGCTTTGGTAAGTTGTGGAGTGGCTATGAGTATAGCTGGGAGCAGTAGACCAACAAGTGGATCAGCGCATCTATTCAGCCATGCTCTTGACAATATTAATGAGACCCCTGCACTTCACGGAGAACAATGTGGAGTGGGAGGAATAATGATGGCAAAACTACATGGCTTAGACTGGAGAGAAATGAAGGAAAAATTACATATAATAGGAACTCCTACCACGGCAGATGAGCTTGGAATAGACGAGGAGAAGATAATAAAAGCTCTCACGATAGCCCGATCTATCCGTCCGGAGAGGTACACAATATTAAATAAGATCAATATGACGCGTGAGAGAGCAATGGAATTAGCTAAATCAACAGACGTTATATAGCAAGATTAATTTACCAGGAATAAAGGTCTTAAACTAATCTTTATATTAATCACTTCCATCATGGAATTGATAATCTAGGTGATAACCTAATTGAGCAGCGTCCAGTTAAAAGTGGCAGAAGCAAAACAACAGCGTGACGTAGGTAGAAGCATAGCACGAATGGACTCAGACACCATGAAGAACCTAGGCGTAACAGTCGGAGACGTAGTGCAAATAGAAGGAAAGAAAGCCACTGCCGCCAAGGCGTGGCCAGCCTACCCTGAAGATCAAGGAATGGGACTCATAAGGATTGATGGATTCATCAGAAAAAACAGCAGCGTCTCAATCAACGAATTCGTATCTGTGAAGAAAGTTGAAGCAGAGTATGCAACATCAGTAAAACTTGCACCAGTCGACATACGAATAAGCGTTGATAACGACTTCATAAGGTTCGTCAAAGATAGACTCATAGATAGACCAGCAACAAGGGGAGACACCCTACTGATCATGATGCTAGGGCACAGTGTTCCCTTCATGGTAGTAAGTACAAGACCTAATGGAATAGTAAAGATCGCCCCAACAACAGAGATCACAATACTCAGTGAACCCGTTCCGGAACTGGAAATGCCCAGCAGAACCACTTATGAAGACATCGGCGGTCTTGACGAAGAGATAAAAAGAATAAGAGAGATGGTAGAACTTCCTTTACGCCACCCAGAAATTTTCCAGAGGTTAGGAATTGACCCACCGAAAGGTGTCTTACTTCATGGACCCCCAGGATGTGGCAAGACTTTACTCGCGAGAGCCGTGGCAAACGAATCAGAAGCAAACTTCTATGCTATAAACGGCCCCGAAATCATGAGTAAGTTTTACGGCGAATCAGAAGCAAGAATGAGAAAGATGTTTGAGGATGCTGAGAAAAATGCTCCTAGCATACTTTTCATTGACGAAATAGACGCAATTGCACCAAAGAGAAGTGAAGTGACTGGGGAAGTAGAGAGGAGAGTTGTGGCTCAATTGTTAGCTTCAATGGATGGGTTGAAAGGAAGAGGCCACATCATAGTCATCGGTGCAACCAACAGACCAGATGCCGTAGATGAAGCGCTTCGAAGACCTGGTAGATTTGACAGGGAGATAGAGATTGGTATACCAGGACGTGAGGGCAGAATTGAGGTCCTTCAAATTCACACGAGGGGTATGCCATTATCCGACGATGTAAATCTTACACATTTCGCGGAGATCACGCATGGATACACAGGCGCTGACCTCGAAGCACTGAGCCGAGAATCAGCTATGAAAGCACTCCGAAGATATCTGCCACAGATTGATCTCGAAGAGAAGAGGATTCCTCACGATGTTCTAGACCAGATGGTTGTAAATAATCAAGATATTCATGATGCATTTAGGGAGATTACCCCGACAGCCATGAGAGAGGTATTCATAGAGTCGCCTAACGTAGGATGGGAACAAGTAGGAGGATTAACTCAAGTTAAACAGAGCTTAATAGAGGCAGTAGAATGGCCCCTTAAAAGCTCAGAGAGGTTCACAAGATTAGGTATAGATCCTCCTAAAGGAATTCTCCTTCATGGGCCTCCAGGCTGCGGCAAAACACTTCTAGCGAGAGCTGTCGCTACAGAGTCTGAAGCCAACTTCATCAGTGTTAGAGGGCCAGAGATTTTCAGCAAGTGGGTGGGAGAATCAGAGAAGGCAATAAGAGAGATATTTAGAAAAGCAAGGATGGCGGCACCTAGCATAATATTCTTCGATGAATTCGATTCCCTGGTACCAAGTAGGGGCTCAGCAGCAGACAGCCGGGTCACTGAACGGGTAATAAGTCAGCTTCTTACGGAGATAGACGGTCTTTTAAGTCTCCAAAATGTTGTGGTATTAGCTGCGACTAATCGTCCAGATATAATTGATCCTGCAGTACTCAGACCCGGAAGATTCGATAGAAGAGTCTATGTCCCACCGCCAGATAGTCAAGCAAGATACAAGATATTAGAAATTAAAACGCAGAATATGCCTCTCGCAGATGATGTTGATCTTAAGGCAATGGCAAATCGAATGAATGGCTACAGTGGAGCAGATATTGACTCTGTCGTTAGAGAGGCTGGATTCTATGCTTTACGAATTGATGAAAAGGCAAATTTAGTGACCCTCTCAAACTTTGAGACTGCAATGGAAGAGGTAGCTCCAAGTATAACTCCTGAGATGATAAGCTGGTATGAGAGTATGCACACAAAATTCAAAGAGCAGGTGAAGCCCCCCATAGATATCGCATAGGTGGAAAATTATGGATAGAAAATTATTACCAACAACTATAATTGAACTTCTCGAAAGAAACGGAGCCTTGAACGTAGAAGAAATGTTAAAAAAAGCAGCAAAAAGGCACGAAGACCTCACAGAACTAGAACTTGAAAAATACCTCATGAAGATGGAGATCCAAGGCCTCGTAAAAGTATACCGAATGCCAAGAGGAAAAAGAAGAATAGAACTAGCTTAGGAGGAAAAATACCTGGGTGTACAAATAGGAGACTTAGTAGATCCAAGGACCATAGAGATAAAAGATCTCGCTGGTAGAAAAGTAGCATTCGACGGAAACAACATTCTGTACCAATTCTTATCAATTATAAGAGGAAGAGACGGGCAACCACTGAAAGACAGGGAAGGCCGTATAACAAGTCACCTAAGCGGATTACTTTACAGAAATGCGAATCTCCTTGAAGCTGGGATAAAAATTGTATATGTCTTTGACGGAACACCACATAAATTTAAGAAAAAAGTTCTCAAACAACGCACTGAGACGAGAAACAGAGCGAAAAAGGAGTACAAGAAAGCTCTTGATGAAGGCGACGCTGAGAAAGCTAGAAAATTTGGTCAGCAATCAGTTGTAGCAACACAGGACATTATAGAAGACGCTAAAGAACTTTTGTCAAGAATTGGGATCCCGTGTGTTCAAGCTCCTGGTGAGGGAGAAGCTCAGACGGCCCACATGGTTAAGAGGGAGGACATTTGGTGTGCTGCAAGCCAAGACTATGACTCTTTACTATATGGAGCCCCCAGATACGTTCGAAACCTATCTGTAACTGGACGCCGTAAACTTCCTGGAAAAAACGTTTATATTAAGATTGAACCAGAGTTGTTCGAGTTCCAGAGGGTGTTATCACAACTAGATGTTTCTAGGGAACAGCTCGTGGATATTGGAATTCTAATAGGAACAGACTATAACCCCGATGGGATCAAAGGAATTGGCCCAAAGACGGCTCTAAAGCTCATTAAAGAACATAGAGATATCTACGAGGCCCTTGAGCACATAGAGAATGCAGAGTTTCCTCACCCAGTTGAAGAGATAAGAGAACTATTCCTAAATCCAAGAACTACTGATGACTATAACTTGGAATGGAGTAAACCTGATACTGCTGCAATAATTGGTTTCCTTTGTGGCAAACACGATTTCAGCCAGAGTAGAGTACTAAGTGCCATAGAAAAGATGAATAAAGGATACAGCCTAACTGGACAAAAAACCACTCTTGATAGATTCTTTGGATAAACGCATAAAGAAATGATTTATTTCCTTTAATCTCTATTACCTTCAAGAAATGAAGGTTATAGCTATACAGAGTAGCCCAAATCATGACGGATTAACAGCAAACACTGCAAAGAACTTCCTGCAAGGTGTAAGAGACGAGGGACATGAGACTGAGTTAATCAATCTTAATGACCACATAATCAAAAAATGCAAGGCCTGTAATGGTGGTTGGGGAGAATGCAGAACAAAAGGCATGTGTATACTAGAGGATGATTTCCAGAGTATAAGAGAGAAAATCGATGAATCTGACGCCCTTCTATTCACCACCCCAGTATACTGGCATAATCTAAGTGAATCAGCAAAGACGTTCCTTGATCGATGGAGAAGATGTGAGACTCATTACAGTTTTGAAAGGCACTCTAACAAAACCGCTATCGGGATTGCAGCTGCCGGAGGCAGCGGAAACGGAGCCGCTCGAGCATTGTACCTACTAGAAGAATACATTAAACGACTTGGTTTCAACATCTTCGATCTTGTTACAATAACCCAGAAAAATAAAGCCCACAAACTTCCGATGCTAGAAGCAGCTGGAAAACGATTATTCAAATAAGATCCATATTTTTTCTAATTAATGATCATGACGAAAAAAAGGCTCAATAAATTCATAAAAAGTAATATGTGAATATTCAAAAAGCTTAGATATTTGAATTATGTAGTATATTTTTTCTCTGATAGATATCTATC
>CAZLHX010000149.1:0-5450 GCA_964559475.1 uncultured Candidatus Bathyarchaeia archaeon | reverse complement strand
AGTATGCATTTTTCCCTATTCATAAATATCTAGATACCTATTGCTTAATTATGGGTTCTCTAAGGTTCCATGGATAGATCTTATCGTATTTGAATTGGATGCCCCAGCTCTCTAGTCTATTTACTGCTTCTTTAGTGCCTTCTGCCACGATTTCAAGGAGTTCTTGATCCATAAGCCCGCCTTTGGTTTTTCCATATTCTCCATCTGTACTGATGTCATGTATCATGTCGGGAACAGTCCAGCCTCGAGGTTTGTGGATTTCTGGGTCGTAGAACCAGAAGTGAACATTACCCGTTCCAGCTGCTCCGCTACGCTCTGTATTATTCTTCTCCATTATGGCTACTTTGGCTCCATGATCGGCTGCATTGATGGCTGCCATACAGCCACTTAGGCCACCGCCTATAACTAGGATCTCTGTCCTTGTTCTCTTCATCATAGAAAATCTCCTAGTAAACATAAAGTTACTGAGGTTTCAATATAAAAAGCCCATGGATATATAGATCTGTCCAGTTAAAATATGGATTGATTATTATCATCACTTAAACTAAAATTGGTGAACTATTTTTTGTACATACATTATGAAATGCAGTTTTATACGTGAATTACATACAATAGTTAATCGAATGAATATTAGAAAGGCTCGTGTGATAGGTTTTCTCTTTTTATATATTGTTGTTTTAGCAACATCAACAAATTCTTTCGTTGAGGCAGATTCTCTTCACTCTTACCTGGGACCGGATACCAGTCCTGAAGGATTGACACTTACTGATCTATCAGTGGAAGGCCCAAGAGAACTAGGTCAAGGTGACAGGTTAACTTTTTTCTTTACCCTGAGTAACCATCCAGATAACCCACCAATTAAATTATCAGACAAAGGATTGTATGTTGCCGCAGTTGATCCCGAAGGTAACGATAGATCCTTTGGGTTTATGTATCCGGGGGAGACACTTGGACCCAGTCAGAGTCTGATATTCTATGAAGAGTTTTTCCCCAATCTAGCTGGATCTTGGAAGTTCTGGCCTTCTTACGAAGTACGAGTGGGAGAAGAGGAGACGATTAAAGGTCCTCAGGAGTGGCATGGTTTTAATCCAATTATTGAAGCTAGAGGAATGCCAGACCTCACCCCGTTGTCGCTGATTTTGACACCTGACTCGCCAAGTATAGGAGATGAAGTGAGAATCACGTTATTAATAGAAAATATTGGAGGAATATCCTCAAGCGAATGCTATGGAGCAATGTTTTTAGGATATATTCTGTGGACTGCGTTTTATATTCCCCCTCTTGCTCCCGGAGAAAGTACTGAAAGCATACTATATTGGTTTCCATCAGATCAGGGAACATTTAACGTTGGCATGCACCTCGATTACTGGGAGGCAATTCGTGAAATCAACGAAGATAACAACTTCATAGAGGTAAACGTTGATATTCGAGAAGCTGGAAGCACATTTCTTGAGTATACATCAAGTCCAAAAGTAACTAATATCACACATACTTCAGCAACCATAGAGTGGGAGACCAATGAAGATAGCGAGGGTAGAATACAATATGGCTCAGTCGCTGGACTCTATTCTTCAGAAAAATATATTGACAGCTACACCAGATCTCACAGTATCAGATTAACAGACCTTAGGTCATCTAGGACTTATCACTTTTCGGTGACTTCACGAGGATTGCTTGGGAATTCAATCCAAAGTAAAGAAAAGACCTTTGTTACATTACCTCATCTAGACGATATAAGACCCACGGTTTCAATTTTCGATCCTGCATTGTATCAAGGAGTCATCGAAATCCAAGTAAATGCATTGGATAATTTGGGTGTAGAACGAACTGAGTGTTATATAGATGATCGGTTAGTCTTCACCGATTTTTCTTATCCATACTTATTTTCTTTAGATACTATGGCTCTTGAAAATGGTATTCATACGCTAAAAATAGTAGCCACTGATTTTTCAGGGCAATCTATAACAGAAACCAAGTCAATCGATGTTGTCAACATAGAGGATGAAGATGCTCCTAAAGTCGAAATCATTTCACCAGAGGAAGATGAGCATCTTACTGGGAAAGTCCAAATTACTGCAAATTTATCCGATGATGTTGGACTTTCTTACGTTTTTTTCAAGGTTGATGGTCAAACTCAGGGCTTTAAAGGGTTGCCAATCAATCCAATAAAGACCTCAGTTACCTTCACCTGGGATACGACGACCTTTAGAAATGGTCAACATAGAATCGGAGTAGAAGCTTACGATCAGGATCTTAATTATGGATTTGATGTAGTTGACATTAATGTTGATAATCCCCCTATTACACTTCCTCCTCTACTCAAAGTAGTCGGTCACACAGTAACTCGTCAGGATAACCATTTCTATGTAAGTTTGACCATCAAGAACGAAGGCGACACTGATGCCACAGACGTAATTATTACCGAATATTTACGTTCATTTCAACCGATCTCAGGAAGCGATAATTTTGCGGGATACAAAGCTCAATACACCGCGTCAGAGAATATGGGAGAAATAATAATCGAGAGTAAGGTCGATATTTCCCCATCATGGTCATACACCTACACATATGAAGCTACCCCAATTCTATTTCATGGACTATACTTTCTATCCGATCCAAATGACTCCGCTGTACCATCCATAGGTAACCAAATAAAAATCACGTATAAGGGAAAAGACGGCTCGAATTATAATGAAGAATTAAACCTAACTATTCTTAAGACGACTAATGGAGAATCAATAATAACATCATATGATAACGCGATTAAATCTGCCGACTATTTACTGCTCACTAACGCGCAGCGGCTTTTTCAAATTTATAGTAACCAAGAAGTAAACAATCTTCTATCCACGATGGCTAAATTAGCTAGATATGAAGAAGGGGTTTTAGGTTATTCATCATATGATGATTATGGACAAAAACAGGTTATACTTGATTTAATTAAGCATGGTGGAGAGTGGAATAGTAAGCTAAGGAATGGATGGAGTACTAATGGATATCTCTTACTGGTTGGGGAAACGGAGATCATTCCATCTTGGTCAAAGAGCCTTGGTACATATGAGACTACTGCAGGATCTTACACATGGAACGTGTTAACAGATCTACCGTTTGCCAATACTTTTGGAGATGAAAGTAAACCTGAACTCAGTTTGGGTAGGGTTATTGGTAATAACGCAAGAGAGTTGAATGTTGTCTTAGAAAACAGCCTTAACGTTCTGTTGAGTACTTCAGGATATGGATTTGATAGATCTAACGCTCTTCTAGTTAGCGGCTTTCCAGATGCTATAATGGGTAATTTTGATGGACAGGTGGATGCGGTTTCGAATGTAATCAGCATGAAAATACCTGGCACATCTCTCATTAAGATTAATACTCCTGATTATGTGCAGTATGATTCATCTGGTAATATCGATGAAGATTTGACTGAAGAAGCAGTTGAATACATATTCTTCTCATCTACAAAAGGGAAAGACGTCATTTTCCTTGCAGGGCATGGAAACTGGAATAGTTGGGGTGAAATACACAACAGTGATGTATTAAGTCAAGTTGAACCTTTTGGATGGGTTAATCCCTTTATCTTCGCCTCCTCATGTAAAACAGGAGATTACTCTCAGGGATATTCAATAGCTGAGTCGTTCTTGCAAAGAGGAGCAGCCGTCTATCTGGGGGCAACGGAATCTGGGGGATGGACTCATTACTCTAAGAGATTCTTCGAGATGTGGGAGATTGATGAACCCATTAGTTTAGCGGTTAAACAGGTTAAGGCGAGTCTAGGAAATGATCTAAAGGATAGAATATGGACTAGTGTGTATCATGTATATGGTGATCCAAAATTTGGAACCGTAGATTCCCCTTTCAAAACCGTACTTTACACCACGTCAACAAAGTCCTCAGCTCCTTCATATTTAGAGGTAGAAATACCTGAATACGAGATCAATAGAATTAATGGAGAAGACTACGTCGAAATCCCCGGAGGATCCGATTATTTCGAGATAGGTATGCCTCTAGTTCCATGTAATAAAGTCTCCATGAGTTATCCGAAAGGTTATCAGATACAGGATGTCAATCTAGTCTGCAAAGCAAATCCAATTAATATAACAGGACTGAATATACCAGAATCGATTTTAACACTACCTGGAACTGTAATAAAAGCCTCGTCCACTCAATCCAGTGTCACTGAATGGTGGCCAGACAAAAATTATGAATGGACTGTTATTCAAAGCCCTGAAAATTCAACCCTAGTCATCACCCTGTATCCTTTTATCTACAATATGCAAACGAAGGAAGCAAAGTTCTATGAAAATTTTGAATTTTTTATCAATCACACGACTTCGAATATAGAAATAACTAGAATATCAACAGACAAGCATGATTACATATTAGGTGAACCAATAAAAATCGACTTGGAAATAAATAGTAAGCATAACAATACCCAGGATGTTGTCGTGAACACTCTAATCATAAATGAGAATACAGGTACTATAGTAGATGGATTTGAACTGCGCACTTTGAGTGAACTGAAAGGTAAAGCATCATACTCTGCTAAATGGAATAACGCGAAACTTGAACCCGGTAATTACATTATCATAGTCGAATTAAGAGATCTAAAAGGAGTTCTACTCGATAAAAAAGTTGAGAACATAAGATTGGGGACAGGAACAGTAAAAGTCCTTAGTTTAGACGCCGACACTATGCACCCTCAGAGTGGAGACTGCGTACAAGTAAACATGGTGATCGAAAACAGTGGTAACACCCACATCTCTGGAACCGCCATCATACAAATACTCAATTCAACGGATATAATTCAAAAATATGAGAACACATTTTCTGATTTAATACCATCTGAAACAATAGAATTCACAAACGATTGGGAAACAGGAACTACAGATAACACAATCAAGATCGTGGGTTATATAATGTACGAAGGAATTACAACGCCTCCTGTCATAGAGTATATATCATTTGCTACTCCAACGCCATCACTTACACCATCACCCGAACCATCGCCTTCATCCGAGCCAGAGAGCCCAAGAGGAATTTCTGGGTTTCCGATAAATTCAATAATTATTGGAGTAGCAATCGCAACTATTATTATCGAGATATTACGAATTAGACACTTTTATAGTCACTATCTCGAGTACTGAGGAAAAACTTTTTTTATACGCCAAGGCATGCGTACTAAAGAAGTTATTTAATTTATACTCTTTTAAAGTAACCCTAGTCCTACAATTATATTCATCCTTGGAAGCCGATCCCTAAGTTACTCTATTCGTTTCCAAACTTCCAGAAGATATCCTCCTCCAGTAACTCGGAATAAATTCAAAACGAAATAGTGTGACCACAACTAAACTGAGCCAATGCTAAGAAAACAGGGGTTATTCCTTCTTAGGGACGAATGCAAACGCCCTTACTGGACAACCTGTTCCTTCCTTAATTTTTAGGGGTGTTGC
>CAZLHX010000148.1:0-5487 GCA_964559475.1 uncultured Candidatus Bathyarchaeia archaeon | reverse complement strand
GGAGAAGAGAGGATGAGGAACATTTTCAGAGTGTCTCCTCATGCCCTGGTGGTAACCGATACCCGAGGAACTGTTTTTGATTGTAATGATGCTGCCTTGAGGACGTTTGGCTTTAAGAGTGTTGATGAAGTTGTGGGGCTTTGTTGTTTTGATTTTGTCTCTGAGAAGGATCTTGAAAGAGCAATGGAGAACTGGGTTGAGAGGATCAATTCAGGTACTCTGGAGTTATTCGAGTACGAGCTCTTAAGGAGTGATGGTCACAAGTTTAGGGCTACTGTGTCGGGCAGTGTGATGAGTGATGGTTTGGGTAAGCTGACTGGGTTTGTTTTGAGTGTAAAGGATGTTACTGAGAGGAACGAGGTAAAAGATCACTCTGTAGTTTTAAACAACGCCCTTGAAGATTTCTTGATTACATAGACAGCCATACAACAAGGACCTAGCTTTTTTTATTTGGCTGGTACTGTATTTTGTGAGCTGCAGTAGGGGCAGTTGAAGGAATAGTCTCCATTTTCTAGCTTGGGGGAGAACTCGTTTCCGCAGGTCAGTCACTTCCAATTATGAATCTGCATATTTCCTCATAGATGCCCCATGCACTAATTATATTTTCTATTAATGTATATTTGTATGTATACAGTATAACTAGTATCCCGGTTTTCTGTAAATGAGTGGTTCATGCATTGGTGGAACTACAAAGAAACAATGCTGATTGATGAAAGGAGTTGATTCAGCGATGTTTATACTGGTAAAAAGGTTTTTACTAAAAGTGGTTCCACTTACAAGCTTAAATTTCATTAAACGAAGATGGTTACAGGTAGAGCTTATGAGCGTTCGAGAAGAACAGGAAATCGATAACCTTGAAGAGGAGGTGTTCAAGGCGTTAGATCATCAGATAAGAAGGAACGTGCTTAGATACATTGGAGAATCAAAACAGGTTTCTTTCACTGAAGTTTTAAACACGGTAAATATCCCGACAGTCCTACCTTCTTCAAGCTATACTGTGATAGAAGATATCATCAAAGCTTTCCCGAGATTGAATAGCACCATAACCTCTACAGCCATATATTTACCTCTAGTTTGTTTCAACTCATTGAATGTTAACCCTAATATTGTATGCATATAATTGTATTAACGTGAATAAATTTGAAGATAGTTGAATGGAATGAATATAGTGAACTCTTGAAAGAAGTCTATGAAGAGTTAAAATTTAAGCACTTTACAGATATTGTTACCATAGGTAGAGGGGGATCAGTTATTGGAGCTTACCTGGCATCAAAACTGGGGACACCAACATTTCTTCCAGTTTTCTTAAGGCATGTTGAAAAGGAAGGGGAGACTCGGATTGAGGGCATTTCTCCCGATGTGCGTGATCAGATAGAGTCATTAACGGGAAACCTGTTGATAGTAGATGATTATCTGAGGGATGGCCTCGCGATAAAATATGTTCTGGATTTAATCCCAGAGGCGGCATCAGTGGATACCTTGGTCTTATACAGCAACAAGGGTTCGGATTTTAAACCAGATATCGTTGGTAAATATATTGAGGAAACCACAGTCTCATTTCCATATGATGTACTAGGATGATCCGTTCGCACGCCTTTTATCGGTTTCATGTAATCAACCATACTTCTCTGTCTTTCTATATGTTTCTTCTATTTATTTCCAATCTGTAATTTATATTTACAAGAATGTTACACAACTTTTCAGCTCTTTACATAGAAATTAATGTTAAAATTTAACACTCAAAGCCCTTACTTTCCTGATGTCTCTTGGCGCCACATAGCATTCAGCTATGAGGTCTGCCCTGAGAAGGTGTGCCAGTGTCCTGGCTGAGAGTTTATCTTTCTTAATTCACGATGATGCTATTGCCTTCGTCTTAGCAGGGTTAGCGAGCTTCACCTCTACCCCGTTTTCTTCTAAAGCACCGTGGATTCTGAGCCACAGATTACCTGTTGACTCAACCAAAGCCTTTTCCCCATAACTTTTTTTCTCTACTAGTGCCTGTATCCCATCCCAGTTGTTGATGAATGGAAACTCCTCAAGTATCTAGCCGGATTCATCCATGACGCAGGCTTGACACTTGTTCTTGCCAAAATCAACTCCATATATCTCACGTATCCAACTCCTTTTGGGTGTGTGGTTGGCTTAAAGGCTGCAAGCACCTATTAAGGCTCAAGGCCTACTTAGAGAGCAGCTCTGGGAGAAAGCCCATTCAACACGTAGGTCTCAAGGACCAGCTAAATTGAGGGCCAGCCAACCATCACCTACATACAATAGGGAGGGAACCTTTTTCATCTCTTAAACACTCTGGTGCGGACACATACATAATATTTGAGGGATTGGAGAATGGTTCTATTTTTACGTGGATGTCACCTTATATCTCTTTAAAATTTTAGCCCATATCGCAGAGATTCAAGAGCTTTTTCGTCCTCACTGAGCCCTATCCTCACCTACTAAAGTATCTCACAGCAGGAGCCAGGATCCAACTCTCAGCACATTTCTGGGTTAGTACCCCTGATGCATGCATGCAAGACTTATCCGCTTTGAGGTTTATATGAAATCACACTGATCTCTTATTATGACTGAGAGAATGCCATTTACCGATCATAAAAACCTTGGTGAAATGATATTAAGCAAGCTATCTGAGACTGTGATGGAAGATCTTTTCATCGATGTGGAGAAACTTGCCGTCAAGACTGCAAAGGATTACGTGGAATTCAAGGGGCAGTCTCTCAAGGAAATTGAAGATGTGGCAGTGACATGGGGATCTCTGCCAGACAGTTTCAGAGAGGACTATCTCGATGTCTTCGAGTCCGTTGATATGATCAGGCTTTACCGGGGGAACTTCTATGAGAACATAGACAAGCTTAAGAGGGAAGGCCTGATAAGGGTCCTCAGTGTTACTGAGTCAAGTCAGGAGTATGTTGGTCAGAAGTTCATCAACCTAACACGGCTTGGCAGAGAGCACGTCAGGATTTTCAGCGAAGCATCAAAATGATTCTTCTCCCGAGCCTTCTCTTTCAGGAGCCTTATGAGCTTCTCGATGTTCTCCCTCCTCCTGAATATACTGGAAGTAGCTTTTCTTCGAATATGTCTAAGTCCTCTTTCAGTATGGGCAAATAGGGTGGCTAAGTGAAGACGTAACCCTTCTAATGTTTATTAATTCTAAAACATATGAGATCATGATATGCAAAAATACGAGGAATTCAATGAGCGATGTCCGAAATGCAGCTCTAATCTCAGAGAGATATTCATAGATAACTACCCGGAGCATATACGAGAGGGAAACATTGAGGGCTTCAAGCACAGATATGTCTGTCCCAAGTGCGGGAACGAGGGGACCTACAACACCATAACCCGCACCTGGGTGACCATCAATAACAAAGAGAAATATCGCTATGGCAAGAAGGGAAACAGGCTACTCCACAAGACATCACCAACCTTCCTCAACTGGGTCAAAAAGAACTGGACCGAGATCAAGGAGGAGTACATGGAAGAGATCTGTGAGACGGAACAGATCGACAGTGAGGAACTCGATGAGCTCGAAAAATGGGTCCCCCAACTCGACAAGATGTCTGTCCTGACTCACCTACGCCAGATATCAGACGAGCTATCCCACCCAGACTACGGCTGCAAGAGCCATCCGGCCATAGCGGCTGAGATAATGCTTCTAACTGAGAGACTGGAGGAATTAATAATTGAGTGATCAAGTTGAATGTCCCAACTGCGGTAGCACCGACCATGTGGAAGACCCTGAGACCAGGGAGAGGATCTGCAAGAACTGCGGATACGTTATAAGCGAATATGCACTGGATCGAGGGCCCGAGTGGAGAGCCTTTACCCCGGAGGAACGGGAGAGCAAGAGGAGAACCGGGTCCCCCCTAAGCAACGTGTATTACGACAGAGGATTATCAACCACCTTCGACCCGAGAGACACAAGGGGAACCTCTGAAGAGACCCAGAGAATGTGGCGCCTCAAACGCAGAGATACGCGGACGAAGCTAAGTGAAACAGTTGCGAGGAACCTGAAGACAGCCCTAAAGGAGATGGCCAGGATGGCGGACGCCCTACATGTACCCAGAGGGGTCAAGGAAGAGGCTGTTGACATATACCGGCAGACCCTCGAGGAGGATATGATAGTAGGCCAGACCATAGATGGATTCGTGGCTGCGAGCCTATACGCTGCATGCAGACGGACCAAGATACCAAGGAGCCTCAAGGAAGTGGCTGACCTGTCAACCCAAGACCTAAAGACCGTTTCTCGGATCTATCGTCAGATATTGAGGGAGCAGGATCTGAGGATGCCAATAGATTATCCGATGAAGTTCGTGCCGAGAATAGCCAATAAGGTAAAGGTGACACCTCGAACAGACCAGTTGACCGTGGAGATACTTAGAGAGGCCCGCCAGGAGAAGGCCTTAGCTGGAAAGGATCCTAGGGGGATGGCTGCGGCGGCGCTATACATGGCCTGTAAACACAACGGGGAAGGGTGCACCCAGAGAGAGGCCTCAGAGGCAGCCGGGACCAGTGAGGTCACCCTAAGAAACCGGCTCAGGGACCTCGAGGAGATTTTCATGGAAGAGGACCTCGAAACAATCATGTAGTATAAAAGCGCTGTTCTTGAATAATAGTCTGGGAGAACCTGCTTTGTTCACTTTAATCACTTTGAATTAGGTGTTTCTCCCATATATCTTGAATTATTGAATTTGCCCATGAATATCTTATTTTATGTGTTGTTTTTTTTATCCAGCGGGCTACTTCTTTCAATAAAGGGTTAGGGGTCTTCAGGACTGGTATATCTCGGGCTCCAACCTTCAATGAGGGCTTGTACTTTGGCATATTTGCAAACATGACATTAGCCCAGTAGATCTTCCCCTCCTCTATACGTTTTTCAAGTAGGATCTTCTTGTTCAAGGGAAGAGGTTTATGCCGGAAGGCTACTCCCTGAGCCCAGTTTAGAGCAGGCACTTGTCCCATTTGTCTTAGTATGATAAGGATCTTGGCTAACTCTTGAACAGTGTATTCAACCATCTCAAGGATAATAATCTCCCTAGCGGGCATATAGGATATCTCTACCATATTACCAACTATGATCGCAAAAGATAGGTGAATATTAAACACCTATTTTTCTAAAATTAATTAAAACAAAGACATGCATGACTGGTGAGATATGAATCGTACATGAATATACATGATATAGGATTTGATTACACAAGATTTTACTACAGACCGGTATCTTCAATTATGCGAATGGTATAAAAACTTGTATTAGAGTGCTTTTACTGTTAGTGTGAAACGGAGTATAGATATGCTGCTCCATAGCGCAGGTAAATAGATCACAGAGGAGAGCATGATGGAGATCATCAGATCCACTGGGTTAGATCCAGATCATGGTAGGATAAAGTCTCTTGTCTCAACCTTGGCGGAGGTGGATATCCAGAAAGTCATACAGGCACCGGTCTTAGCTTGTGCCCCAGTTTCCGCTGCTGC
>CAZLHX010000147.1:0-5525 GCA_964559475.1 uncultured Candidatus Bathyarchaeia archaeon | reverse complement strand
GATTATTTTTGCCTGTAGGTGATTAATTTCTGAGCCAGATCGCTATCATTTAGGGCTAGTATTTCAATCGCTAGTATTGCAGCGTTTCTTCCCCTATCAATTCCAACTGTGGCAACAGGAATACCAGGAGGCATCTGGACTATTGAGAGTAACGAGTCTAAACCACCAAGTGCAGCGTTTTTTGGTACTCCTATTACAGGTTTGATAGTTTGTGTGGCTACAACACCAGGTAAGGCGGCAGCTAAACCAGCAATACACACATAAACTTTTGCATTTGAATTTTCAACATATAATCTTAATTTCTCTGGATTTCTATGTGCAGAAATCACCTGCAGATCATAAGATACTTCAAAATTATCAAGCAATTTGGTGGCTTTTTCAGCAACTTCTAGATCGGAGGTGCTTCCAATTATTATTGCAACGTCTGTCATTTGTAACATATAGAATAGAATATGTTTTTACAGTTTTTCATTAGGTTAAGGGGTTAAGAGAGTATGTAGAAGGATTATTGAATTTTTTCGTATATTCTACCTTTTTCGGTAGCCCCATTTTCCAGTAGGTGCTTCATCTTGTTAGCTAATTCATTTGCTAATAAAGTTGGATAATTGTCGATTATACACCCTAAACATAATTGATCTAGGCGCATCCCAGTTTCTCTAATATATTCTTCTATTGGTAGAAAGTTTACTGTGTCTGCTTCTATGTATGCTGCGATTTTTTCAGGAGTCATTTGAGATCCAATTAATTCAGAATAAGTACTCATATCTATACCATAGAAGCATGGTGCTATTATTCTCGGATAAGTGATGAAAAGGTGGACTTTTCTTGCTCCAGCTTGTCGAAATCTTTTCACTGTTCCTCGGGTAGTATCCCCTCTTACAATGCTGTCATCTATCACTGCTAAGCGTTTCCCGATTAATCTAGGACCAAGTATATTCAGTTTACGATATATGACGTTCTTTCTGTCCTCGCCATCTGTGATAAAAGCTCTCTGACTGACATAGCGGTGACGTCTTGTTGCCATGTCCCAGGGCAGACCTGATTCTTCATGGAAACCATAAGCAGCATCATTAGCTGTCTCAGGGAGGCTTATGACTACGTCGCAATTCTTTGCAATATCTTTGTAAACACGAGCTAGAGCGGCACCAAAGCCCCTCCTTGCTTCGTAAACATATTTTCCATTTAATCTTGAATCTGGTCGCGCGAAGTATGCGAATTCGAATCCGCAGAAAGCCTGTTTTTTTGATGGAGTTATTTGTTCTTGAAGCATTTTACCGTCTTTAATTGATAGTAGTTCACCTGGGCGTAGTTCTCTTTGCCATTCTATTCCATTAATGTCTAAGCCTGTGCTCTCGCTGCTGAATGCATACACTCCATCTGTGTACCCATAGCAGAGGGGCTTAATTCCAACTGGATCCTTGAAGGCGAACAGTGTTCCATCATCAAGTATCCCTGTGATTGAATATGCTCCATCAATAACGTCCATACAGACTTTTACGGCTTCACTTAGAGATCTTGATGCTTCATAATTTCTAAGTAGCAATTCAGCGAAAGCATGAGTATCACTATAAGAATCATCTAGTCCGATTCTATTTTGGAGTTCCCTAATATTTACAATATTTCCATTGAAACTTATAGCAAGACTACTCTCGTCTCCTGTTACCTTGATAGGCATAGCATCTCTACAAAGTCCTATAACATCACTGGAACCACTAGTTGTGTAACGAACGTTACCAATTCCTACTTTTCCCGTCAGAACATTTACCCTGCTCTCTTTTCCAGGTTCCTTAAGCGGGGGTATCAACCCCAACTCGGTGTAGTGTTCTATTTCTTGATTATAAGTTGCAAAACCATGGCTCTGATGACCACGATGATTCTGAGCTAGCATCCCCCAATATAATAGAGAAAATATCTCTTGATCTCTTGAATAAGCTCCAAACACGCCACAATGTTCCCGAAGACTCACCCAAGCTCCTCCATAACCTGATCCACAGTCTTCAAGTCGAAATCAGACAAGTTACTTTCCCCCGTGATAACCTTGAAAGAGGCAATACACCTTTTGGAGACTTCGCGGATAACTGGTTCAGGGATCACTGGGGGCTCACCATCACCCATATAACCTATATTTCTGAGGTAAGATCTTAAAAATTCCTTATCAAGACAATGGGCTTCTTGAGGTTTACCGACCTCATAGAACTCCTCTGCCCAATAACGAGCGCTATCATGGGTTGGAGGTTCATCGATCTGTATAAGCCCGTCATCCAGTCTCCCGAACTCGAGCTTAAAATCTGGTATTATTAAACCCTGTTTCCTTGCCACTGACCTGTATTTTTCGAACAACTTGAAGGTAGCCTCTTCAAGTATATCCCATTCCTCAGGAGAGACTAGCCCAGCATCTATAGCTTCTTTTTTACTGATTTCCTTATCATGACCTGTATCTTCTTTTGTTGTTGGTGTTAAAATTACCTCAGGGAGTTCCTCAGCCATCTTGAGACCGTCTCTTAATTTTATTCCGCTTATCTCTCGTTCTCCCTCTCTGTATGCTCTCCAAGCTGATCCATAGAGGTAAGCCCTGCAAACCCACTCTACATCAACCCTCTCAGCTTTTACCACTTTCATCGTCCTATTATCTAAGGTCTCTAGATAGTGATTGGGTATGATGTCCCTGGTTTCTTTAAACCAAAACTCGCTTAAGGCGTGAAGGCTCTCTCCTTTATGGGGTATTAAAGTAGGGTATACTACATCATAAGCTGAGATCCTATCTGTAGTTACGATGTAAAGATAGTCTCCCATATCGTAAACATCACGAACTTTTCCTCTCCGAGGTTTGGGTTCTCCATTAAACATATCAGATGCTTCTAATACTTCAACCTCTGCTTCTCCAAAGGGATCCTTTACCATATGAGCTTTCTTCATATTATCAACACAGTGTACTTACACGTATAAGGCATAAATTATAGTATTTAGGGTTTGTTTTAACACAATTATGTAATATTAACAGGGGTAAAGCAATATCATATAAAAATAGAATGAGAGAAGCATTAAATTTTGCTATTGGCTCTAATGGTTCTTAAGCAATCCTTACATAACTTTTTCTCGTCATTCCCACAGTACTCACAAAAGTTTCTTCCACATTTGACGCATTTCATTATTATATCGTCAACTTCACCACATATACTGCAGCTCATGGGGCTCACCCAATATTTGATATATTACTAGAATACAAATATTTCTAAAAATCAGTATAGTTTTTAAAAATCCCCTCTATCTAGAAATAAGGGATATATTGAAGATAATTATAGTCGGTGCCGGTCCGGCAGGGCTCTTCGCAGCATACACACTATCAAAAACTAACGAAGTAATCCTCTTAGAAAAAAGAAAATTTGTAGGAGGTTCTGGTTTACACAGTGATGGAAAACTAAACTTCCATCCAAAGATTGGGGGAAACCTAACAGAGTTCATGCCTGATGAGGAAGCCTGGGACCTTGTTTATAATGTACGTGATGTCTTCAAAAAACTTGGAGTCGAGATGGCTCAGACAGATGAGGAAGGTTTTAGAAAACTAAAAACTAAAGCATCTAGAGCCGGTATCAACTTTGTTAGGATCGAACAGAACCATATTGGTTCAGATTACCTCCCCGACGTAATGGATAAAATGAAACAAATATTAGAAGAAAATGATGTGGATATCAAGTTAGATACTGAGGCAGAGGACGTCATTATTGAAGGTGATAGAGTAAAAGGCATCTCAACAGAATCAGAGTTCATCAATGGAGATGCTATACTCCTTGCTCCTGGTCGGATTGGTTCAGATTGGTTAATTAATATAATGAATAAGATTGGTATTGCGATGAAATACAATCCCATCGATATTGGGTTAAGAGTCGAGGTACCTAACTCAGTAATGGATGAAATTATTCATGATTATGGCATCTGGGATCCAAAATTCCACATGTATACCCCAAGTTATGATGACTTTGTACGTACTTTTTGCGTCTGCCCATCAGGATACGTAGTGAGAGAACCATACGGGAATGGTTTGTTTGGTGCTAATGGGCATAGTATGAGAGATGTAAGGAGTAGCAACACAAATTTTGCTTTACTGACTAGAATGAGTCTTACAGAACCAATTGAAAACACTACGGAATATGGGAGAAGAATAGCACAACTCGCCAATACCTTAGGAGGTCACAAACCTCTATTGCAACGTCTTGGTGATTTAAGGAACTATAGGAGAAGCACATGGGATCGGCTCTCGAGAAGCTATGTGAAACCCACATTAAAGGATGTAACACCAGGAGACATTTCCATGGCATATCCTAGAAGAGTAGTCAATGATCTATTAGAAGGACTTGAGATGCTGGATAAAGTAATGCCAGGAATAGACAGTGATAGCACTCTCCTATATGGCCCAGAAATAAAATTTTACGCCATGAGAATTAGCACCGATAACCACCTCCGTACAAAAATACCAAATCTCTATATAGCAGGGGACGGGGGTGGAGTTAGCCGCGGCATAGTGGGAGCTGCAGCAACCGGAATATTAGCTTCACGAGGAATAATAGAAAACTCTGGATAGATTTAAACCACTGACAACATAATTGACCTTAAATTGGTATCTGGTAACCTGAAGAAGCGTTTCGAGAATAAGATGAGGGCTCTAGTTTTACCATTTTCAAAGATTGGTGTAAAGCCTAACCATCTGACGTTACTTGGATTAATTGCTGCGGCGATAACGATTCTGCTATATGTACTTCATACTTCGAACCCAATAACGCTGGTACTTGCAGGTTTAATGATTTTATTATCAGGCTTTATAGATGCAATAGATGGGGTGCTTGCAAGAAATTCAGACCAAGTTACACGGTTTGGTGGTTTTTTGGACTCGGTTACCGATAGATATAGTGATCTTTTCATAATATCTGGATTAATACTTGGAGGATTAGTTAAGCCACTTATGGGACTAATTGCATTAATTGGTTCTGTTATGGTCAGCTATACAAGGGCAAGGGCAGAGGTAGAAGGAGTAAAAATGTCAGGAGTAGGCTTTGCAGAAAGAGCTGAGAGATTAGTCTTCCTCGCCATTTGTAGCATAATATCTTTTTTTTGGATAAAAGTTATGGAGTGGGGAGTTTTAATAATGGCAATTGCTACAAATTTAACAGTCATACAGAGAATTTTATATTTTAAAAAAGAGTTAGAAAAAGATTAACTTCTTCTACGTCTGGGGGTATATCTTCGCTCCTTTTTTGCGCGAATATTCACGACACCACGGTGAACCGCACAGCTAATGCAAAGATACTTGGTTGTCTTGGTACGACTTATCCGTGCACCTTGATCCCTTAGTTCTTTCACCATCTGGTGATCTACCAAACTATGATATTTGGTAACTCTCTTTGCTTTATCTCGAGGTACTTGGGCGCCGCAGTAACTGCACTGGACCATTCCAGACCGCCCTTTCCCTCCTTTACTGCGTCCTCCGCTACTTCTCTTTTTTGGCATTTCCCAAGCCTCACCACCGATAT
>CAZLHX010000146.1:0-5561 GCA_964559475.1 uncultured Candidatus Bathyarchaeia archaeon | reverse complement strand
AAAAGTATTACTGTTTTTAACAGAATTTTACGCAACTTTATAACATATTATCCTGACTAGGTTGAAAATGACGGAGCTTTCCCTCAGAGAAAAATGGGATAACCTATTTTTTGGCTGGAAGACAGTCATAGCTGGAGCCATAATTGCCTGCTGGGGATATGGTAGCTGGTACTATGGTATGGGTGCTTTGCTTCTCCCTTTGACTCAGGAATTTGGGTGGACGAGAACCCAGCTTAGTCTTGCCTTCAGTATGCGAAGCGTACAAGGAGGACTTGAGGGACCCTTTGGAGGAATGGCAATCGACAAATATGGTGAACGAAAGATAACCATAATCAGTACAATAATCGCATGTATTGGACTTATAGCTGTACTTTATGTAAAAACTCTCTGGCAGTTCATAATAATATGGGGATTCATCGTGAGCCTAGGTTTTAACCTAGGTCTATACGATACCGTGAACAGCGCAGTGGCTAAATGGTTTGTCAGAAAAAGGGCAAGAGCAATTGGAATAGTAACCATCGGAGGCGGATTAGGAGCACCTGTAATTGTACCAATAATGACATGGATAATCGAAAGATACAGCTGGAGGATAGCCCTAATATTCATCGTCGTCTCAACGCTACTCATTTCACTACCATTAGCTTGGTTCTGGATGAAAGACCGCCCACCTGAGTTCTACGGCCTATTACCTGATGGTGAGACTAAGCTACCGGAAGGGCACCTGGAAGAGGAAATAGATGAGGTAAAATTCGATTATGAATACGACTTTACGCCTCAGGAAGCAATGAGAACAAGAAGCTTCTGGATGATCCTTATCGCATTCATGTTAAACGGAGGCACCTTGGCTATGGTAACAATGCACCAGATGGCATATCATCAGAGCTTAGGTATCGACGCTGTTGCTGCTGCTGGGATATTGGGTATGATGGCGACTGTGAGCCTTGGCGGTAGGTTCTTAACAGCAACACTGGGAGGTAGGCTAACCGAGAGAGAATACATCATATTAGGCTATGGGCTTAGAACTATCGGGTTATTAGTATTCACTTACGCTCGGTCCATAACTATTATAATGCTATTCGTCGCGTTATTCGGGATAGGCTATGGGATAACGATACCAGCACAGACCAGCCTTAGGGCAAGTTACTTTGGTAGAAAAGCATATGCGACAATAACAGGGTATATCACCTTCTTTACAGCAATAACAAATGTAGCATACCCCACTTTCGCAGGTTGGATATTTGACACAACTGGAAGTTACAGTCAAGCATTCCTAATTATAACCGCGTTACAGGGTTTAGCTATGGTATTCATGTACTTTGGTAAAAAACCAGATCCCTCAGAAATAACATCCATCCCTTCAGTCACATCTGCTGACTGAATATTACTCTAAGTTACTCATCCTTCGCTATCTAGAACAAGAGGAAATTAGTCAAGAAACTGGTACGGGCAACCTCCCTTCTGGATTATAAACCCCATAGATAGCTTCAACAGCCGCAATCTGTGAGAGCTTACTATCCCCACAGGTACAAATAACAGCGTCACTTCTCAAGACTCTGGCATCGTAAGGATTTATTAAACATACAAGTATATCCTTCTCAGTGTTTTCTAAAATTTCGAAGGCAATCTCTTCCTGACTGGGGATAAGGTGAGCATTTCTCGTTGCCACCAAGACTATGTCTGAAATGTTTACTAGTTCATCTGTTTTCTGTAATGCTTCCTCGACAGGGGAGAATAGTTCTAAAGGAAGATACTTTACGTTGTTTGAGTATTTCTTGATCTCCTGAATAAAATAACTTGGACGGTCATTAAGCTTCTTTGAGATGAACTCTATTACTGTTAGACTCTCATCTTTGAGAGGTAGTAACTCATCATTCTTAAAGAGAACTGTTCCGGATCTGGCTGCTCTCTTCATTACTTGTTTATGTTCGTTTGAAGAGATGACACTGAGTGGAGGTGGATTACTCCAGTGGAACTTTTCTTTTATCTCCATAATTTCACCTACAGAGTAATTCACTTTTTCAACTGATAATCGACCAGAGGTTACTGCGTTTAACAGAGAATCATATGCTTCTTCTTGATATTCACGGGTATGCGAGAAAATTATCATATTTGCTCCAGCTATTGCTGCCAGAACTGCAGATTCCCCCGGTCCATAATGATCAGTCATGGCTTTCATCTCCATACAGTCCGTTGTAATAAGCCCATTGAAACCTAGATTACGTCTTAGCAGATCTTCGATTATTATTTCAGATAGAGTAGAAGGATAATCCTGGTCTAATTCCTTAAACTGTACATGGGTGATCATTATTGAGGCTAGTCCCTCGTTGATCGCTGTACGAAAAGGCAGGAGATCAGTATCCCATAAATTATCTAAAGAGCTTTCAACGACGGGAAGTTCTACATGAGGATCAACAGGAGTTTTCGCCTTGCCTGGGAAATGCTTGCCTGATGCTGCAACCCCTACTTTTTGAACCCCTCTAACCTCTGCTGCTCCCAGTCTGGCCACCTTTTTTGGATTTGAACCTAGAGAACGTGTACCTATTGATGGATTACGAATATCATTAGTAAGATCTAAGGCGGGGGCAAGGTTCCAGTTTATACCAAGTGCCCGCATCTCCCTACCCAGTACAGTGGACACTTCTTCAGCCAGCTCCTCAGAGTCTGCTGATCCTAGTGCCATTGCACCTGGACTCTCAGAAAATCCCTCTCTCAGACGGGCTACAGTACCTCCTTCCTGATCTATGGCTATCATTAATAGTCTGCTTGAGGCTTGGTGTAATCTTTTACTCAATCTATATACTTGTTCCGGGCTGTCTATATTGCGTGAGAATAGAATTATACCACCAGCCTTCCCTTCTTCCAGCCAGTCTAAGATATAATCAGGAGGAAAAAGACCCTCGAATCCAACGACAAGCATCTGCCCAACTTTTTCCTCAAGCTTCAAAACCATATTACCAAATAAGACTGAGTAAAGAAATAAAACAATTTTTAGAATAAAACTGATTATCTGATCCGAGAATTCAAAAAACACCAGTTAATTAGTAGATGATCCGAATTGAAGAACGAGACAGCGTTCGACCACGTACTGATAGTAGTCAAAGACCTGGAGAAATCCATTAATTTTTATAAACTAATAGGCTTCGAGCACCTGGAAACTATACAGAGACCCAACGACAGGGTGGGTGTAATGAAGCTTGGTCCAGTAAAAATTGAGTTAATGCACCAAAAAGAAGGACGAGAAACTTACAGACCGGAGAGAAAGATAACCGATATAGGCTTTAGGCATATCGGTTTCAGAGTTAACGATGTCCAAAGAATATATGACGAGCTTAAAGATGTCATTGAATTTGATTCGCCTCCTGTACCAATAGCGGGTAGACAAGGACGAAAGACTGTATTTTTCAGTGATCCAGATGGAGTAGAATTACACTTTGTCCAGCAGTAAACCTTAACTCTTAATAAATTATTAAAAATTTAACCATGTCTATGTTTAATTGAAACTACTGCAACTATATTCTATAGAAATATTTTTCTGGGTAACTGGCTTCTTCGCTGCTTTCTTGGGCAACATCGCAGCTTTTGGTATAAGTAGTATCCTTCTACCGGTTGCTGTGAGTATTTTCCCTTTTGAATTAGCTCTCGCGCCTACCAGCATATTCCACATATTTGGTAACTTTGGTAGAATAGCCTTCTTCCGTGAGAAGCTGGATAAGCGGATCTTTTTATTATTTGGATTCCCTAATGTTATTTTCACCTTCTTGTGAGCGAGCCTCGTAGGAGTATTTCCTGAAGCACTACTCAAATCTATATTAGGAATCATATTAGCCCTCTATTCGATACTTGGTTTGACCGGAAAGGAGCTAAGATTTGAATCAAAGATGGCTTATCTAATTATTGGAGGTTCAATTTACAGCTTTTTCAGTGGGCTTGTTAGCTCTGGAGGGCCCTTAAGAGGGGAAATGCTCTCCAGCTTCGGTTTAACCAGGGGAGTATATGTATCAACCAATGGAGGGATCAGCTTCCTCACAGATGTAACCAGAGTAAGTGTATGTCTGTGGAATAGGTATCTTACACAAGATTTCTACTGGTATATCCCACTTCTTTTCATTGTGGCTATTACTGGGGGCTATTTCAGCAAAACGGCTGTGGAGAGAATGAGGACTGAGCAGTTCAAGTTTGTTATTCACTTTGCGGTATTATTGGCTAGCTTTAAGATAATATGGGATGCATTATTCACTAATAAATAAAAAGTTCTTTTATTAACTATATTTTACTTCCTCACCGTGAGTGTCAATATAATCAGTGTATAGCTCGATTATCTTCTTTGTTATAGGTCCCATCTTACCATTTCCAATGGTCCTCCCATCGATCTGGACAATTGGGCGAATCTCCGCTCCAGTACCGCATACAAATGCTTCATCACAAGTCCACAAGTCATGAAGAGTTATATTGTCCTCAAGAGCCTCGTAGCCTCGCATAGGGAGAAGCCTAAGAATAAGGTTCCTTGTTATCCCCTCAAGCGCATTTATCGGATAGGGAGTGAGAGTTACCCCATTCTTAACTATCATAATATTTGCCAGACTAACTTCAGCCACATAACCCATATGATCGAGCATTACAGCATAATCCACACCTGCCAAAGAGGCTACCATCTTGGCAAGCATGAGATCAAGACGGCTATTAGTTTTTATCTGGGCGGGAATACTATCCGGTGCAGCTCTCCTAACGCTACAAACCATTGCAGTAGATGGTTCCCCCATCCTGCTTTTTCTTTCGACCACTCTGATGACCACACTAGGGTTCCCACCGATTTCACCGTATCCGACCCAAGGTGCAATGTGGCAGTTCTGGTATCCATTCGCCACAACGGTATCGAGCACACCTTTTCTAAACTCAGCTGATTCTAGTGGAATATTTATCCCCGCACTCTTAGCAGAGGTAAAAAGCCTGTCTAGATGAGCGTCAAGCTCTAATATTTTTCCATCGTAGACTCGGATGCCCTCATATACTGCCCATCCATGGGTTACCCCCTCATCAAAGACGCTAATCTTAGCTTCACTCTTTGGAACTATTTCACCATTAACATAAATCAAAGGTTCAGACAAATACACACCTGAAAAGGAATCAGATCCACAAGATAATAGATTTACGTTATAGCATAGAAATCTACTAAAAAATAGGGAAATATTCTACAGAATATTAGTAAAACATATAGGTTGAAGGCGCAGTACATGTGTACACTAAGTGAATCAATGTGCCAAAATATATCATATACTGCGAGATGACTGCAGAATTCCTAAGAATGCCTCTAGAAGAGAGAGAAAAACACTTACCTAAATGGTCAAAACTGGCTTCAGAATATGGATTAAAGTTGCTCTTCTGGGGTCTACCAATGGGAGTACCAGAGCACGTAGTAATAGTATTCGAGGACAACGCAAACTCCAGCAACTACTTCATATTCCAGAGGGCTTGGCTTAAACTTGGTACCCCAGAGGCTGGTAAACTCATCAGAAAAACAAGAACAATAATAGTTTACTAAGAATATTCAAATCAAATAGTAT
>CAZLHX010000145.1:0-5688 GCA_964559475.1 uncultured Candidatus Bathyarchaeia archaeon | reverse complement strand
ACCAATAGCTTCCCTGATATCAGAGCTGATGGTCTTGCTGCGGACATGCCTGTTACCAGTATCATCTCTGAACCCTCTATTCACCCACCCACTATTAACTGCCACAAGGGGACTCTCAGGAGTCAGCTCCTCTTCATTCTTCTCTCGTCTCAGTGTCAAGTAGTCTGTTATAGCGTCGCATACGGGTTTGGGGAAGAAGGTACGGTAGGATAAACCAATCTTACTGATCCTGCGCTAATAAAAACCAGTGTAGGAACCCTTGAGAACTTTAAGGAATCCAGGTCCAACTCAGGAAGCTCACCAAGCTTTAACCCATCATATACCTTTGGTTGACCAAGCACATCAAGTCTCAACCCACCATAAGCAACAGCGCCAACACTGCCTGCCTGGCACCAGCACCTCTCATAACAAGATCCAGGTCATCGGGAGAGGGAACCTTCTCACGCTTTGACTCTGTTCTACTGAGCTTAATCCTCCTGGTCAACTCAATATTATTATAACCAAGCCAGCTCCTAACAGCTTTAAAGTAATTATTAATGGTACCCCGTTTATACCCCTGAGACTCCAAAGACCGGGCAAAAACCTCCAAACGCCTCTCAAGGTTAAACTTATCCTCCAAGGCAAGCTCAGTAAGCTCATCAAGAGACCACCCCATCCTATCCAGGAACCTGGCGAGAATCCTCGCCTGTTCAATAGCAGTAGTAGGACTCCCCGCAGCAACATTAAGCAACCAGAGAGCAAAAGTCTCATTCTCACCAACATAATGCCACCAGTGAGCACGCTTAGGCCAAGCAATACTAGGATCATCAAAGAGAGAAAAGACACCCTCATTTCCCAAAGAGCCGTTCGGCGGTCTGTACTCTCCACGCTTTACCATAAGGACCAAGTAAAAGATATAACAAATTCTTTATAACCTTATTTATGCGCTCTAAAAAAAGCGGGTCTGGAGGGATTCGAACCCTCGGCCAATGGCTTAAGAGGCCACCGCTCTGCCTTGCTGAGCTACAGACCCTCTAGCTTACCAACATTTAGCGTGCTTTGTTAAAAATCTTTCACAACTCTTTGCGAACGCATTATATACGGTTATAGTAAGGATTTAGTGATAATTATGGTGAAGATAGAAGGATATGAGTTTCCTGAGGACCTTTATTACCACAAAGATCACATGTGGGTAAGAATGGAGGATGAAAAAGCGAGGCTAGGATATAACTCCTGGGCTGCTGATGCTGCAGGAAAACTGGTATCAATAAAGACTAGACCCTCTGGAAGATCAGTCAATGAGGGAAAGACTCTGGGAAGTATAGAGTCAGGAAAATGGGTTGGCAGCCTTAAGATGCCTATAACGGGGGAGATCCTTGAGATTAACCCTGAGCTTAGCAATACACCGAGCCTCATTAACGATGATCCTTATGGTGATGGCTGGGTCGCCCTAGTCAAGCCTGAGAAACTGGATGAAGAACTAGACAGCCTAATTGAGGGCTCAGATACAGACGCATTGGAAGCCTGGTTGAAGGAAGAGAAAGAAAAAGCCGGAGTCTAGCCACGTGGAAACGTGGCGGCTCATAGATCTTGGTAAGGCAGAGCCGTTCAAGGCCCAGACGTTCTACGAGGCGGTTGCAGAGGCGGTGCACCAAGGGCTGAGCCCTAACACCATTATACTTGTACAGCCGTCACAGCCCTACGTGTGTATTGGGTATCACCAGGACTTGAGAAAGGAGATTGATCTGGATTACATAAGATCCAGTGGACTCCCCGTGATCAGAAGGAGCCAGGGAGGAGGTGCAACATACCTGGACAGCGGTCAGATATTCTACCAGATAATAGGTAAGAACAGCGAGGTCTTGCCTGGTAACGTCGAAAAATTATTCGAGAAGCTGCTTGGAATAACAGTTGACGTCTATCGGGAGCTTGGAGTTCCAGCTGAATTCAAGCCATTAAACGACGTCGTAGTAGAGGGTCGAAAAATTAGTGGAAACGGTGCAGGAGTACACGAATCAGTGACGATTCTCGTTGGCAACGTAATCATGGATTTAGAATACGAACTCATGGCAAGAGTCCTCCAAGTCCCAGATGAGAAATTCAGGGACAAGATGGCAAAGAGCATGCAAGAGTGGGTAAGTACTCTCGATAGGGAACTTGGTGAGTCTCCGAGCCCTGAATATATCAAGGAGGTTTATGTTTGGAAGTTTAAAGACTTCTTGAATGTGGAGCTTGAGAGGGGTGAGCCGACGCTTGAGGAGTTAATGATATTCGAGGAAGAGACGAAGCCCAGGCATACCAGTGAGGAATGGCTCTACATGGAATCACCAGGAGGCAAACCTGGAAGAAGCGTTAAAATCGCTCACGAGGTAAAAGTCTTAGAGGTAGACCATAAAGCAAGTAAACTTATACGATTACAGGTTGAGGTAGCTGGGAATAGGATCCTTGACGTTGAGATCACGGGAGATTTCTTCATCATACCTAAGGAGTCCATTGATCTACTGGAAGAGACTTTACGAGGTGCTCGTATAGAGGAGAGGGAACTCACCCAGAAGATAGAAGCCTTTTACAAAAAGTATAACCCTGAAAGCCCAGGGGTTACTCCAGCTGACTTCGTTAATGCCTTTATGAAACTGAAAAAACTTTTATAAATTTTGGCTGCTACTAAATTTCTTTAATATGCGTAAACAATAATTTAGAAAATATTGTTTTTGAAAAATGGTTGAACTTATTTCATTATTCGTATTTTGCTTGGTTCGATCCCTGATTTGAGAAGCTCTCTGAGGCTCATATACTCTCCTTCCACCCACCCTATTTTTTGCTTGGCAGTCTCGCTAAAGCTGAAGGCTGCTATCTTCAGGGGCTTACTGAGAGAGCCTGAGGCTAGTACTTTTCCAGGGACTGCTACTACTTCGCCTTCTTCTGTGTATCTATCTATCCTACTGAGGTTTACTGCCACTCTTCTCCTCTTTGCTTTTTCTAGATCTTCGGCTAATGCCTGCCATATGGCTTGTTCTCTTTCTTCGGATGCTTCTCTCAAGGCGTTAATCGTCTTGATTAACTCTGTGTTTTTCATTCCTCGACATCTCCTCCAGTAAAGTCTTCTCCATCTTCTTCCTCATCATCGTATTCCCCTGAGCCCACTGTGTAGAGGGTTCCTTCCTCGAACTCGGGGATACCAAAGTCCGTGATCTCGTCACTCAGCTCGTCCCTATCTATCTTGCCTGATAAGGTAGCGAGCTTATCTTTCAGGATCCTCACTGCATGTCTTACAATTTTCTCTGGTGATAATGCACCGTTGGATTCTACAGTGAAAAAGAACTCATCCTCCTTCAGGTTCCCCATAATTTCCTCGTGACTTATGAGATCTCTACAGAGTTTACAGCTCTCAAATTTGAGAATGTTGATTATTTTTAGATTATCTTCTTCTATCTCAGCCACCTGTTCTCCGCACTGCTTTACACATTCCTCTACAGACACATTATCAGTTAATGGTACCATGGAAACGTTCTGATAGACGCACATGCTGACTGGGCTCCATTTTGCGTGTTCCTTCCCCTTACCCAGCTGAGCGTACGCCTCGAATCTTATTGCCTGATTTGGCGCCAGTTTAGCCAAAGGGATGTTCTTACTAGCTGGCACTATGTTTGGGTCCTCAGACTCCATTTCCCCACTGTAGACTGTTATTGTATCATCCTCAGCCTCAACATCCAGGGTTAAAATTACCCTACATTTAGGGCACCCCAGCTCTGATTCACAGTCACAGTCCTCAGGAAGTAGATAATCCTCCAGATCAGTTGTAAGGGGTACTAGCCCTATCCTGTGGGCTAGAACCTCGTCGGGTATTAATGAGGTATTGTCAAAGTAGAAGATGTCCTCAATGGCCATTATTGGGACCTCGGACATCATGGTCCTCCTGAGGGCGTTGGCGAAAGCCGTGTCTACTCCCTCCAGGAGAAAGGTCAGTTTATCCTCGGTTAAGCTTATTATCCTTATGTTCAAGGGTACCCCATCAGGCTCCTAAGGTCTCCTTCCCCTTCTTCCACCTGGTTTACGTGTACCGTCGTGGGGGATTGGTGTGGTTTCCTCGATTCTTCCTATCCTGAACCCGCTTCGAGCAAGTATCCTGATGGCTGACTGGGCTCCTGGACCGGGGGTCTTGCTACCGGTTCCTCCTGGTGCTCTTACTTTTATATGAATGGCGTTGACGCCTTTATCTCTGGCGTTCTCAGCTATCTGCTGAGCTGCCTTCATAGCTGCGTAGGGGCTTGGTTTGAGCCTGTCTGCTTTTACAAACATCCCCCCAGACGCTATTCCCAAGGTCTCTGCCCCGGTTAAGTCAGTCATGTGGATTATGGTGTTGTTGAAGCTACTGTATATGTGAACTATTGCCCATCTTTCCTTTTGCTCTTGCTCGGTCAATTTACATTTCCTCCTCCATTGCCTCTGCCACCTCAAGCTCGTGCCTGAAGGGGTGGTCAGGGTTATTGAATGGGCTGGATTGTGCAAAGTCGAGGGATTCCTCGTCTTCCACCTTCACGGTATAGCTTGGTGAGGTAACTTTTCTATCACCTATGGATATATGACCGTGGGTTATTAGCTGCCTAGCCTGATATAGACTATTTGCCATCCCTCTCCTATAGATATAAGTCTGAAGACGTCTCTCTAGCATATCCTCAACTGTTAAAGTTAGCACGTCTTCGATTCTGCTGTTCTCCATTACCATTCCCCGTTGAGCCAGTTTTCGGATTATCTGCCTCTCACGGGCTCCTCTCTCCTCTGTTTCGAGGCTAAGCAGGTCCCGGGCTCTGCCTCTGATCTTGCTCAGCTCGGAGTGGGCTTTCCACAGCTCTCTCTTGTTACGTAAACCGTAAGCTCCGATAAGTCTGAGGTCGTCCATTAGGGCAGCAGTCTGGTAGGGCCTCTTAGGGGTAGAGTATGACTTGTGTTTCTTCTTCGGATCACCCATCTTTCACTACCTCTCTTCCAGCGCCCTTGCCTCTCTCTGTCTCTGGATACGACTTCTACTGATACCCATGCTTCTACCAGATCTGCCAGTGGTCTTGGTGTGCTGTCCTCTTACTTTTAAGCCCATTCTGTGGCGTTCGCCTTTCCAGCTTCTGGTTTCCCTCATGAGTTCTATGTCGTCTTTTATTCTTAATTCTAGATCTGATGCCAACATGTGAAGGTGTTCTCCCGTCATGGGATCTTTCCTTCTGTTAAACATCCATACTGGTAGTCCTACACTAGCGGGGTCATCGATGGCTTCTTCAAGCATCTTTACCTCCGAGTCAGCTAGACTACCAAGTCTATCCGTAAGATCAAGTCCCACCTGCTTTACAATACTGCGAGCGAGTCTTATGCCTACTCCCCTGACCTCAGTGAGGGCATAAGGCACCATTTTAGTTCCATCTATATTTGTGCCATGGAGCCTGACTATGTAATTAAATTCTCTGGACACCTTGGATTCTCCTTGGTTTGTAACCAAGGCTTACGTTAAAAATGTTATTAAAAGTATGTGTTTAGCTCAGAACAAAAAAGTGGAAATTTAACATATTTGTTCATGTTTTTAGCAAATGGTTACGTATAAAAATCAAAATAAGGTTTATCTAAACTCAATATTAGCATAGAAAATTATTTAGCTAAACACGTACTATTAAAACGTATCGCAAATTTGCGACAATTTAAAAAATTTGAGGCTAGTTTATT
>CAZLHX010000144.1:0-5767 GCA_964559475.1 uncultured Candidatus Bathyarchaeia archaeon | reverse complement strand
ACCGGGGGGAATCCAATTGGGCTGGTTTTGTCCGTAGAGGATATTACTGAGAGGAGGGAGTTAAAAGAATACTGTGTAGCTTTGAATAACGCGATCGAGGAAAGATTTCTTGATCAAGCTGAAAGTCATATACACAGTTAAGTAATTTTAACGCTCTACAAGAACCCCCAATTAGTGTCCAAAAAATAATCGCAAGAGACTAGTGATTCAGTCTCACAAAATCCATCGATCCAACACAACTAGTTCTGGGGGATATATTTCTTTATCCATTAAGGGCTTCGCCGCATGCACTATGTTGATCTTCCCGCTGATTGTCTCAGCTGTGGACCAGTTCTATCAAGTTTGTTCCACCTAGTCGGTCTTCTTACTATATGTTCAATTATACACCTAATCTTGATGAGGTCAATGAGATGCTTGTAACCTAAAATCAAGAAAGGAGAAAATAAGATCAATTTAGGGTCCTCCTCACCCTTCTTCACAGACACACCGGATATGATAAATTGCATGAATAAGAAAACAATGAAAATATTCTGTATTTCTTTAAAGGTCCCAGAGTAAAGGGAAATAAAAAAGGATAGAAGAGCAACTGGTCCCAGCCAAGGCTGCACAAAGATCTGTAGAAAAGTCCAAGGATATAGGATTGACGATAAGAACAGGTTGCCAAGGTAATCCCTTATATCTTTATGTTTAAGAAAAGTCTGAATGTTGCCACGGTACCACCTTGTCCTCTGCTTAATAAAACCCCTAAGGGTAGAGGGAGCCTCTGTGTAAGCAAAAGCCCTTGAGGTGCACTGGAGGACGTTCCCTGTTTTAAGCAGCTTTTTCGTAAAGTCAGCGTCCTCAACAAGGGTATCAGAGTCGAACCCACCCACCTTGTCGATAGCTCTCCTCCTGAAAGCGCTCAGGGGCCCTGGTAGGACCTCAACTACTCCGAAAGACGTCGTCGCGGCCCGGTGAAGGTTAATTCCTACGGCGTACTCCACCGCCTGACAGTATGTTAAAACGTTATTCTTGTTTATAACTCGAATATTACCAGCAACGCCAACCACATTAGGATCACGGAAGAAGCCGACTATCTCCTTTAATGACCCATGGCTGACCAAGCCGTCTGCATCTGTGATAACCACGATCTCACCTGAGGAAACCAGGAGTCCATAGTTTATTGCAGACGCCTTTCCCCCGTTTACCTTCTGGAATACCCTAATATTTTGATTGCTCTTCCCCATCATGGATGCTATATAATACGTGCTATCCGTAGACCCATCATCCACCACAACAATCTCCTTATTCTCGTAGTCAACCTCAAGCAAGGACCCTAGGGTCTGCTTGATCCACTTCTCTTCGTTGTAAGCTGGGACTATGACACTAACTAGAGGCCGGTAGATCATAGGTTTCCTGTTTATCACCGGGTCTACTAGGGAGAAGGGTAGGATCATAAAGTACTGGAAGAAAATCAGGGACATATCCATAACTAGCAGCCCCGGGATTATACTCTGGTGTATGGACCTGTATTCAATAAACGTTAGTGTGGAGACGATGAAGGGAAACGCCATGATAACCGATGCAATAATAACCTGTAACCTCTTATTTTTAGCCGAATAGTGGTTGTCTCTTCTGGAGGTATAGATTAAAATTGATACTATAGCTGAGAAAAAATAGCTCAACCACACTGTCTTCAGGTCTATGAGAAAGGGTAAAGATAGTATGATTGACGCTATAACTGCGTAGAAGAAAAATAAAAACAAATAGCCACCTGCCAGAAATATGCTAGGCTGTCACCGTTGGGTAATCCTCTACATTATCCAGGTTCTCCTGATCCTTAACGACATCACATATGTCTATGCTTAGCCTACCTTTCTCGGTTATCTCGTACCTGTAAACCTTTATCAGCTCTCCCATGTCTTCTGTGAACTCTTCCCCGCATTCACTGCACCGGTAGACGTGTTCGGGCACCGACATTATATGGTTGTCGTCGCACTTGTAGCTTGTACCAACCCTGGCATAATCTACGCCAATCTGATTAAGCTTTTCACCACATTTGGGGCACACAAACCTTCCCGCCTCGTCAAGGAAGCTGTTCTTAAAGTCCACATGACCGCATTTATGATGCTCTATCACCTCTCCTTTTACCAGCTTTTTTGAGCCGCATACCTGGCAGGCCAGGTAAAACTCGTCTCCGGGTGACCCACATTCGGGGCATAGGGTTGTGGAGTATATCCATTTCCTATCCAAGCATCTATGATTATATAATAGCTCTAGGGCTTCTGTGATGTCCTCATTATTCGTGAAATGCCCCACGAATTCTTGATTTAAGGTCTGGCGTGTGCTCAGGGCTGTTTCTGTTGAGAAGGCTTTCTGAAGCTTTGAGAGTACTGCTGGGGGTATGTCTAGGGTGAAGCAGGACTCTAGGATTATTCCATTTATGGCTTCTAGGAGTCTTTGCACGTCAAGGTTTCCTTTTGGGATGTAGTCTTTCGCGTCGAGCTTCATAGCCTTGACGGCGGTCTCCTCGTCACTATACCCCGTTAGAAATATTATGTTTGTATCGATGTTTCTAGCCTTGATTTCTTTAAGGATGCTTAACCCATCTTTTCCCGGTAGCTTGTTATCCAGGAATACGATGTGGTACCCGTTATTTTGTATTTCCTGTACAACCTCGTCTCCCGAATATAATACGTCGATCTTGTAGTCGCTGGTGAGAATGTTCTCTAGTAGTAGTTTCAGCGTCTCTGTGGATAACTCCTCATCATCTACGATCAGTATTCTTACTTTTTCATCGGGGAATCTGTTCAAGTGGTGCAGACCTCAATAGCTATTATATATCTTTTTTATCGTTCTCCTTATAGATAATATGACCTCGTATTCCATATTAAGGAGTTATTTTATGTAACAGTTATCGTTCTATTTTCTAGCTATTAGGGAAAAACGATGGGGTTATATTTAGCTAGGAACTATGTGGTTTTTGTGTTTTTTTTTTGAATATTGGGGTTGTAGAGAGATTTCTTTATGAGGCAGACTTGGATCCTTGACTTTGTTTTTATTTGGCTGGTACTGTGTTTTGTGAGCCACAGCTGGGGCAGTTGAAGTAGTAGTCTCCGTTTTCTAACCTAGGGGAGAACTCTTTTCCACATATCAGGCACTTCCAGTTCTGGATCTGCATATTCCCTCATGATCCCCCCCTGCACTAATTATACTTTCCATTACTGTCTATTCGTATGTATATAGTAATACAAGTATCCTAATTATCTGTAATGATTGGATCATTCATTGACGGTATCATGAATAAACAAGGCTGAATGATGAAAGGAGTTGACTCAACGAGGTTTATCTTAGTAAAAAAGTTTTTACTAAAAGTGGTTCCACTTACAAGCTTAAATTTCATCAAACGAAGATGGTTACAGGTAGAGCTTTTGAGCGTTCGAGAAAGCCGAAGTCGATAACCTCGAAGAGGAGGGGTTCAAGGCGCTAGATCACCAGATAAGAAGGAACGTGCTTAGATACATTGGAGAACAAAAACAGGTTTCCTTCACAGAGATACTAAACACGGTAAATATCCCCGACAGCCCCACCCTCTCGTACCACTTAAAGACCCTCTCACCTTTCCTATTACAGAAAGAGAGCAAATACACCTTATCTACCCTGGGAAAAGCGGCTTACGATTTGCTTCTAAGAACTGCTAGCTATAATAAAATGGCTCTATTCACACGAAATAAGAGTATAACAATATGGAGTCACATGGCCCTCTGGATTAGCGCAATGGCTGCTGGACTGGTACTAGAGGTTAACACTGTGATGATTATTGCTATCCTCCCTGGGCTAGCAGCAACCAGTCTCATGACTATCCATAAACTATTCGAATAGAACCTATGACTGAAGGAAAGATGACCTTCGTCTTCTCTACATTTAATATCTAACGTAATGGTGACATTAGGCGGTTGTAGAACATTCATACCTGCGCGCCCCTCTTACCGTCCGTCTGCTCGTCTGCATGCCTGCGTGCGCGCGTAGGCTGATTTAATAATTCATGTTATATGGGAGAACTATTCATTTTATTAGCGTGATAAAGATAGGTTCTCCCAAGTTACTATTTGCGAACTTAGATTTAACACCTATCAGAGACATACTCTTGACAGACCTGCACAGAGACGGACCGGGCAGACCCGTAGAGTACAACCCCGAGTGGGACATGAAAGCCCTGATGCTACGGCAGCGCGCGCCATGTTTAAGGCTGTAGCCGAAGGAGCGTTGATGTGGGTTACTCAAAATTTGATATTTCAAGAAGGTTGTTTCAAACATGTTCGCTCTTCAGAAAGGATGTTAATACTGCTTAAAAAACAGGTGAAACACCTATAAACACTCAATTATTGAACGCAGTAGAATTCTACCCTATAATTGAACAGCGCTAAAAAAAATTCGATCAACTGATGAGAGCATCAAGACGCTGCAGAAGCTGAAACACTCATTTCCTAACGCGTTGCACGTGTGTTTTTTGTTTAGAGTGAGAGAGTAAGAAAAAGGTAGAGGGAGTGTTGGCGGGTTTTGGCTTGGGGTTAAACATTTATCCCTACCCCGATTTAATGCTGCATATGGTCAGCACATACAATGTGATACCACGCTGAAGGGGGTAAATATAGTACTTAAAATTGAGGAGCCGGGTTTTTACACTACTTGGAGGACTAAGATGTATGTCAGCCTCAGCGTTTAGAAAAATCGTAAAAACCATCATGGGCGACGACGCCCTTAGGAGGATCGCCGTGGCCTCAGTTAAGAGAGAAGTCGATGACATATACGGGTACTCCAAGTATAGCTTAAAGGAGATGAGCTGGGGCTTCGAGTCGAGACTATACTCCATGACTTACCTGGCAAGATCCATAGTCGGGATTATTGGAGAAGACGAGGTGCCCCAGGGAGTGAAGAAAAACCTATGCCACTCTTACCTGGGGTTCCTGAGGCCCTACGTGGAAGGTGATCTGCCTAAACCGGTTTATGACTGGCGTTCTGAGCCTAGCTATACATTGGAGATGGCCGTCTTCCTGGACTCGGTGGGGGAGCTGGACTGGGGGGACTTTGAGTTCCTGGACCTAATCGTATACTTTGGGAAGGACTCCTGCGTGGAGTCCAAGGGGGAGTTTACTCTGCTCTTCGTCGACCACCTTAACAAGGATAAGAAGATGTTCCATTATTATAGCTCTGGGCGTGGCGAAGGGCTGGAGGGGTTCACGTACACGTCGTCGTTTTTGGGGGTCTTTTTTAAAGACTCGTACCCTGAGGAGGTGACCAGTTCTACTTTTAACATACTGAGATACTTGGGGAGGATTATAAGCTCGGGGAGTAGCGGTAAGAACGTCTCCTTCAAACCCTTAGGTGAACTGGACTGCTTGACGCCTGGAGACATAAACTGGATTATGGACCACATCATCCTGTTCGGTGTACCCAACAGGGTCAAATCATGTGAAGACCTATACGGCGTCCTCTTCGAGAAGGGGGAAGACGTGAATTCCTCCTTCCACTCCCTGGTATCTCAGGTGAGGGAGGGGGCGGACAGCTACGTCACGGAGCCTAAGATCAAAGGTTTTCTTAACGCGGCGACTAGGCTGCCCGTCGATGAGGTAAGGCTCGTTGAGATGGCGTCAACGCTGCTAGACCTCGGAATAAGCGTAAGCGCCAAACTATGGATCTACAAGCTAGTATTCAAGGTGGGTGGCGACGGGAAGATTCTTGAGAGGGCCAAGAAGGAAAACTCAAAGACTATCCGGAAGTGGGCTGC
>CAZLHX010000143.1:0-6054 GCA_964559475.1 uncultured Candidatus Bathyarchaeia archaeon | reverse complement strand
GCTCTAGTAAGTCCTACTCACGTAGGCTATGTATTTTGCTTTGTCTTTGCAGAGAATACAGCTTCCCTTGGGGACTTCCTCGGTGTCCCACCTGGTACCTCTTATTTCACCGGCGACCATGTCTTTTATGTTATATGCACATTCGGGGTCACCACACCAGTTGACTTTCACAATTTTTCGTTCATCCATGCGTGCCTTGAGTTCTTCCAAGTTCTCAGCTTCAGCTAGAAGTCCTTCTAGTGTGCTTTTGCTTCTAGCTTTGAGGTTTTCGAATATTGTCTCGAAGAGTTCCAGGATTTTTGGGATTAATTTCTCTTCACTTACTGTTATTTTCTCAAAGTTGTCTCTCCTAGCCAGGGTTACAGTCTTATTTTGAGCTTCTCTTGGGCCTACCTCGACTCTGACTGGTACACCGTACATCTCCCACTTGTAGTACTTATCGCCTGGGTTAAACCGGTCATCATCATCCAGTGCTACTCTTATATCTGATTCTTCGATTAATCCAGTGATTTTCTTCGCGTATTCTATTGCAATCTCTTCTTTTCCTTTGAATAAGAGGGGTATAACAACCACTTGCTTTGGTGCCACTTTTGGGGGTAGTATCAAGCCATGGTCATCACCATGGTGGCTAATTGTCGCTGCTAAGGTTCTTCCAAAACCCATTCCATAACATGTTGTAGTTGCGTAGACCTGCTCTCCTTCCGAGTCCTCGTAGGTTAAATCGAATGCTTTGGCAAAGTTGTATCCTAATTCGTGTACTGTTCCTATCTGGTTTACTTTCCCGTCTGGATTCCATGTATCGAAGGCGACGCTGTAGTCGGCACCTGCGAACTTGTCGAAATCTGGTCGTTTTAGTACTATGTACGATAATCCCAGTCTATCATATACTCCTGAATAGATTTTGATTGCTCTTTTAACTTCTTCCTCAGCATCCTCTAATTCTTCGTGTGCTGTATGACCTTCGTTCCAGAGAAACTCTCTACCCCGGTATAGCGGTCTGGTTGCCTTCGTCTCGTACCTGTAAACATTACAAGTCTGATGCATCTTTATAGGTAGATCTTGGTGGCTTCTCATCCATAGCTTGAACATCGGGTATATGGCAGTCTCGCTCGTAGGTCTTAAGACGAGTTTTCTTTCAAGTTCGTTTACTCCAGCGTGGGTTATCCAGAAGACCTCTCCACTGAATCCTTCTATGTGGTCCTCTTCTTTCTGAAATGAGTCTTCGGGTATGACGACTGGGAACTGCATGGGTTGATTATCATTTTTCTCTAAGTCAGTCTCTAACATCGATATGATGCGTTTTATTATACTGAAACCCCAGCCTGTGTATACTGTGAACCCTTTCACTGGGTAACGGTCGTCAGCTATCTTGGCTTCTAGGAGAATTTTATCGTACCAGTCTGTAAAGTTCTCCTTGGGTATCAGCTTATTCTCGGAGGATTCTTTCCCAGTCATCTTTCCTCTAACCCTCTTTTGAGGGGCGGATCTTTTAAAAAGATACTGTCAAGACATAAAGGCATAACGTTTGTTGCTACAGACTAGTGTAGCAATACAAAGGATTAAAAGTCCCACTTTGGATCAAGGTGCCAATGAAGCGAGAGATTCAGGTATTATTGCTAGCTGTCTTTGTGGCAATGCTAGGACTGGGAATAGTCAGCCCATTAATACCTGTATACGCAGAGGACCTGGGTGCAACTTATACACAGATAGGTCTCCTGAGCTCAGCATGGAGTATTTCCAGATTCATTTTCTCAACACCAGCTGGGAGAATAAGCGACACAACGGGAAAAAAGAAAGTAATAATGGCTGGGCTGTTAACTTACTCCGTCGTCTCACTTCTATACTCTATAGCTTGGAACTTTACGAGTCTCATATCATTCAGACTCGTGCATGGCTTGGGATCTGCTCTGGCTATGCCAGTGGCGATGGCTTATGCTGCAGAGTTATCCCCTAAAGGTCAGGAAGGCAGATATATGGGGACCATGAATTTGGCGATGTTTGGTGGAATGGGGATGGGTCCCCTTATTGGAGGAACACTCACCGATACTTTTGGATCAAGTGCACCTTTCTATATAATGAGTGGCCTTACTGCTTTCAGTTTAGCATTAATCTATGCATTTCTACCAAAGATTGAGAAATCATCAGTCGATCCAACAAACCCCCGTCCTTCCTTCAGAAAGGTTCTATCTAACAGAATCTTGTTAGCCAGCTTTATTTTTAGAGCCATAAATGCTCTCGGAAGAGGCGCAATTATGGGCTTCCTAACCATTTTCATGCACACCCCTGTAAACGAGGGCGGGTTAGGTCTATCTCTAACTCAAGCAGGTACAGTTTTATCTGTGGGGCAGCTCTCATCAGCTGGGTTACAGAGACCTTTTGGCGATATGGCAGACCGGTATAACAAGAAAATGTTGATTATTATTGGGGGCATTGTTAGCGCTCTGGGTATGTTTAGTTTTCCCTTTACCAGCAACTTCTGGGAGGTACTTGGAGCACGATTATTATTCTCCATAGGAAGTGCAATAATGTTACCCTCTATCACTGCCATAGCAGCAATTGAGGGAAGAGAGCTAGGAATAAGTACCACAATGAGTGTTCTTCAGAGTGCCATGAGTCTAGGAATGATGGCAGGACCCTTAGTCTCAGGCATCTTGGCTGACTTATTTAGTTTAACCCCAATTTTCTATGTAGGCTCAGGGATCTCTCTTATTGGACTAGGATTTTTTGTGCTACTCTCTAGAGGCTACTCATTTATCGAAGTTTTAAATCCCACGGAATAACATCTATTTTATGCCTTCAAAAATGGGCATTCGCTACCCGAAGGACTACACAGAGAAAGAGCTTGAGGAAAACGCTGAGACCTTAGAGAGAGCTGTAACAGTAGCTGTAAATATCGAGATCGAGGTTGAGCACAGAATCTACGATCTGAGCGAGATGAAGGAAACCCTTTCCAAAGTTAATAGAATCGTCCTCTTAGATTGTGGATGCAGGACGGATTACGGGAACTGTGATGCCCCCAGAGATGTATGTCTGAATATAGGGGATGCAGCTGAGGAGGCTCTAGAGATGACGCATTTGAATCCTCGTCTTATAAGCCTTGATGATGCTTTGCAGACTCTTGAGAGAAGTCATCGTGCCGGGTTAGTTCACATGGCTTATACAATGAAGGGTGATGAGGTTCCTACAGTAATCTGTAGTTGTTGTTCTTGTTGCTGTCATACTCTTGGAGGTTTAATTAGGTTCGGTATTGCGACAGAAGTCCTAACCAGTCGATATGTTGCTGAGGATGATGAGCCAAAATGTATACATTGTGGAGTCTGTGTAGACCGGTGTACCTTTAATGCCAGACAATTGGAGGATGGTGATCTACTCTACGACGAGTCTCAGTGTTTTGGATGTGGCTTATGTGTCACTACATGTCCTACGGAAACAATAAAGCTTGTTCCACGAGACTAGGTATATGGACTTTAGAGAATTTCTCCAATCTCACATTAAGAGAAGACCTTTAATGGAGGTGAGGGATGTTTACAAGCTTCTATTTCAGGGAGTCTTTGGGGTAGGGCATATAATGGGAGAAGACGCATGGGAGAGGTTGAATGAAGAGGCTTCAAGGATCAACCTAGACGATCATAAAGGGGAGTCCTTAATTGAGCCTGCTAACCCTGAGGAGTCCATAATCAGGGTAAACCTCAGACCATTTCTCAGAAAAGATGGTAGCCTAGAATCCCTCTACGAGGCAATGTTAGAATCATCAACAAGAGAAGGGGAGCAAGAAAAATTCATGGAACTATGGGGTAATTTCAAGAGACTTAACACCGAAGAAGACCTGGGTTTCAATAACGAGAAAATACGAGAATATGATCTTCCCATAAAGAAAAACGGTATCAAGCCTCAACACCATAGTGAGATTTATCGTCAGGCTTACTATCCAGCTTATAGAGTGATAGTAGCTGAGATATTTGAAAAGAAGACGGATTTAATTGAAAAATAGTAGCTTTTAAAAAAAAATTATAGGGTGATTGTGTCATCAACTTTTAGGATGATTACCTCGGTGTCGCAGTTAGATTCGACTTTTTTCTTGAACTCGGATGGATCAGTGTCCCAGATGTGCATGGGCACAGCTTTATCAGGGTTTATCTCGATAACAGCGTCGGCTGCCTCCGGGTTATCCATAGTGTAAGTACCTCCACTGGGAACAAGCATCAAGTCAATGCCCTCTATTTCCTTCATCTCATCAATGAAATCCGTGTCTCCAGCATGATAGACGGTCTTTCCCTCAGCTGTTAGAAGGTATCCTACACCTATCCCTTTGGGGTGGTAGGGTGTTCCAGGGCTTCTAAATCGTTTAAAGTTGTAAGCTTGGACTGCTTCAACCTTAATATCATCAAAGGTCTCTGATTCCCCTGGTTTTAAGGACTTTACATCCATTCCCAGTTTTTGTCCGCACTGCTCAGGTGCAATTATTACAGTATCTTCCCCTGCTGCTGCTTCAACCTTATCAGGTTTACAATGATCGTCATGATGATGTGTACTAAGGATAAGATCCCCTTTCTCAGAATAGTCACCTTCGTAGGGATCGATGTAAATCGTCTTCCCCATCGTCTTAATCATCCATGAAGCGTGGCCTAGCCATTTGATCTCCATATTTTTCACCAATTATTGAATAGATTCTAACGTTTTTAATCTTACTCAACGTTTACAGACTCAAAAGCAGCCAGGTAGGCTAACCCAAAAATGACTCGTAAACCGCTGCTTATGAAAAGCCCCTCATTAAGGCTATCTAATCCCTGAAGGATGTTATCCACCACATAGCCACTGATATTACTTCCCAAGAAACTGGCTAAGCCAAACGCTGCAGTGCTGCTGGCGAGATATGTAGCCCTCAATTCTCCTGGCGCCAGATCTATAATATAAGTAGATTCACTACTCATCCACGCAGCCATTCCAAGTCCCAGGAAAAGCTCTGCGAAAGCGATGTGCCACCACTGTCCAGCTAGTGCATAAGAGACTGGTGCTACTGCCATAACAACTCTGCTAAAGACGATGACTGGCTTTCGACCAATCTTGTCCATGTAAAGACCTAATCTTCTCTGAGTTAAGGTACTAACAAGACTGCTGGTGATACTCAGAGTGCTTATCTGCCATACTCTCATCTTAAGCCTGTGGGTAATTACCATTGGAAAGAGGGGCCACGCGAAGCTCATCACTACTCCGTACATAAAATTTAACAGTAGATATCGGGTTAAACGAGGGTCTTGGATAAGTTTACCAAGCTGGATGGTACTCATGTTCCCTTTAGGAGGCTTCTCTTGGGTAATCAACACTAGAAAACCCGAGATAAGGCTCGTGGCTGCTGCAAGAGTTAGGACTATTCTAAAACTCTGAATGTTGGTCTCCCCCTCCTGCCCAATGCTTATCATGAAGGCTACAATCATAGCAATGAAACTACCTGCTTGACTTATACTGTTCACAAGACCTATTACCTCGCCCCTGATCTTATCAGTTGTATAGTCCCCTACTAGGCTATTCCACGTTGGTGTACACATGCTGAGGAAGAAACTGCTCAATATAACGAGCCATATCAGCTGTGAGGGTTGATCGAAGTAGAGCAAAGCGGCGATTGCCCCCGCATTCAAGAATCTTCCTGTGGCGATAAACTTTTTCTTACCATACCTGTCTGCTAGTCTGCCGAATAATAGCTGGAAGATGTTGGCGCTCAAAGCTTTAGCGCCTTGGAGGAAACCCATCTGGTTTACTGTTGCCCCTGCAGCAGCAACTAATAGGTTATTGAACCTATTATTCAGGCTATCGCTGAACATCTGTGTAAATCCACTAGACATCAGTGCAAGATTAGTAGGTAATGGCTCATCTTCCAGCTCCGTCATTCCAGCTTTTGGGAAAACCGAGGAATGTATAAACCTGCTGGTAATAAGTAAAATACTCTCAAAGAGGTGTTGGGTAAGATTCTTAAACAGGATGGTATTTATACTTGAAGCGGCGCGGGGGTTCCCGAGTGGCCAAAGGGGTCAGGCTTAGGACCTGATGGATTAGTCC
>CAZLHX010000142.1:0-6197 GCA_964559475.1 uncultured Candidatus Bathyarchaeia archaeon | reverse complement strand
TTCAAATTAAAACTCCATTTATATTAAACATCGAACAAGAATAAAATTCTGTACCCTGATTTTAGAAAAATCATTCTATTTGTTAATCAAAAATGTGGAGATAAAAAATGAGTTATTTACTATTCTATCACAGTGATAGAGAAGGGCTCGATATCATATATCCTGTAATTCCCAGCACCATCCAAGTACAATACTCTAGGCTTGAACTCAAATATTCCTTTGCTCAAAGACTGTAAACTCAGTTTCAATTTCAGAGTTTTAAGAGGAGAAAGATTTCTTCCCTTCAAATCCAAGAAACCTTCCTCAACTCGATAAATATCAGAGTGGCTCTTCAAATCAAAACCCTCAATGATGACATTCTCTACTTTTATTAGCTGAGCAGGTACCTTACCTGAGTTCACCATATCTATCTCAAGATTCAGTTCATCTCCGATACCAATTTTCTTTTTATCAGTGAGTAGGTTCGCCTGAATGTCCGCATTCTCGAATCTTTCCAATCCTATCGCTCTCTCATGTGTCGGAGAAGGTGTTCTGAAGGACTTTGTGGTAGACATAGTTGATTGGGGATGTAATATTTCACTCAAGGATGAAGCTATCTCCCGTTCCTCCTTTATCATCGATAAGACTCTTTTTACTTCTTGAACTTTTTCAGGACGTTTTATTTGGAGATATGCCTCAAGGGATGATTGGAAAAGTTTCTCAGCCATCTGGTAGAACCTTGTCTTCTTAACTGGATCAACTTCAGTTTGTGCATTGTAAGTATATTGATACGCGTCAAGGATCCTGCCCGTAGCTCTTGCGTAATCCGACATATTTTGGTCCCCTGCTCTAAGATAATGACTTATGGCCGCTTCGATGTGATTTTTAGCAACCAGAAATAGATCAAAATCCCTGTCTCTTTCAAATCTTAAACCAGCCTCTAAAGCCTTACAGAAGCTGCTATGAGCCTGAGCAAGATAGCTCGTAGAACCCTCTGTTGCGCTTTTCCATGCAAGTTCAAAGTTCTCTGCAGCTTCAGTATACAACGTTGGTTGGGATCTGGTTTCTGCCATAATCATCTTCTCCCAAGCCTTACATAGATAGATGATAGGCTGAATTTCCTTTTTATCAGACTCTCTTACGATTGAGTCCATAACTTCCTGGAACAGATTAGCTGACTCCCCGTACTTCTTCGAGCTAGCCAGATAGTCTCCTTGTCTGTAAAGAATCTGCGCATCTTCAAGGGTTATTCTACCAATACAGTACTCGCGCCTTGTGTCTGAGGCTATGATTAAATCCTCAGCTGTTTGTTTTTCTTGTATTGTTTCTATTGTCTTCAACTTTTTCCTGATTGATTCACGGGCTTTATCAAATAATCTAGCTGCTTCTTGGAATACTTCCTTACCTTCCTCTAATTTTTCGTCACGACTTAGGTCTTCAGCTTCTTCAAGCTTAGCCCATGCATTATAGTTGTGAGTCATATAGTTCCAGTTTCTTGTTTTTTCGTGGAGTTCAGCTGCTTTCTCGTAGTGAAATTTTGCTTCTCCGTATTGCTTCTCTGAGTGGCATTGTCTTGCTTTTTCGATCTCGCTCCAAGCCCGCATATATGTTGAGTAATCTTGGTAGAAGCTGTTAAGCTGAGGAACATTATCAGCAGCCATAAGATAGCTTTCTGAAGCTTTACGGAAGGTCTCTGTTGATTCTTTATATTCAGTAATTATTTCATGAGTTTTAGCGATATTCCAATATAATTCAGCTACTCGACTAAGTAAAGGTACTTTATTGGCTAATTCTATCGCATGATACCAGTTCTCAATCGCAGTTTTTAGATACTCCTTATTCTTTGTGAGTTCGTATAGATCAACTAGAATTTTCCCGTAACCATCCTGATACCCACTTAATATACCCAGATTTCCTAAACTCCCTTCTCTTTCAAATGTTGGGAGAAGTTTATGACACCAATCCAGACCTTTTCTTGTACTTGACCTAGCTTCCTCAAGAAGCTCTATTTTCTTACTCTGATTTTTTTCAATTTGTGATAGCTCCATTTTGGTCTGACCAAGATATATGTGACCAACCCCACGATTCCATGTTATAAAATCGGAGAATAGTTCTAAGATTTCAATATTTTTCTCTCTAAACGCCATAGCCTTTTTTAATAAACTTTTTTTGGTTTCTAAATCCGTTTCCAGTCTTGCTCTTGATGTGAAAGCTCTGCTCAAAACATTACTAACTAAACTTATAGAATTTGGTTGACTTAGCTTCTCAGCGTTCTCAAGCGCGGTTATTCCAAGTTTCTCAGATTTAATAAGAAACTGTCTTTTGGTTGTTACATCTGTTTCCCATTCTGCCCTATCTAAGTAATATTCTGCATACCCACCAGGATCAGGTTCAAGATTTTTACCCTTATGTGGAAATTGAAATGAGAGTATCTTGACCAATGATTGAGATTTATCATAATATTCCATTGCCTTATCAGCCCGTTCTATTCTTTGCTCTGGGTCCTCGATAGTGAAGGCAGTCCAGTAATAAGCATAAGCAATCCATGAAAATATCTGAGCTTTTAGAAAAATGTCTCCTGTTTTCTCAGTAAATTCTAGAGCTTTTAGTAGATAATTATGCGATTCTTTGCTAATTATCGATGTCCCGCGGACGCCCATAAAAACGTAACAACGAGCTTTTGTTATTTGGTCTCCTATTTCCTCAGCATATCTAAGAGCATTATTAAAGTGATGACGTAAGACATCTATATTCCAAGAAGGCTCGATGTAAGTCCAGTACTCTTCCAAGTATCTAACATAAATAACATTTACTTTTGCAGCAATATAAGGGTCGTCAAGGCTGGATGCTGCATTTAATGCTTTTTCTCCAGATGATAGTTCTCTCTCGAGAATAGCTCGCCTGTTCTGTGGATCCCACTCACGATGAAAAATTAGATCAGTTACATGCATAAGTTCAGTGTAGGTCCTACAATATTCACTGATTTCCTTTCTATCCCAGAAAATATCCAATGCTTCTCCTTTAAGCTTATAACATTCATTTAACAAATTAAGTTTCTCTGAGGCATCAGGTACAATCCAGTGTTCAAGATATTTGGACATGGCTTCACATCGAAACATCCATGGCAGCCATTGATCATATCCTATTCTTTCATAGAGGTTTTGTGCTAAACTGTAAGCATCGATTGCCTCTTTTACTCCATTCAAGAAATCTTCTTCTTGCTCATTCTGAAATGCTGCCCTGTATAGTGAGTATCCAATCTTCTCTTGGATCTCTCCTTTTCTGGAATAATCCTTATCACAGGTTTTCAGGGCTTTATCGTATAGTTCGTACGCCTCAAGCCATTTGTATTTCTTCTCCTGTTCTTTAGCTCTACTTAGTGTCTCTTCTATGTTTTCATCTATATGTGTGCCTTCAGTTTTTTGAATTACATGGGTATCTACAATTAAATCATCTAACTCTTCAATAGCGACTTTTTTCTCGACAAGGAGATCATCTTCTTGTATCTCTTTTTTTAACGATTTTTTAGACACTCTTGAAGTGATTGGTTTCCAGTAATAGTTGAATAAATCATTACACCACTTAATAGCTGCGTCATCATCGCAGATTAATCCAGTATAGTCGTACTGATCATCCCTCATAGGAAAGCATAGTATACAGCTGTATTCAATAATATACAACTGTAGTTGGATTTTTTCACGTTTCCTTTGTTCATATAAAGGAGACGTTTTTATTCGAACTAGTGCATTATCCTCTTCTGGTGTTAGTTCTGATAGATCAATTTCTCGGTATTTAGATTCAATGAGTCTTATATCTACTCCTCTATCGGTAGCATCCACAATATCATATAGAAGATTCATTGGGAACTGATCAACTATTAAACAAACCTGGTTCTCGGCTTCTTTGAATAACCTTTGTGTTTGGCGAACATAATCCAAAGGATTTGATATAATCCTTACTTTCATGAGTTTACCAATCTGTTTAAGAAAACTTGGAGGTAGGTTTAGTACATGTGTTTGGAAGTATTCCTTGTTTTTGGAAAGAAACTCTAATTCTGGTAATAATTTTAATGATGTCTCGCCATAGGGAGTTAGGGTGTAATAACCTTCTACATTTCTCTCAATAAGGTTGATTTCATTTAGTCTCGATACGTGACGACGGATCTCAGGGTTAGTTAAGCCCAGCTCTTTTTCAATATCTGTAATACGTAGAGCATTCTCTTTTAGAAGAAGTAGAATTAGGTGTCTGTTCTCGTTGGAAAACTCGAAAAGGAGATCATAGAACTCCTCCAATGGAGACACCTCAGATTTACCCTCCCTAGAGTGTATTAATACTCTATCTGGATAATAAATACACGTTATAGTCTATTTATCTTCCGTAGGTGAAATAATAAACTTAATCTTTTCGTTAACCGATGGCTAGGGTCTTGCTATATCTCGAGGATGAAAACTTGAGACCTGAAATGGCGTGTCAACTTAGCCATAGCGCCGAGGAGGGGCGCTCTAAAAATACCCAAACCATAAAAGTGGAAAATGGAGGTAAAAAGATGAAAAAAAGTGCAAATCTGACAATTGTTTTATTCGTAATACTATCAGTAGCATTAGTTGTACATTCATGTACGAATAATGGATGGTGGTGTAAAGATCTGGGAGCTTTATTTCCCTCAACTCATATACCGCTAATATAAAAATATAGTTTGCATAAATTTATGAGAAAAGAAAATAATAACTCCCTTTTTTTCAAATAACTATTAGCATAAAAAAATATTGGGAAGGCTTTTGGAAAATATCTCAACTAGGGTAGGGTTTGAATCCCACTCATGAGTAGAAACAGCAGCGGGTTCAACCTAAAATATAATGCGTGGTATTAAAATCATTTATTAATGTATAAAAAAATTTATTGACTAATTTTTTTTGTTTTTTCCCTCGTCGATTATTGTCTCTGGATCTTTTAGGTATACAATGTTTTTCCTAGTATCTGTATCAAGCCAGTAATGAGCTGTAGTAAATTCATTTATTTTACTAACAAACATTTTTCCATCTGAATGTTTTTTTGTATATTCATCTGGTTCTCTAATCTTTAATTTCATCATATCGTTATTTTTAATGATATTGCTAATAGCACACATATCAGACTTTTTATGTCCAGATATTCTGATACCATAATATGTCTCCCCTGATATAGTGTTGTCAGTTACCTCAAATTCGTCGCATTTGCGAATATGTATGCCCTCATATCCCTTTCTTAGCTCGATTCTATTTTTTGTGATTATCCCTTCTTTGAGCTTTTCACCATTTTTAATTACAGGACCTAATATTTTGATACCAGAATAGTTCTGTTTATCAAATTTGATCGAGTTTTTCTCTATTAGTATCTTGAATCCTTTTGATGGGAAACCCCAAGCGCTTTGAGCTAGGATTCCTGATCCTGACTCATGGCTTGAGAAGGGATAAGACCCGTAAATATCTGAACTAATATGATTATTCTTAATTTGTATATTTGCAGTTTCCAGACAATCAGTAACAGCTATTCCTCTCGCGTTAGTATTCCTTATTTTGTTATCTTCTATCATGACCTCATTATAGGCTTGGTGTACTGCGATACCGAACCCCATGTAGTACTCGTGGTTGAATAGATCGGGGCGGTACTCTGGGTTATCCTCAAGTCCATCCCTGGAAAGGAAACCACCAAATGCTCCACCCCTAGCAAAGTCAATAAAGTTATCTACAATCGTAACTTTTCCTTTGAAAACGCTTGGTTCCGAACCTCTTATCCATATCCCAATAACAACATCCCCGAAAGCTCCATACGACATTCCCCGCCCATATCCAGTCATCAATGATATTCTGTTGTTCTTTACTTCTAGAGACTTCGCTTGAGCTCCCCATATGCATAGGTGGTTAAAATCAGTGAAGTATATGAACTATCTAAGAAATGTGGAAAAAGCCATGAAAACATAATTCTATACGAGTAAATAATTCATGTTGAGAACTAGTTTCTCTTGGTTCGCTTTAAATATTAATGAAAAAGAATTACAGGTTAAATAAATTGTATCCAATTATGAGAAGACAATAAATAATATTGACTTTGTAAGTTTGCTTTCTCTCTAGGCTGAATAGGGTATTCAAATGCCACCTAAAATAGTTAAAAATTATAATTGGTAATATACAGCATTTAGTTTACAACCCTTAAAGGAGGTTTTCCTTCATATATCCGGT
>CAZLHX010000141.1:0-6405 GCA_964559475.1 uncultured Candidatus Bathyarchaeia archaeon | reverse complement strand
TAGCGTTCTTCGCTTAAAGATAGGTGTATGATCTGGGCTCCGTTGCTAGCTGATGCTGTGCTTAGGCTTTAGATTACTGATCCTTGGGAGCCCAGTTTCCCTATCTTATACAATCCAGAGATTGTCCTAAAACCGGATCATCATCTAATGGAAGTGAATACAGAACTAAAAACCACGTGAAAAACCAGTAAACACCCAATTATTAAACTAGCCTGCGCGCATCCAGATTGACTGGAATGGAGTCAAGATAGGGAAAAGCTTCCCGGTAAAGGTAGGAATAGTAAGCGATGCTGGGTTGGCGCTTAAAGCCATTAACGATCGTGTTGATGAAAAAGACCTCAATGAGGAGTATTTCAAAGAAATTCAGGAACTTAGGGATAAACACAATCAGGAAAAAGAGGAAGATGCACAAAATAAGGGGTACCCAATTAATCCGGGATACGTTATCCAGGCGATTAAGTGCCAAAGTGATGATGATGCTGTGATAGCTGTTGATAGTGGAGATCACACCTATTGGTTCTATAAGAAATATACTTGCACAGGCGAGAAGACATTGATGTCTGCAGCCATGGCTAGTATGGGTTTCGCATTCCCAGTAGTACTGGCATCTAAGATAGCATACCCAGAGCGTCAGACTATAGCTGTTAACGGGGATGAGGGTTTTGGGATGTTAATGGCAGACTTTACGACAGCTGTTCGAGATAATCTTGATGTAAAGGTAGTGGTATTCAATGATAAACGTCTAAAGAATATCAAAAGGAGCAGGCAATGTATAACTATCCTGAGTTTGGTATCAGATTCTATAACCCAGACTTTGCAGAGTTCGCGGAGACCTGTAGAGGTGAAGGTTACAGGGTTACTCCGGCTGAAGAGTTGGATGATGTGTTGGAGAAAGCGTTAAGATCCGATAAACCTGCAATAATTGATGTACTGATCGATCCAGAGAAGATGGCCCCAGTAATAAAGACAGCTGACTAACTTTTTTTAATAAATGTTTAATAAACCTCCTTTACATGGCTTCACGGTGTATTTTTGAAAGAAGTACCAGACACGCCTGAGAACCTAAAGATATGTCAACAGAACTGTGGACCCTGTCCCACATTTAAACCTAACCAGCTAAACGAGTTCGAACCCGGAGCCCTTTTCTGTGCAAGAGGCGCTTCAGAGAAACCGGCGGACCAGATCACAGATTACGGTTGCAACTGTCCCACCTGCCCAATATTCGACAAATACGAGTTAAAAGGCGGATGGTTCTGTACATACGGGAAAGAAGGACCCCCCGAATAACCCTAATTTTTTGAATGTCCTTTTTCTAAGAAACCTCTTAATTCAACAAGACTCCTAGCATCCTTTTCAGTCCCAATATGTTGTAGGTGTTTTTCAGGTATCATATCTTTTGAAAAGTAGAGGAGTTTTTCACTCATCCAAACAACCCTGCTGTAACCACCATCTGCTTGCAGAAACTTTGGTGATCTAAGATACCCAGTAGCAATCGATGCGGCTCCATTCTGATACTGTCCTCCTGCGACGAGATTAGCGAGCTTAGTCCACGTCCAGTCACCGGGAGACTTGCCTTTAAATCCTCTATCCATAATTGCAATGCCGTCTACTTCTGGAATGTAATAAGCGATATTTTGGAAGCAGCTACATGCTGTATGAGGGTATTCAAATATGCTATGTAGGAAAACACGTTCGACCCTGCCTTCTGTCCTTATCCCTGTTGAAGCATTGACCCCTGTATACTCTCCCCTCACAGGGTCAAGACAATCACCCTTCTCGATAAGCGTACATGGATTATACGTGTTACCAGGAGCAAGAACCGCGTAAGCTTTCAACATATACCATGGTTTACTGCACTGGGCAGGTCTATCAGGCGTTACAGTACATGCATGCCCCAATGAGAAGCTTCGACACCGGGTGCATCCATAAAAGGTATCCAAGCTATCCTCTGAGGCTGAATCAATCAAACTTCTCCTTTCCTCCTTGTACTTATCGACCTCAACCTTTAGCCGCTCCTCTTCCGAAGCATCGAGTATAAAGGAGACTTTTACAGGTCCAATAGAGGGGAACTCGTTCTTCAACTCTGTTATGATCATATTCCCAAGGTGATTTAGTGTGAATTCTGCGTCCAATGCCTCTTGGGTCATCAAGAGCTCAACGCCACCGCCGCTACTCTGTATTTTTACACCTTTTGCGTACTTGGATACTTTTTGAATAACCGCGTCAACCCATAGAGTAAGATCAGGTTCCACCTCCGGGTTACCCAACTCAACTAGGACACTGAACCCTGAAGCATCATCCAGAGTACCAACAATATTAACCGTAGCCTCCTCGATGTTTGATGGCATTGAGACTATAAACCCAGACCCTGAGCCACCTACCCGGAAAGCCACCATATCCTCATTCAAGGCCCCCCGCCCATAAACAGGTCCAGAAGGGACAGGCAGCACAACGGATGCTCGTTCAACAAGCCTCGCCCGGATATTTGGCAGCCTCCAAACTCGGTCCATCATCTTGGCTACGGTTTGGACCCTGTGTTTGTGACCGATTAATCCATAATCTTTCTGAAGCGATACTACGGGTACACCTAGCCCCAGCAAGCCCTGTAAGATAGACCTGGTTTTCACATCAGGCTCGCCAAGCAGCAATACGACTCCGGGCGCATATTCTTCGATTGAGTGGGATATCTCATGGGGGTTTCCGCCTAGATCTCTGGCATAAATCAATGCATACCTTACAAGAAGTTGTGCAAAATATATAGCGCCTGATTCTCTCGGACCTAGATCGGTGAACTGGATGTTTGCCTTCCTCATCATGTCTGCTGTTTCACCATACGTGAACGGTTTTAGTTTACGAGAACTCAATTCAGCGGTTAAATCACCCAGAGTAGATTTTTCATCAAGTCCGACCAATAAGGCCCACCCATTTGAGCCCTCGTTTAATCCAACGCAGAGCTCTCTGAACGAGTCATCCGATATGAAGTACCTGTCTCTATCCTGCTCCATCGCCTCAGTGAGCTCCATCATCCACAGGTAATCAATATGCTGCCTCCCATGAACAGGCTGCATATCTTCTTCTCTCAGAGATGCGGGGTCGTCTACTCCTTTTATTGCATAAAGAATAGGGTAATTAAACTCGGTTCCAGTGAAACCGACAACATTGTTTTTGTTCTCGCCTATCCTTATTATTTCTGAACCCATTCACTAACACCAGTTGCTTTAAGAAGTAATTTTCACCTTATCTGCAAGAATTCGCCCAATCTCTCTGCAGGCTTCCAAATCACCATCTGATGGTGTTTTAAAGGCGACCACACCATCAACTGCTTTCTCAAGCCTGTAATACTTGAAGAACCTTTCAATGTCTTGAAGAGCAGTTTTTGTATCTTGGTTCTCTGATGTGAAGGCTACAGCCGGCTTTCCTGTCATTTTTTCTTTAATTTTCCATGCGTTATCGAAGAGGGCTCTTAGTTCCCCAGCCATCCCGCCGAATGTATTTGGAGCCCCAAAGACGTACCCATCCGCTTCCTCTAGGTCCTTGATATTTACAGCGCTTGCTTTTATGAGGTGCACATCGACGCCCTCAACTGACCCAGCACCTTCAGTGACAGCTTTTGCCATCTTCTCAGTGTTGCCTGTCATTGAGTGATAAACTACCATTATTTTTGCCATTTAGTTTCCCTGAGAGATCACAGGGAGGGAAGTTTATTATAGTTTTAGGTAAGAGAAATATACTTGATTGTATTGGATGAGGTAAGCCTAAAGGAGCTTAAAGATGAGGTAAGCCAGTTAAGGATGGATCTGAACAGGGTCTCAGAGGCTTTACTGGGTCAACGATTGGGAAGCGTTGAACGGGCAATGGCTTCAAAACATATTAAGCTCTACGTGAATCAGGCATCGAATTATCTAGGAGAAGCAGTAAAAAACTGCGTCAATTTGAATTGCAGTAAAAAAGTGGATTGCTTGAATAAGTTCAGTGAGGAGTTTGGCTCCGTCTTTGAGCAGGTTGAGACCCGGAGCCTGGATGATGTGTTCAATGGCATTCAGGATAGGCTTAACCAGATCCAAGCTGTAATTGATGAGGCTGAGTCGAAGCCCTGTAAGGCTTGCTACAGTAACCTCAGGGATTTACTGGTTGAGCAAGATAATAATCTGAAGGAGATAGCGGGCTATGAACCAAGGATAAACCAGTCATCAGGAATAAATGTTGATGTGCTAATTGAACGGGTTCTGAAGCCTTTGTCGCACCCTGCGAGACTAAAGATAATCGTGGCACTTAATCAGGGTAGTGCTGGATTTTCGGAGTTATCTGAATTGACGGGTATGCGTGGGGGTCATATATTGTTCCACATTGAACAGTTGGTTGCTTCTGGCTTAATGTCTCAAAGTAGAAACAAGGGTGAGTACGAAATAACAGAGCTTGGTATTGAGGTTTTGAGAAGGCTGAGAGCTATTGCTATATGAATGAGTGTTTATACTTATATCAACACAAATTACGCATATTTGGCAAATTTTAACTGTTGGTAGCGGGAAGGTGGCTCCATACTGGCGTTTAGATTGGCAAGTTCCCCTTTCATTTAGTTCTACAACTTATTTCGAGATACTTGTAAGCATTTGCTTCTTCTTTTTCATGTTCAAAAAAGTGAGTCAGAATTGTAGAAAGCCCTGGGTTTGTAGATTTGAAAGCTATATCGAGCTCTTTAGGAGTAAATATACTTTCACAACTATCTGATATAATAAAACTGGATTCAAACGCAACATCTTCCATTAAATACACATTAGCACTTCTACAAAGAGTAACACGCTTCAGATCAATACATTGGAGCATAATATCCCCCCTGTTCTATCAACTCCAATCTTTGAACCTAATATCAAAGCCAGTTTATCATGTATGATCATGTAATCCTAGTTTCTCGTTAGTTCATCCATTTTTCCGTAGAACCTTTCAACTGATTCAACTCGTCTTTTTCCCTTTGAGGCACATACAGATGCGCATATCGCGCAGGACCATTCAGGGAACAGCCCCGCCATCTGTCCTCTATCCTCGCAGCAACGACCGAAATCAAATTGCAGTTTCTGCTCCCAGAATCTATGGCTCTGTCTTGATACTTCCTCGGAGTATTCGCCGTTAACGGTGGGAACAGAGTTTGCCTGTGCTCCTGAAGGACAACTTTCTACACATTTTCCACATCCCGCATCGTCGTAGGGTATGTAGGAGCAGAACCTGTACTTGTTTATCTCAGGATCAATATTGGTGAAGTCATATAGCTGGAATAGGAAACTACGCCATTCATCTGTAGGAAATATGGCTCCTCCGTCACCATCATTCACCAGCTCTCCATTATCGAATACGACTATGGAACGTAGGGGTCCCATGAACCTCTCAACGTGTGTGTCAACGATCTCGTCTCTGAATACGAGCCTTGAAACACCAAACTGTCCAAGCCCCATCAATACAGCCAGGCTCTTCTGTGGATAGTTGCCACCTTTGGATGGTCCATGACTCTCTTTTTGATGAGTCAGTGGTATCGCTTCCTCAGAGACATTATTGACTGTTTTATTGTCCATTGAGAGAGCCATGTTGTCATTGTTTACTAATTCTATTGCGACCCTGCTTGTCGCTTTGTTGATCATGAGGTTTACGTCCTCATACATCCTTGAGAACAAGTGGGAAGAACTGACCCTTCCACTTAGTATGATATCGGAATAATCTCCGATGATCTTAGGTGAGAAGGGTAGCATTACTGAGAGTATTACAGCTCTGTTAAATCTCTTCTTGGCGTACTCGAAGGATCGGGGCACCTGGAATATTGTCTGTCGACCAGCTTCATCAACTCTATTCTTCCTCCGGTTTGCATGGAACTCCCAGAGCTCATCGAGACCTGCTGGGTATAGGCCGATAATTGCGGGGTTGCGTAAACCTTTCCAAAGGTCATAGTCAAGGGGAACATTTCCCACGGCTAGCTTCACATCCGGGTCCCCTTCCCGGTCGACCGCGTAGGTTATTCTTTGTTTACTCCACTGGAACTCGGGTTCCTCTTGTAGTTCGGCGATTTTCTTCTTAAATAGCATAGAAGCGTTCTCGACGGTGAACACACCTGATTCAGACATTGATAATACCTTGTTTTACCTAATGGTGAGAAGCATAATATAGATTTGGGTAAATAAAATATACAATCGCCATCGAAACCTATTGCACATGTTACTTCAACGGCTTATTGAAGACGTCAAACCTAGAGTAGTGTCCAATGATGCCAGGTTCTGTCTCTACTCCACCACTAGTAAAGGGTCTAAGTCACAGTATATTATTCCCTTCCTCATCAACTAATGGCATACAGAGTATGCATCTAAGGTTACTCTGGGTTCACGTAAGCCTGTTATGGGTGGAACATGGCCATAGAGCCTGCTG
>CAZLHX010000140.1:0-6413 GCA_964559475.1 uncultured Candidatus Bathyarchaeia archaeon | reverse complement strand
GGGTCTATTCACCCCGTTTCGTATCGCGGATAAGATCTCTAAAGTGATCTCTGTGCTGGACCTTCTCGTGCTGCCTTGCATGTTTTAGGTGAGAATCATTTATTCTTTATATAATTTATAAATAGTTATTGAATAACTGGCATATATCACTGGGTTCTATATATGGATAGTCATTTGGCTGGTACGGGTTATTTATTCATTATTAACAAAAATTGTGTATGTAATTACGTACAAAATATTCAATCAGGTTTCCTGAACACTGGAAAGAAGGTGCAGATTATCTCTGAGAACGGTCACCTACTTGGAAAAAAACATGTTTAAACTTAGAACCAATACATGTGTGGTCGGGTAGTATGTTTGTAACAGCCCTGGCTAAGAGGGTGGCTCCTACCCGACCAGGTATTAAAAATTCTTCAGTGGATAAAAACCTATCAAGAAAAGTAAACATAGTATAAATCTGGATAAGGTTGCCTGAACGGTAATGAGAAGATGGTTGAAGCCCTGGGTTGATGCGACATGTTAATACTTAGGGCCACCGTTCAGGCAAACAGTATACGTTTCCCTAATATTTAAGCGAAAGGTAACTAGAATACAGAGCCACTCATTAGTAATATATCCAAGTGTGCTCCGTATTTAGGAGAAAGAATTGAATGAAGGCGTTCATTTGGAAAAAGTATATCTAATCTTTTTTCTTCTAGTTATTATTAAATAGAATACTGTTACTCCCATAAATTATCGGGTTCTGATAGAAGGCTGTGCCTGAACCTAATATTATACTGACCTTATTTTTGCTATGTCTAAGAGAAACGTAATACCCAAGCCCCGTTACCATCAAGTAATACATTCGATCCACTAATATTTTGTAGTGGCTTTTTAGATATAGTCACATTATCGTCCCCATTGTTCCATCAGGCCCACTTATACGTGCACTTAGCTCCTTTAACTTGCAAGGACTGATAAAATTAAAGATATAACTGTTAATACCAAACCAAAGAAAGGGTTATGTATTTACAGTAATGTTTATACTTATTTCTTTGTATATATTCATATTAACCTATGTATATAGTACTACACCAAGGTTAATATTAGACGCCTATTTTTGAACCCCAGTGAGGTATGTAATTGGCTCCTAAATGGTATGAATACGCCGAGAAAAGGCTGAAGAAGGGCGAGGAAATCGAGAAAAACTACGAAGGAACTCTGGACGGAAACTTTGGTTACCTGTTTATAACAAATCAGAGGCTTTTTTTCATCAAACAAGAAGGCTTCCTAAGAAAAAGTCATGAACTAATACTGGATCTACCCCAAGAAAACGTAGAGAAAATGCAAAAAGTAGATAACTATCAGATGGAGATAGTCGAGTCAGCCGGTAAAAAGCACGTATTCGAGTCCACTATTGGCGTATCAATAATTAAGGAAGGCATCGAAGAAGTAGCATCCTTAGACTAACCCCTCTTTTTTTATTTTTTTAGAGTTAAATATTTGCGCTTTCAAGCGAAACCACAAATTTTCTGAAGAATTTTAGCATTTCATTGGTTTATTGTTTCGTTCGTTGGTTCAGATCTTCATAGAATCATCATCGTGCCTCACTTCCCCACAAGTATTCTCATTTATCAATAAAAGTAAGCTCATATTAATAATGGATCTCAGAATAAATTAACGAGTCTACGGTACAGTCTCATAAGGTAAGAAAGTATAATGAGTAACGCTTTATCCGTGTAACTTAGGATCTTCATTTTGTTGCCCCTTGTTACCAGTATCTTAATCTTTTTCTGTTCAGCGGCTATAATGCTTTTTCCTCCTGCTCAGCTCTGTAAAGCTTCTGGTATACCGAGTCCCATTTTCCTTCACTTATCTTATCACATATATTATACATGACTTCTCTGAAGGCTCTCTTCTGTTCAAGGGCCTCATACTTATAGTACAGGGCTGAGAGGTCACACCACATCTCCTCCTTGATGGTCTCCAGATTAACCTCGTTGTCTGGAAGGACCTTATCAACTATGCCCTTCACCGCCTCCTTGAAGCCATTCTGTTTTTCATCAGACGACATTGCATTCAAGGGACAACCGAGTAGCATGAAATATAAGGGTTCTCAAGAAGACTTCCTCGTTCATTTTAATAGATAAGCTTTATAAATAGAGGTGGAAAAACTAGAAAACAACTGCTGACGGTAATGGGATGTTAGGTATATTGGATGAAAAAGGAGAACAGGAAACTATAGGCAATACTCACCATGAAAAAATAGATCAAGGATGCACATAAAGAGAGAATTAATCCTTGGGTCCAGTATTCATGCTTACTGCACTGTTAATATCCATATTTTCCGGTTTTCTAGGAGCCCTCCTGGGTTTAGGAGGAGGAGTAATAATGGTTCCTCTCCTTATCTTCATCTTGGACCTGCCAATACATATCGCGGCAGGGGCAAGCATCCTGGCTGTCGTGGCCACCAGCAGCGCATCCGCCAGCGTTTATGTACGGGATGAAATAACCAACATGCGCCTGGGAATGTTCCTGGAACTTGCTACCACTTTCGGGGCGGTTACAGGTGCAGTACTCGCCGCCGGTACCAGCGAGGCCATTCTACGAACCGTTTTCGGGCTTAGCCTGCTGTACGCCTCCTTTTTGATGTGGCACCAGATGAGGAAAAGCGACAGGAGCTGGGAGCAGAGAGAGGATGATTGGATCGCAGAGAGATTAAAACTTAGTTCCCATTACTATGATTCGGCGAGAGGAGAAACAGTAGAGTACGGTGTCTCGAGGTCTCTTCCGACATTTGTTATCAGTTACGTGGCTGGGGTGCTTTCTGGGCTACTGGGCATTGGGGGTGGGGGCGTAAAGGTGCCTGCTATGAACATAATCAGCGGGGTTCCAATGAAGGCCGCTGTGGCTACTAGTAACTTCATGATTGGGGTTACGGCTGCTGCTAGTGCCTTGGTGTATATCAGGCATGGTTTTTGTGATAGCTTTGTTACTGCGCCTGTTGTGCTTGGGACGCTTGTTGGCAGTTTCGCTGGGGCACGTTATGCCCTTCATCTCCGTGGGGTTTATTTGAAGAGGCTCTTTGTGGGTATTCTTCTAGTTCTTGGGGTCAGGATGGTTGTTTCAGGGGTGGGCGTTTTTTGAAGTTGAGGAAGGTTGAGGGTTTTATCTCGGATATTCTCCGGCTTGGTGTGGAGCTTAGTGGTTTACTGATGGTGACTGGGATTGGGTTGTTTCTTTGGACTGGGGATGATAGCTGTTCTTTCGGGGTCTTATCGTGGGATTGGGTTCTCTTTGGTAGTTCCTTCTTTCAGCCGAGTCATATACTGTTTCTTGGTTTTCTTATTCTTGTTTCTACGCCGTTGATGAGGGTTTTTGCTAGTGTTGTGGCGTATAGCATGAGTCGTGACTGGGCTTATACGGTTATCACCGGGTGCGTGTTATCAATACTCATTATAGGGATCATTCTAGGAGTTGGATAGTATTAAATAATCTTAGCCATTGGCTGTGATTTTACTGGCTCGTTTTCTGCAGCGTATACTGCTAGTGTTGTTGCCCAGAAGCCATCATCATGAGTTCCCTCTGGGTGGTTGAATAGTAATTTCCCTGTCTTACTTAGCTCATATCGTTCTATGTTTAGCTGTGAGAATAGTTCAGGATCATAGGGGATGTGGAAAATTGGTCGGAGTATTAGTTCTCTACCATCCTCATGGATACATTTTTGAGGACAGGTGGTTCTCCAGTCTCCTTCTAATGTGTCTATGAATCCTCTCCATCCACATTTTGGGCATTCAACGGTTCTCATGTTTTCTTTGATGCACGTTGCCATCGCTTCTTTGCTCTGGTCGGTGAAGTTGATTCCTGTAACTCTTGTTAATCCGCTTCTTTCCATGTCCTCAACAATATAGTCACCGACCCCTGTCTTATCACAATATATTGCTTGGACTCTACTCCAGTTATCGCATAACTTCCGAATGTATCCTATGACTGCTCCATATGGAGTCTCTAAGGGAAACTTGTGGTAATGCCTGAGGTACTTGTGCTCTTTGAGAACCTCAACGACACCGACAAAGCTATTGTCCACCTTCTTCACAAAATCAACCCCCACATAGAAGTTTCCCTTCGGATAGTCATCCATCTCAATGTACTCGAGGTTGCTGTCCTGTGCAAGGGCTATGAGGCTGGTGGGAAGCCAGGTGTTTGTGTCCTCCGTCCACTCGCAGAGCATCTCCCGCTTCCAACGTGAAGGGTCTCCCGCCAACTGGGCTTTTATCAGCTCGACCACATCAGGGCTCAGAGGGCCGTTTGGAGGCATTGCCTCTGTGTACAGGACTTTGTGTGTGCTGTAGGTGCTGTATGCTGGGTCGTGGAACATGCTGTAGAAGACGCTGTCGGTGTTCCAGGGAGTAGATTCTGCGATTAGGTATCCATTGGTTGTGTTTAAGGTGAATAAGACTGCTGTGTAGAGGTCCATATCTTCTCTTATGAAGTTCATCTCCATCAGGTAAACCACCTTTGCTGTGTGACCTCTTATCGTCTCCGGGATGGGTGACTCAGCTAGTATCTGGGAGCCGTTCATCAGCCTGATCACAGTCCTCAGAAGGTTCTTTTTACCAACCGTCTTATTGAAGAGCTCCTTATTGTTTGACTCCATCCGCCTTAAATGCTGGTCCAGTGCCTTGAAGGCGATGTTCTTCACCTGGTCAAACTTCGGAGCACTAACAAGAATCAGTGACCCAGGGTACCTTAAACCCAGGTACAGCAGCTTAGCCATCCCGTTGAAAGTCTTCCCCGTCTGCCTCGCCTGCAGGTTGGCGACGAAGTGGGACTCGTCCCTGAGGAAGGGCCACATGTACCTGTAGGGCTCATAGTTGAGCCAGGTCCTGCAGAACTCCACCGGATCCAGGGGCAGCTCCCCGGATTCCACATGGTCCAGGTCAGCCCTCGCTCTCTTGATCTCTTTCTTTAAGGCTTCTCTTGATCTCTCTAGTCTGCCGCTCAAGGTTCTCTATATCCACCTCCTTAACTATGGTGTAGCTCATCCGGATAGCCCTTATTATCACATCAGCCGCCTTCAACTGGACCTCCTGGACCGAATCCGGGTCTGATAATGCAGCTTCACATATGCTTACTATGTTCTCCAGGCGTTGGACGTAGTCTCTGCGCTTCTTCTCGGGCTTTATCTTGAATCTTCGGAGAGTGATGACGCCTTTGTAGCCAAGGCTGAGGGGAGTCTCAGTCTCCTCGGGAGGCGTCCCTCGGTCTCGAGCTTCCTGAGGCACAGTGCCAGGAGCTCGATGTGGATCAGTAGATGGTCTGAGTTTCTTATTCTGCTCAGGAGCCTTGTTGTGGTCTTCGTCTCCTTTCCTTCTCTGAGCCATCTTATGATCTGCTCCTCTTCTTCTGCTGTGAATATATAGTTCCGCATTTTTCTTTCTCCGAAAAGGGGATACGACTACTGTAGTCGTAACTGGTTTTCACGGCGTTTCCCCCTCCAGCCAGTCTGTGCTCCAGTAAAGGTAGGCTTTGCTCTGGGAGAGGACTGCCAGGTTCTGGAGGCTGTATGCCAGGCTCTCTGCGTCCTGGTCTTTAAGCCACTCGATGAACAGGGCTTTCTTCAGGTAAGGCTTGGGTATCCGGGATAGGCGCCTGTAGTAGTGCGTATCCACCAGGAGCAAGGCTTCTTTGAGCTGCTCTATTCCCTCCTTATCCAGTTCCTTTAGCTTTCTCTCGTTATACTGCCTGGAGGATAATAGGGCAGGGTTCAATCCCAGTTCCTTAATCTTGTTCAATGCGTTAAGTATCCTCTCGGAGGGCTGAGTCAAGAGTACCCTCTGCATGCCTGCTCTCTCGGCGAATGGTGAGTACTGTGCCATGACAGCTATGAGCTCAATATGTCTCCGCCCAACAAGATGTAGGGTGTCCTCGATAATTTTTGAGCCCAGCCCTATGCACCTGTACTTCGGGTGAATAATCACACGCCCAATGGTAGCCCACTCCCTGTTCAGCTCATCTATCTTGGGACTGTAGCCTACAACCTTCCGTCTACCGGAGCTGGAGATACTGGGATAAACGTAGGCTATTACCCCAATAGTCTCCCCTTTTAGCCTCATGGAAAAAATCTTGAGAGGAGCAGGAATCCGGTGATTGCGATAGTGAAGATAAGCCAGTTTACGGTATTCCTTCTTATCTGACTCATATATCTTCACATTCCTTGCTACGGTGCACCTGGCTGGTTCAGCGTTAGGATGGTACTCTATATTACCCCATGGCTCCCAGCCCTTGTGAATATGGACACTGGGGTTCAGGTCCTCTCCTAGGTCAGTGTGGGTTGTGGCTACAATCAGGGTGGATCCGCTTCTCCTGGCGAGCTTCTGAATATTGTAGGAGACTATACGTGCAGTCGTCCTGTCGAGGGTGCTGCAGAACTC
>CAZLHX010000139.1:0-6567 GCA_964559475.1 uncultured Candidatus Bathyarchaeia archaeon | reverse complement strand
CTCTAGAACATAAAGGTGCACCAGGTGCACCAAAATGGTGACATAATCCGAAAAAACACCCCAATAAACACCACTTGCGAATGAACTGAATTTCAGATCCTCCAGTATCACGATAATACTTCCATAGTTTCTCCACTCCTTTCTCAAGACCCTTATCACTTATTGGACGGAGCATACTCCACAACTTAATATTAGCAATATCTACCAGCTCTTCCACACTTTGGTATCGCTCAAGGCTATATTCATAAAACCTAGTTTCACTAAACCCTGCCTTTTTGAAATAACTCTCAAAATCCTCATTGCTCGGATATACCTTAATCTGATTATCTTTTATTTCTGGAAAGTACTCGAAAACTATCTTCTTGTTAAGTTGATCATGACTTGTCGTCCTTATTACCGTATATCCTGCTTGTCGTAACACTCTATTACACTCGTCTGCAGTAGCTTGTTTGTCCTCAATATGATGCCAGACCTGACTGCTGAAAATACAGTCAAATACACCGTCACTGATTGGCAAGTTTTCACACTGCCATTAAACCAGTGAATTTCACTGTTTTTATATTTGGCTTATTTAAGCATTCCTAGAACGGGATCCATTCCACAAAGCGTTGATTTACACTCTTTCCTGATACCTATAGTGTATAGACCTGTTCCAGAGCCTAGATCTAGAACCAGGGAATTTTGGTTTATACCAGTATGAAAACTTGCCTTTTTAGCCCAAAATTCAATGTTCTCAATACTTCTTCCTCGATCATAATCTTCAGATATCCTGTTAAACTCTTTACCCTACTTTTCGGAATATCCCTGACCCATACAATACTAATGCCAAAATAGGGATAAAACCCTTTTTAAGATAGTCAAGTTTAGAAAGGAAGGGTAAAGATTAATATTATCTTCATCTATATTTTGCAGCACTAGCCGCCATAGCTCAGCTCGGTAGAGCGTCTGCCTGTTAAGCAGTTGGTCTTCGGTTCAAATCCGAATGGCGGCGCCTTCTAAATTATCTCTACTTCTTCTACCTGGATATTATACACTCTATCACTAGCAACATTAACATTGCTACGGATTTGCATCTTAATTCGAGATATTGAAACTGACGCTGGAGAGAAGCTAAAAGGGAAATACGTCACCTCAATTACTTGGTATTCTTTTTCTCCTACTTTGTTAGAAGCTAAGCTATTCCATACGAAGCTGCCTGTTAGCTTGTATATTTCCTGTTTCAACAAACTCTTGGCAGGAGTAGTTCCAATAGAGTCTGCCCAGTCATTGAAATCTTTATTCGTTAATAAAGTCGTATAAGTTTTATCAGTCATCTTCTGGAGAAGATTTTCGTCAGGATTAGCTAGAACTTCTTTTAGCATCTCTACTGATTCTCGACTATCAATCCGATTTTCGAGGATCTCAATTTTATTATTGAAAGAATCTACCTCGTCTTTCAATTCTTCAAAGTCCTCAAGTATACCAGCCCATTCATCTTCAAACTCATCAAACCTTGAATAAATTTCACTCACTTCATCCTCAACACCATCTAGCTCTACATTAAGACTTGTGATACTGTTTTCAACTGCTATGATCCTGCTATTTATACTGTTAATTGACTCTGTAAGGCTTTCTACGGTCTGAATATCATCTTGCATATCCTGGAAAGTCTGGTTCAAATCATCTAATCCTTCATTAATATTCACTAATTCAGACTCAACATCATCTATTCTGTCTTCGATTGACTTGTTTTTTTGTTTAACCAGTTGAGGGTATATTACAGCGTATCCGCCTCCGAGTCCTAAGCTTGCTCCTAGAATTAATCCTATTAGAACAAGTGCGATGGGTTTAGAAAGAAATCCATTTGATTGCATATATTACTAAGATACAGATGAGAAAATAAAGTTTTGAGTTATTTTTTGAAATGTTCCCATCCTTTTGGTAATATTTGGATTATTTTTCCATCTCTTTGGTATGAAATGTATTTTTTTTCAGTTACTTTTCCGATCATAATGAGTTTTGTTCCAATGGATAGGAGCGCTTTTTTGATCTCTTCTATATATTTAGGGGGAAAAGTAAAAATTAGGTTATATTCCTCTCCTCCATATAAAGCGAGAGAAAAAGGATCCAAATTGTGAATATCTGCAAATTTCTTGGCTATTGGATCTACGGGAATATTAGTCAAAAAGTACCCGTGTCCTGTGCTTCTTTGGAGATCATGTAGACTTACTGCTAGCCCATCACTGCTATCAATGCTGCTGGTTACAACGCCTGATACGGAGAGGGCGATTCCTTCCTTTACATGGGCTACTGGCATATATATGGAATCCAGAATTGGTTGGGCTAATTCTTTTGGCAGACTATAATTCTCTAGAAGGTGTTTGAATCCTGCTGATGTTAACCCAAAGGGGTTGGTAGTAGCAATGCAGTCTCCGGGTTTAACACCGCTATCACGTTTCATGAGTTTTGGTTTCTCAATAATGCCTAATGCGACGCCTGAGATGATCACATCACAAGCTTCGTTTGTATCTCCTCCCAAAACATAAGAGTTGTATTCTTTTGCACCATCCTCAAATCCCTTAGCGAGTTCTATAGCATCTTCCAAAGGATAGTCTTTAGGAAGCCCAAGGTTGGGCATAAACGCTAAAGGTTTTACGCCTTTTGCTCCCAGATCACTTATATTCATAATCACTGATTTTCTCGCAGCCTGATAGGGAGACATTCCAATTGGGATATCAGTCTCCCAGACGAGCATATCGGTATTTATGACTAATGCTCGTCCATCCCCTAAGTCCAAGGCACTTGCATCATCCCAGAAGGGCAAAGGCATATCAGGCATCTGGGTCAATTTTTTCATAATTTTCTCTATGAGACCCCGCTCACCGATGTCAGAGATCCTTGCCATTTTAATCCCAATGGATTAAGTTTACGAGGGTTTAAGCCTTTCAGAGCTACATGTAAATATATTATTAAGTTTCCCTGTGTCTAAGGTTTGATTACATTGGATGATATTAAGATGCCGCTTGAAGACATCAGGGTACTAGATCTGACACATGTCTGGTTCGGTCCTTGGTGCACAATGATGATGGCTGATTTTGGAGCAGAAGTAATTAGAATAGAACCCCCGTGGGGCGCTATAGACAGAATTGCAGAAGGAGCCTTATTCGGAGGAGCCAGCTATACCTTCCACCATTTAAACATAAACAAGAAAGACCTGACCCTGAACCTGAAGGAACCAGAAGGATTAGAAATATTCAAAGAACTGGTAAAAAAATCAGATGTAGTTGTACAGAATTTCAGTCCCGGTACCATGGAAAAACTAGGCTTGGGATACGACGTCCTAAAGGAGTTAAATCCTGGATTGATCTACGCAGCCCTCTCAGGATTTGGACAGTACGGACCTTATGCGGACTGGAGATCCTATGCGATGATCGCAGAAGCCATGAGCGGACATACAACGCTAACCGGAGAAAACCATGATCCAGAGGGTCCACCAATTGAAATGGCGCAAGCTTATGGTGATCTTGGACCGGGCACAATGGCAGTAATGTCCATATTAGCAGCCTTGAGGTACAGGGATAAAACTGGAAAAGGGCAAATGATAGACGTGGCACAGCTGGACTGTATGGTAGCATACAATACTGCGATTACTGGATATCTTCTATCAGGACTCAAACCACTCAAACTCCAAGAGAAATACCCTAGAGGAAGAGGAGCAGGAGGGTTGTTCCAGACGAAAGATGGAGGATGGATCAGGATAGCAGCTTTTGGGCCAAGAGCCATGGACAGAATCGTACAACATTTTGGATTAGAGATAGACGACATATCAAAGGAAAAGATGCAAGAAAGATGCAAAGAACTCACAAGAGATGAAGCTGTAGAACTCTTCACTGGCGTAGGTTTACCATGTGCCCCAGTATACCACGTGGATGAGACAGTTGCAGACCCACATGTAAATGCCCGTGACATGTTCGTTGAACTTGAACATGGAAGAGCTGGAAAGATAAAACTAATCAACTTTCCAGTCAAATTATCAGAGACTCAACCAAAATTAAAGACAGCCGCACCCTTACTTGGTGAGCATAACAGGGAGATCTTAATGGAATTATTAAATTATGATGATGAAAAAATAAAAGAACTGATGCAGAAAGGAGTCATATCCTATTCAGACTAGTTTTTCATATCATATATCTTAAATTTCTTCCCTTCTTATGATTTCAAGTGCCCCGGTAGCTCAGCGGTGGAGCGGCAGCCTCGTAAGCTGTAGGCCGCGGGTTCGAATCCCGCTCGGGGCTTTACACAAAATATCGAGTTTCCCCCTTTTTTGGGTTCTTTTGGGTAAATATTGGGTATTATTTATCCCCCATTTTATTAATATATTTTGAGGTCCATCGTACTTCTCCGAATATAATAAAAAATTAATCGTGTAGTCAACACGGACCTCTGCATATATTTTATGAACCTTTGCAAAGTTTCATCTAATCTAAGAAATTCTAGAATGCAAAATAATGTATGGCTGGTAGGATCGACTAAAAATGATGCAATAATAACAGTTAAGGTTCTCAATAGCATGTTCAACTTGGGAGTAGAAACCGACAGCTGGAGAAAATATAAGGAGCCATATCATTAGCCACTAGAACTCAACTGCCTAGGAGACAGCAGCGGAAAAGTGTGGTTTCCTGGATATGATACTTCCTAGTGATCAAGAAATCTAAATCTCTTAAATATTTCAAGTTTTATTCATTTAGCTTTATTGGCAGTCCTACCAATGGCGTTAATTAAAACAATTATGAGTATTAAACCAAATAGCTCTCCAAATGTCATAAAAATAAAACTGATTCTTTAAATAAAAACCCTGATATTGTACAAGTTAAAAAAAGCTCCGAGGGTCTTACCTTTACTGCTTGGGAAAAGCTGATAGAAAACCACGTTAACTGGATATTATAGTAGACTATCAACATGGTAAAAAGGACAAAAATCATTGACGAGATAATCCATGACCTGAAAAGTCTAGACAGGCATAATATCAATAAAGGGGATCTAAGGAATAGAAGAATTATCCACAGGAACCAGTTGATGCATGCATTACCCAAATTTTGGGTAAACTATATTCATATATAAAGTTGGAAAGATAAATCTTTAAATTTATATTCAAATCTATTATCCAACCCTTGCGTTCATATTTTATGCATCTGACATGCATGTAAATAGGGTTTAAGAGATACCATTCTCTTGCGAATTCGTCATAATAATGATCCAGTTCCCGGGGATGATATGATGAGTGGTTATAATGTATCTTCAAAGAAGTGCCCTGAGTGTAAATGTACGGACATCTTGTTTGACCCTGAATCAGGTGAGTGGTTCTGCTCCAAATGTGGACTGGTGCTTCATGATGCAGAAGTGGATGATGGCCCTGAACGGAGGAGTTTCGATGTGAACCAGTACATGTCCAGGGCTAGGGCTACTACACCATTGGATCCAGTCAAGGTCAATACCTTCGGGAAAATCGGCAGAGATGGCCGCGGGAATAAGATTCATCCATCAAATATGCACCCTAATGCTCCGGCTTCGAAGGTTGCAGACCAGGTCAAGGTTCAGTGATGGGAAAGGGAGGAACCTGCCCAAGCGTCCTCTGTTCTCGGGAGGCTTTCATCTAGGCTTCACTTATCCTCAGTTGTTAGATAAGAGGCTAACCAGATGTACCGTAAAGCCTTGGAGAGGGATCTGATCAGGGGCAGGAGCATAGAGGCTATCGCAGGTGCGTGCTTGTATGCAGCATGCCGTATGACTAGCACTCCTAGGACCCTTGTAGAGGTATCTGAGAACTGCTCTGTCGCACCCAAGGACCTTGCTCGTGGATACCGGTTGGTGCATGATGAACTTGGGCTGGAGATGCCTAACCCGGATCCTAGAAAACAGGTACCCCGTATAGGCAAGAGGTAGAGGCTAGTCTAGATGCCCAGAGGAAAGCAGTAAAGATACTCTCGGCCGCCCAGGAAGCAAAGCTACCATTGGTATGCATCCTGGAGGGCTTGCAGCAGCTGCTCTTTATCTTGCTTGTCGCGAGTGTGGGGATCATATTACCCAAAAGGCTATCGCTGAAGCTTCAGGAGTGACTGAGGTTACCATAAGGAACGGGTACAAGAAACTGAAAAAATTCAGTAGCCATTAAAACTCTTTTATAAATATGTACACGTATAAAGTGACAGGTGTATATTATTCGTTTTATTTTTTTTAGGAAAAGATGAATTTTTCAATTTTCTTATAGAAAATGTAAATATGTTATTTCAGTACTATTTATGACAAATAAATGGGTTTTTTGTTTTATTTGTGTCATTAATGTTATATATTAGGTAACTTTTCTATTGTTTGGGGTAAGAGGGTGTAGGATTTATAGGAATCTGTCTTTCCGTTATTAATTATGTCTACCCTTTGTTATAATTCCCTTTTACCCTTATTATAAAAACTGATGCAGGCATGCAATAATAATTTCACTTGACTAAATAACACAGAACCCTGCCTAGATATTAAAGTCACTTAATACGTGGTTAAAATTCATAATAATATTTGGGTCTATTTCTATGCTAA
>CAZLHX010000138.1:0-6623 GCA_964559475.1 uncultured Candidatus Bathyarchaeia archaeon | reverse complement strand
TCAGGGCCCCGTCTTCTGCCTTGGCCTGTATCCTGTAATGTTATCGTAGAACTTGTTGCTTGGCTTTACCCCCTGGAAGTCATAGATAACCAGCCAGGTATCCTCACCAGGCTCCTCCTCACGGTGTCCCTCAAATATCTTATCTGCCAGGCTCTTCCGACCCATAAATATAGAGCGTAATTACGTACCATATAGGTTTTTTTGATATTGAATTATGAAATAGATCCACAGGTTATAGCTCAGATATTATTCTTTTCTTTATCTTATCTATGAGTTTCTCTAATGAGTCTGCGTGGATGAATGAGACGTTCTCCATCTTAACGGTATCCGGGAGCCCTTTGAACTTCTTGAACCTCTCGGCGAAGGCCTCCATCTTCTTTGCCCCGCGGCCTTTCGGGTTGAACCAGCTACCGATGAGAAGCTCGGTTTCTTCGTCGGGGGCATATTTGTCATGTTTACCTTCCTTCTTTACAGTGAATCCTTCACACATGCATATAGTAATTGCTTCTCCAAGGAGGCTTTTTGGTGAGGAACTGGTCTCCTCCACTTCAATTAGGTACCTTAGCCTTGTGTTTTCGGTGATCATTATGTCCACCTCCGCGAGGTTGTTCAGGTTCGAGGGACCATCTCCCATGTATCCCTGGATCTTACGAACATTTGGCTCTTTATCGGGGTCACCATGATCATACCAGACCTCCACTCCAGGCTTACTCTTTAGATTAGTGCTTAGATCCTTGCCGAGGGCTGCTGTAGCTCTTCCTCTCTTCATAGTAATAAATATAATTTAGTCAATTAAACTGCTTTCACTTTATACTTGAATTCGTTGATGAGTCTTTCCTAAGTAAATGGGAATTCCAATTTTAGCTATTATCTTTATTTTTTTTTCAAAATTGTTAGAGTAGAAGATAAGAATTAACACAAGAACATTTTTTAAGCCGATAATGATTTGCAAGTATTATTTATTGTCCTTTTCAACTAAGGATTCAAGTTTATGATCATTTTAAACAAGTGCTCTGGGCTCATTTCATCTCTTCTTGAATGTATACCGGTCATCTGTTCTAATATATGGATTGCATGCATACTGTTGACGTATCGTCTTACTTCGTTTACGTCTGTTCCAATGGACTCGCAGATTAGAGGTACCTCGTTGGCGAGGCGATGCTGAGGTCTCTGTATGTGTTCTCCAAGGTTCTCCTGTTCACAATTAAGCAGGACAAAAATATAACTATCGCGTAGCCTCATGAGTTCGAGTTAATTATGTCAACAGCTAGTCCAACGGCATCACGGACATAAACCTGACATTTATTCACCCAGTAATCATTCTTGTTGAACTCATCTATACCCTCCTCTGTATCAATATCAACACCTAAAAGACCAATACAGGTTGAATCCGGGTGAGTCTCAAGCCACCGGTCAATGAAATAGCGACTATACCAGTAAGGCCGGGTCTCAGAGCTAATCGGTTTGTTTCTACCAAACCACAATCCAAGGCCAAGAATCGCCCCAGAGACGGCTCCACAGATCTGGCTGGTACGGGCCACCCCCGCACCTAACCCAGTGGCTATCGAGGGAATATATTCAGATTCAATACCCTTCATATCCGCGAGGGTTTTAAGGACAGCCTCAACACAGAGGAACCCCTCATCGATGTATTTCATAGAAAGTATGATAGCCTTTTCCTTGTCTAATTGCATAAGGATATCTTGAGGCTGCTAGCTTAAACTCCTTCTTCTACTAGATAGCTTTTACAGGCAGAGTTCCAGATCGGGGTTGGAATCGGTGCAATAGAAAACCCCGCGGTAGAACCCCTAAACAGATGTGGGGCTCTATGTTTACATATGGGCGAGCGAGCGCTGGATGATTCAGCTTCGACTCTGCTTATGTGTTTCGAGCAGGAAGAAACTTTTAAAGTAGATATAAAGTGACTATGTTTTTTCTACGCTCTTTTTATATTCATGTAGAACTTGTTCACTGACGTGAAAACCTATTGTATTGAGGATATTTAATGAGTCTAATAGATCTTCAAGGGAGAGGATTTTGTTTTTGTACATTAATCTTAGAATCCTTAATGTTCCTATCACGTTTAGCCCCATGTTCTGGGCTTTTCTACGGGCTAGGCGGTCATCTAATACTATGTAGTCCGGTTTTATGGCTGATGCGAGGGCTATTGCTTCTGCCTCTCCTCTACCGAGGGGGTCCAGTAATGCTTTTACCAGCGCCACGTTTTCTGGTTTAGTTACCGTGACTTTGTTTTGTTTCAAGGCGTTGTATAACTCACGGGATCCGGTTAGACCTTTACCCTTGACACATATCTCGTCATAGACGGCTTGAGGTATTATGATATCTGTGAGAACTTTGTTTAAGGCTTGGAAACGGTTAAGGTGTGAGAGGGCTATGATGACGGATGAGTCCAGTACTGCTTGGGTCAAATCTCCAGTTCCCGCCGGGCTTCATCATCGGGGATAGGGTATGCGGGTATGCCTCTATGTTTTAGTTCTATGAGGAATTCCTGTATGGGGATATCAGCGATTTCTGCTGCCCGGTTTATGCTTACTATTTTCTTCTTGAAGGCTTCTATAGCTGTGGCTAGTTTTACGTCTTTTTCTGTTATCGCCTCGGGTACGCGGACTTTGATTGTTTTCAATGGGTCCGTGTATATGTTTTATCCGGTGTAATATAATGTGTTTGATGGTTTACTATTTCATGGTAAAAGAGGCGATGAGGATCAGGACGGACCAGCCACTGGCCGCCGCCGGCCTAGTACAGGCAGCCTGCATCGACGGGACGGACATACCGGCTTGGAGCAGCAGGGATCCCCATGATACCAGAAGAGGGCTTGGTGACCCTGATGCACGTGTGGGGCGACGCAAGAGCGGGGCCTTTGACCTGGGCTACATGAGCCTCATGATGGCTGACATAGAGGGTTTCCCCCTGGGCCACGTGGAGGCATCGCTGAACGTGAACGAGAAGCGGATGGTGGAGCCATTGCTGGATAAGGTACTGGGCGAGGACATAGAGGTGGAGCTGGTGGCCGGTGATAGCCAGTTCGAGTCAGGTGAGTTATTCAGCCTCCTCGAGTCCCGTAAGCTAGAGCATATCATTCCCTGGAGGAGGCTTAAGAACAGGGTTAACCCGCCTGACGTGCTGTCCGTGAAGGACCGCATCGACGTGGAGGGCCCCGAGCACCTTAGATCCGTGTATCACCGGCTAAGGGCGCCTAATGAGGGCCTGTTCGGCCGAGCCAAATGCAGGCTTAACCTGGGCAGGTTCACGTGGCAGGGCCTGGATAACGTTGAGATCCATGTTTCACTGGCGCTATGTGTGGCTTACGCTGTCTGTATCGCCGCTTACCGCCTTGGCAGACCTGAGCTCCGTCAGAGTGTAGCGTTCTTCGCTTAGAGATAGGTGTATGATCTGGGCTCCGTTGCTAGCGGATGCCATGTTTAAGGCTGCAGTTGAAGGATCTTGGCGTTAAGTTCCCCGATATTTAACTATTACACGGATTGCTTCAAGAATGATCATCATCTAGGAGGCTGTGAATACAACACTAAAAACAGGTGAAAAACCCTACAAACACTCAATTATTAAATCCGCCTGCGCGCGCCTAGATGCAAAGCACACTCTTCTGAAGACGTGCGGATGGGGTAAGGGTCATGCGTGAAAAACTGGACCGGGTTCATCGACAGGAATTATGGTACCATAAACGTCGGTTTGGTGGACGGATGCTTGTCTAGGGAATTATTATGGTACCATAACCCTTGGAGCGGGGGCACCGCGCGCAGAAAAAACCATTTGAACATCGTACCTAGTTACGCACAGAAAAATGATCCACGGCTAATAACGTAAGCCAGTATCCGGTGGTTCACTGGTCGAGTACTTTGGCGTATGTGATCATCTCTTTTACGTAAGGGTGAAGACGTCCTGGTGGCTCCTTAACCCACTTATAGTCACGGTGTTCCTCGTTCATCTTGACCTCGTCTGTCCCTACTTGTACCTTGTAGATGGTGGTCACGGTGTGTGCTTGGGGCCATATGTGGCTAATGGTTGATATCTGGGTGATGGTGGTGGGGTGTAGCCCTGTTTCCTCTTTTAGTACGCGTTTGACGGTTTCTTCGAGTGGCTCGTCTTTGAGGATTCTTCCTCCGGGGGTGAACCACTGGTCTTTGGCGGGTTTGTTGTTTCTTAGCATCAGGAGGAGTCTGTCTTTGTGGGTGACTAGGAGGTCGACGGTGGGGATGGGGTTGAGGGTCTTGATCTTGTTGTATTGATCTTGTTTTATTGCATGCATAAAAGGTGTAATCATTAGGGATCAAATGAAGAAACCATTTTCTTCTATGTACTGCCTTTCTAACCAGACTGGTGACACTTATAAATTAATAATGCCTGGTTTTTATATCTCCTATTTGTTAGAAGCAATCGGATTCTGTTAAATACCATGGCTTGTTCATGAAGTCTTTGCACCGTGGATCGTAGATTCTTAGCCCCATAGCCCCTGGTTTCACTAGTTGACTCAGTGGGAAGAACATGCTATCCAGGAATCCCTGTTCCCGTAATTTTTTCTGGAAATCTGGCGTAGAGAAGGGCCTAGAGTACACAATATCTGAGTCTTTGTTGAGTTTAATAATTCTTGAGACGGCTTCACCAAACAGGTCTGGGTTATTTTCCTCTACGAGGTAGTCTGAGATTACCAGTGTATCTAAGGGAAGGGATTGGAAGGTTTTTTCTCTAAAGGTTACAATGTAACCTACTAGTTTTTTATCGTCATGGAGGGAGTAAAAGGTTGGTTTTCCTCGGGGGTAGCGTATGAACCTCCATTCAATGTAGTTCATTGTTCTTGGGGTATGGATGAAGTTATTATCATTGGCCCATTGTCTGTAATACTCGGAGTAATCTTGAGGAGAGGCTATTGAGACCTGGATGCTCTCTTTCTTATTCTCCCTTCTTTTAAATGCCTTATACAGGAATGAGGCTGACTCTGCCTTTAATCTGTTCTTAAAAAAGTTCCTGGATACCTTTTCTGGGTTATTTATCTTAATGCTTATTGACGTCTCCATGAGAAGGGGGGCGTTGACTCTCATGTTTTTCGTTATCTCATTATAGAAGGAGAAACGCATACTTCCAAGAAGTTCCTCTTTACTCAGGAGGTATTCAGCCATCATATTGTAAGCCCCTTTTCCCCTGTATTCTTCTCTTACAAAGGCGTTTGAGCCGATGGTGCAGTAGTAGTCTTTTCCCTTGTACCTTTTAATAGTAGGCGTGCTATGGATGCAGCCAATGAAGCTTCCTTTTTCATCTGTGCATATGAAAGCTAATGGATAGTCGTGGCGTGCGTTGTTCTCCAGGTAGGTCCATTGCCAGAGTTTCTCGTCAAAAGGTGCACCGGTGGAACTTTTATAGTATTTTTTCAAGGACTCTAAGTCTTCGTTCTGAAATAATCGTACTTTGAAGGTCTCACCCATGGTACTAACCTGACGTACTTGATTACACATGCTGGAAGTTTGATAAAAACTTGTACGGGGAATTAATGTTACTCGTGGTGGCTCAGACTGACAGGTAGTACATCGTGATCGCCCCATTGAGCTAGTGTTGTTCTTGGTGGTACTTTTGTCTCGGCTAATTTCTCTAAGCTTGGGGGTCTTATCTGAGAAGTATACAGGTTAATCATAACCCTGCTATCGATGAATCCATAGCTCTTCAGGATCTTGATGTTGGGGTGGTTTTTCACTGTAAGGAAGTTTACAATATTTACATCCTCTTTTTCAAAAGAAACCAGCGCTTTGTTAATCAGCTCTGATACCACATCCTCTCTTCCTTCTCTCGCAACCAAGTCAACGACGTACCCTATGGGGTAATCTGAGTTGTAATGGTTTACTCTCAGGATCATGTATCCAATGATCCTTTCTCCCTCTCTTACAAGGATCTTCCTGAAATCGCCTAACCCAGGGGAAGTATATTTCCAGTTAAGATATTCAGCAGATCTTATCACCATAAAGTTATGGTCCTCAATGATGGGGTCTAGGAACTCGTCAATCTCCTTGTTGAATGATTTAATCTCAGAGAGCTCGAGATCTGTATTACTTACTTTGCTATGTGTCATTTTATTCCATAATGATAGGCTCCTTACCCCAAGTCTTATGATAGACTGGTTCTCCATGGGAATATGACTAAGATGAAGGGTAATATCTCGTATCCATGTTAAGTTTAAAAAGTCAAGGGGGAACCTGGGCCTAAGATTATCCGGCTTTTTCGAGGTCTTGTACCTGTTTATTAGGATTGGGTTCCTGGTGAGGAAAAACGAGAAATCTATCCCGTCCTTAGTCCTTAGCTCTCTGGTGCAGTTACCTGTATCTACTGATAGGCCTAATCCTCTATAATCAGGATGAACAGCTAGATCTTGGCCCGCAGCACCATAAACTATGTCATTCATTATTTTGAGCTTAACAACACTGTTGTGGTGGCATGCAACCAGCTCATCACCAGCTACTGCAACAGAGATAAAGCTCCTGTGAACAGGATTTTCCAAGTACTTCCATTTCCAGAACTCAACGGGTGAAAGCTCTATATCCATGTGAGGCCACTGACCGAAGACCTTGTCTAGCAGTTCAACGATTTTTTCCTCATCT
>CAZLHX010000137.1:0-6663 GCA_964559475.1 uncultured Candidatus Bathyarchaeia archaeon | reverse complement strand
ATTATCTCCCCGATTAATCCCCTTTGCACTCCGTCTGGTTTTATCATTACAAATTCTTTTTCCAATTCTCTCACCAAGCAGCCAGTGTTATACTTAAGGGATGTTTCACCAATAACTACCTATTAAATGCATTCATGTGTGATAAACCATTTATCCTTATTAGAATCAAGTAGGCTAGGTCTTGTGAATATCTGTATGCATGATTCATTAAATGGGCTGGAATTCAAGAATTTCAAGGATATTCCTGATTTTGATGAGAAGCTACAAGGATTTCTTGATAGCTTGGATGAGGAGCTTGAGCATTGGCGGGGTTATGAGGAGAAAAATGGGCGATTAAGGGTTAGGTACCCCATGGTGGGCTATGCGTGCCTTGACGGGGATAAGATTGTAGCTGTTTCCTATTATGTTGTACCGGAGAAGTTTAGCCCTAGATGGTTTTTTGACCTATTTTTCCGTCCGAAGGGCTTTGAAGGAGGCGCTGTGGTGAAAAAAGAGTACCACCGGCGAGGGATAGCCAGTCATTTGAACTCCTTGAAGATGGGTGTTCTTCGTGAGATGGGGGTTAATCATTTCTGGTACCGGGTTGACTCCGATAACACCCCGTCCTTAAAGTTCGCAGAAAAGATGGGAAGGGAGCCGTGGAGGAAAACAGGAAAACAGGTTTATTACTCTGTTAAACTTGAAGAAGTAGCCTAAGAATTTGATAGATTTGCTAATTAAATGCACTATCATATTTTTAGCAAGTAGAAAAAATTTGTTTTTAATTTGTGAGTAAATAAATCTTTGAGACTATCCTTTAAGATACGAATATTTCTTTATTCTTCTTCCTCTTCTTCGGTTTCTTCTTCAGTCTCATCAAAGTCGAAGTCCTCGTCGAACTCCTCGTCGATGTCGAAGTCATCGAGGTCCATGTCCTCCAGGGGGACAGGTGGTGGGGTGGTTGCTAGGGTGTACCCTATCCATGCAACTATCAGGAGTATACCTCCCACAGCGACCATCGCCGACGCCTGTATGGTAAGCCAAGCCCACGCCTGTGGGGCTAGGAAGACCAGCCAGAAGTAGACGCCTATACCTACTATACTCGCGATAAGAATCAAGTAACCTGTAACTCTATCATCCATAAATTATCGAAAGTATTTAATCAGAATTACTTAAATCATTTGTGTATAAATATTCAAGAATCTGGGGTTATTCGCTGGATTCGCGTTTCTTTTTCTCTATACGCATCCGGTTTAGCCAGCCTTTGCCGTGTTTTCTCTGATGCTGGCTCGCATCGAAGGGGAATTCAGGTTCTTCCCGTCTAGGCTTAGACTGCTTTTTCCCTGAGAAGTGTTCCCTCGCGAATTTACTCCACCCCCCGGTACTCGGGTGGGGGTTAGCTTTATCTGCCAGCTTCTTTCCCACCGCTTCCTCATAGATCTCCCTAAAGTTGAGAGGCTTGTAATCCCGTGTGGCGTAGAGGACCTGTCCCCGGTCCACGTCAAGGTTTCTATAGTTGTCAGTTGAGAGGCCCTCGGCTTTCTTCTTGTCATCATGTTTCTCTGCCCAGAGGTTGGCCCATGATGCCTTTAGCTCTCTCCGGATCTTCTTGGCGTCCTTGATCTCCTCTTTTCCCCCTGACATGGTAGAACACTTGAATAAAAGAGAGGTGAAATATAAAATATTAGATATCGGTGAAGATAATGATTGATGACGGTAAATACATATCCATAATATGGTGATGAAAAAGAACGGGTAGTGTTCAGCTAACGGTGAATATAATAAACTGCTGAATGGAATATGGCTTCAGCTGCTTGTGTGATGAATTTGATAAAAAAGGTTGGGGTTTAACCTGTTCCTTCTATTACCATGTCGAAGCTGAAGGTATCGATTCCCGTTATGTCTGCTGAGACCGTGAGTGTTATGACCGCGGTAGCCATATCTCCTGCGCCTAGGAGGTGGTCTTCTCTGTCCCAGCTCACCGTTAAGTAGGTTTCAGCTCCTGTTGGTGTCCAGTTACTTACCACTAGGGACAGAGTCATGTCGGAGTTACCTGTATTTTCAACGTATACTGTTTTTGTAACTGTTTCATTTGGTTCCGGGTTGCCCCAATCTATCGATGAAACCGGGTCTGTTCCGTCGGAGTTCCAGTAAACCTCAACCCCGATGGCCTTTATTGTACCGGTAGATGTGATGGTCCTTGAAGACTGGAGTACTCCGGAAACCGCCATCCCTGTAAGCACTGTGAGCACTGAAATTACGCCTAGAATTCCCATTTTGTTAAATTTACTACTCAATATGCTTCACTATAGCTGGGTTTTACCATCGCAGCGTTATAATAAGATTTTATGGAAACATGATAGGTATCCAAAAGATGAAACTATAAAGAGTCAAAGTCTTATTTGTGCCTGTTATATATCATTGATAAATGATATTATCCTCTAAGATCTCTTCATAATCATTAAAGAGCTATTCTCCAGTCAAACCATATATGAGTTCAAGTAAGGCAATTATAGGTATACTTATTTTATCGCTGGTGACCCTCGGAGGCTTCTCGGTTATGGGTATAATCCAGTCCACTGAGCGTGTGGGCACCTCTGGGATAGTAATAAGGAGTGAACCGGCACCAGGCCCCATGCCTGCGCCGTCCCCGCCTCCACCGGAGCCAGTCGTGGAGATAGACGTCTACAGCGACAGCGGGTATACAACTCCACTATCCGAGATCGTATGGGGAACAATAGAAGCAGGACAACAGGCAGACCACCCAGTTTACGTGAAGAACAACGGGGACACCGGTGTAACCCTGAGCCTCTCCACCGAGAACTGGTCTCCCTCGGATGCACCGGATTACATGGCACTCACATGGAACTATGATGGATCTGTGATAGAGCCAGGTCAAGGATTGGAGATAATTCTGAGCCTAGAGACCAGTGCGGATTGCCCATCTTATGATAACTTCGGGTTCGACATAGTCTTCATAGGATCCTAATAAGACCCGGACTGGGCTCCATTTTTTCCAGTACCTTAGGTGGGATTCCAGGATATTTCAGTGTAATATGTTTAGATTTATATTCTGAGGCTTGTTCTTCAAGACGTATGTCTCGGGCAAAAGTGGCGAGGTGGCTTATAGATAAACTTCTAGCCTCGTTTGTGGTCTCCGCTATCATAGTATACGGTCCCATTATTGGTTTCAATATCCAGACTCGTGGCTTGGGGACAACTTATACCGTAGTCACATCGGTATCAATCCTGATAAGCCTGTTATCATACATTCTCGTCCCCCAGGACTTTGGTGTGAGAAGGAAAATAGATGACATCCTGGGCAGAAGTAAAGAAGAAATAGAGGACTTGGAGTAAAACTGATACAATAAGGATGAAATTATGGTTCTTGAGCGGGTCTACTATTTGACTGTGTTTCGCTGATTAAATCAAACCTTTCAATTTTTTATCCTTTTCAGCCCTAAATTTCTACTTATCCCAGGTTCCCCATCCCATCGAGTTGTAGTATCTATACCCATTTCTTCATAGTTCATATTTTCTACCTTTACTTGCAATGTACGCTGCTGCCTCTGCCAAGACGTCTTCCACAATTACTGGCTCCGAGGACTCAGGTGACGAGGCATCTGAGATGTGTTTGTGATGGGGAAAGGTGGTTAGCTCAGGGTAGTGGGGCTCATTGTCGTAGCGGAGTATCAGTTCCCCATCCTGCGTCTGAAAATGATAGGCATAGCTGATCTTACTCAGCTTGTAGTCGATGTACTCAAATATGTGTAGCTCCGATTCGTCTATCAAGAGGGCTACTGCTCTCACGAAGCCCCTCTGCGAGCTCTCCTCCCTTCTCCTCAGGGTAACCTTCTTCACAATAGGGTGCTCGCTAATCTCCCGTAAAAGTCCATCAAGGTATCTAGATATACTCAGATAGAGATCTCCTCAAGGAGGGCCTTCTCACCCATGAGGTCGTCTAGTATCTCCTTGCAGGCTCTCCACTCCATATAATCAATGTTCTCCTCAAGCTCTCCAGCCAAGTATTTCTCGTAGAACCTCTCAGTTTTTAGGTTATGCTCAGCTTCAAAATCTTTGAGACTGCTCCTCAGCCGGGTTATTGACTTCTCAACCTCGCTCAGCCTCCGCTCTATAGCTCGGGCTACAGCCTTCTTGACGGCATCTTTCGGCCTCTTGGTATCGCCCACTATCTCCACTTTAGCCTTAGCCATCAAACACACCTGTACTCGCTTCTATCTGGCATTAAATAACAATTTCCCCTCCAAGAGCTCGCCATCAATGAAGACCTTGTTCTCATATGTTCCCGTCCATCAGGACTTTGGAGTGAGAAGGAAAATAGATGACATCCTGGGCAGAAGTAAAGAAGAAATAGAGGACTTGGAGTAAAACTGATACAATAAGGATGAAATTATGGTTCTTGAGCGGGTCTACTATTTGACTGTGTTTTCCCTGATTCATCTCTAGTAGATGAGGGTAATGTTAAGATTAACCAAAGAATCGCCTGTATTTGGGTTTCCCAGGTAAATAACAAGGTCGGGTGATACCGGTATCTTGACGCTGGCTGATGAGGCTGTATCAGGGAAAGCCGGATACCTGGCGTAGTAACCCTCTTCCTGTATGGTACTTCCTATCCATAGGTAGATCTCCTCTGTGGACTCGTACTCAAGCTCGATGTACCCTGAAGCCGGTATACTGTAATTAAGCGAAAGGTTCTCTCCCCCCTTTAAGGTGATCTCCTTTCCCTCCTCAAGTATCAGGTTTTTCTTGTGGTTGATGACGTCAAAGTACTCCTTCTTGAGATCCTGATACTCCTTCAGGACCTTGGTATAGTCTCTGTTCAGCTCCTCATAATCTTCCATGGATTCATTATACCTTGCCTGAAGCTCTTGGTAATAAGTATTCAGGGCAGTGCTCTGATCATGGAGTTCAAGATATCCATCCTCTAGTCGAGCCCTTGCGCTCTTCTCCAGAAAAGCGTAACCGCCCAGGGTGGAAGCAACAATAAGAACTAGCGCAAGTAAGGCTGTCTGCTTTCGCAACGGTTTCTCGAGCAGGTCTTCTAAGCTCTGGAACATACGTATAAGATGAGCCCCAGAAGCGATAAAATAATTCTGAACCATTAATCAATAACAATATTCCTTAAAACAAATCAGACCTCATTCACGTCCTCTTTAAACAAGAAATTAATAGACTAGAATAGAATGCAAGTCTAGACTTTGAAGGATTCTTTTTCGATGTTTCGTTCCTCTACTCCGATGTCTGAGACCTTGAAAACTCGACCACCGTATAGCTCAGCCTTCTCCTCGCCACTGTAAAGTGCGGATGTGATTCTCCCTAAAGAGTCTGATTTCAGTACTCCATTACCTGTGGCAGCCCCGACGTAGATCATACCAGGAGCCGGTGCTACTACTGGCATCATGTCGAAGCTGTTCACTGCACGCTGTCCGGCCCACATGTTAACAGGCCTTACGTCCTTGAAACAGGGGAAGTAGCTTATCAGCGCGTGGTAGATGTTATCGGTATATAGTGCTTTTTCAGGCTGGGGGTCATCCTCGAGACCATATTTTCTTCCGAAGCTGTCAGCGCAGGCTAACCAGATGCTCCCCTCGGAGAGGTCCGGCTTGAGGTAGACTTGGATACCGGGTATGTGGGTTAGAGGAATAGTATCATGGGGGTTCAACCCCTTGACGTCGAATAAGCCCTTGAGGGCTGGATCCTTGAATACGAACATGACTCTTTTCTTTGGACGCATCAAGGCGTCGAATCCAATGGGGTCTAGAAGTCTCTCTGACCAGACCCCCGCGGCCACCAAAGTCGTCTCTGCTTTGATCTCACCTTTATCAGTCTTTGCACCGGTCACGTTGACGTCCTGCCATACGAAGGGTTCGCCGGGTATGCCCATTTCTTGCTCTGGTTCAAGGGTTAACTGGGATGCTGTTGTGTTGTAGCTTATTTTTCCTCCATGCTTGAGGAAGAGGGACTCGTAGCTCTTGGATAACGCATCTGTATCCACTGTCCCGCATCTTACTCCCAGTACCCCTGTGCTGTACTGCTCAAGATCCATTACATCACCCCCTTTTAGATCTGTCTCGAGATCAGGTATCATTACGCCCAGCTCCTCTTTATCGAAGAACTTTAACTCGGTTCCAAGACCGCTCATCTTATCGAAAACAGCTTCCAGTTCTTTCAGCTTACTTTCGCTTAGTAACCAGAGGTAGCCTATCTGGGTTAGCTTGATATCATATTCTAGTGTATTCTGTAGGTGGTGAAACCAGTCTATGGTGGACTCTGCCAGTAAGCGGTTCTTCTCGGAAGCCAGGACGTTCCTGTATCCTCCAGCACTCTTAGCAGTGTTACCCTGACCAGGTCCGCCCAGCATATCAATTACATGTACATTCTTATCCGGGTTACTCCTTTGGATATGGTATGCGGAGCTTAAACCAAGAATTCCTGCGCCTATTACCAGTACATCGCAATCCATGATAATAGCAAATGAACCGTAGGCGCATAAAAGCACCATCATGAAGACCCTGGCGTTATGGCACAGTGTTATGGGTAACTCATATATTTGGTAAATGTAGAATCTGATCGAGCATGAATGAAAGTCATTAGATCAGGCAAAGCACCTTCAGAGGAGATGAGTGGAGGAATATTCACTGGAACCATAAAGATGACTCCCCT
>CAZLHX010000136.1:0-6666 GCA_964559475.1 uncultured Candidatus Bathyarchaeia archaeon | reverse complement strand
CGTTGAAATAAAGCGAAATAATGCCTTAATACAGACGAGCTAAACACATACAGAAAAGGTCCACCTTCATCTCAACATCCTCAGACACGGAGGTTGATGCAAGCCTTAGTGCATTCCAGGGTTTTTCAAGTCCATAGGCAGAATCGTTAATGATAATCGTTATGAGCATAAACTGTACTCCGTAAGGGATTACTTAAAATTCTTTTCGTTAAGCTTAGTTTTAATGACCCTCAGATACCTGGATGTAAAAAAAGTTCAAGGTCAAGATCTGGTATGTCATAGTATTCGAGGGAGTAAAGCCACCAGAGCTGTATGTTTTCTAAATGTGGGAGAAAGTAGAGTTTCCCAGAGGGCTAGGAATGGAGCCGATGGATTGTTACCTCCGGCTAATGGAGCAGTTTAATCAGGAGATTCTCGTTCTAAACAAAGAGTTCAGGGCTCAAGCAAAGGATGATCCTGATGCCCAGCTCCTCAGGACTATTCCAGGTATAGGATGCTGATCAAGGCTTAGGACGGGAAAAGCTAATCCTTCTCTTTGATCTTCTCAGCCAACCTTAGTCCAATCTTTACAATTGTTTCGTAATCCTCATCTTTTGGTGGGCCGTTGATCTCCGTGGTTCCAACAATCTCCAATCCAGTAGGTCCAAGAAGTTCAGCTGCGTGGCCTAACGCGCCTTTACCCCAACCATAGCTAGTTAATGCTGCTGCGTATTTTGCGGGAGGATTAAGCACCTTAATGAGATGAACTGCATATACCGCCAGCGGATGCATCTTATTTAACACAGTTGGAGTACCCAGAACTATTGCCCTTGAATCAACGAGATCCTTGGCAATATCTCCGACATCGGAGGAAGCAAGATCATAAACAGGGGTCTCGATACCCTGTGATTCGAGGGTCTCAACGAGCTGTTGAACCATTTTCTTAGTTGATCCCCACATGGTCGCATAGACAACTATTGCTTTCTCCTTTGTCTCACCGTTGGTCCATCTCATATATGCATCTATTATGAGCTTTGGGTTTCGGTGGATGGGTCCGTGGCTTGGAGCTATTATGGATACCTCAAGATTACTGATTTTATCCATTCCACGTTTTCCCATTCCACGGTAAGGCATCATTATCTCGCCAAAATATCTTTGAGCGTATTCGATTAACTCAGGTACTTCGTCGTCGTAAAAGCCGTAGGCGGTATGGAGGCCCAGGAAGTCGCATGGGAAGAGTATCTTGTCTTCCTCTAGGTACGTGAACATGGTTTCAGGCCAGTGAAGCATGGGGGCTTCTATGAATCTCAAGGTCTTTGATCCGAGATTGATGGTTTCGTTGTCTCCAACTATTTTGATTCTTTCTTCTGGTACGCGGAAGTAAATTTTTGCTGCATCGGCTCCTCTTTTAGTGGCAACTAGTTTTGCTGATGTTTTTTCTAGGAGATATGGAATTGCACCGGCGTGGTCTGGTTCAGCATGGTTCATGATTATGAAATCTATGTTTTTGAGAGGTAGAATTTCATTAATTCTTTTTTCAAGCTCATGTTCGAAACCAGGATTAACTGTATCTATTAGAGCCGTCCTTTGACCTTTTATAAGGTATGTGTTGTAGGTTGTTCCTTGGGGAAGTGGTACGAGGCTATCGAATAGTCTTCGTTCTCTGTCTTTGACTCCTACATAATACACGTTTTCAGATATTTGAGGGATATAGAATTCAGGCATCGTTTACTTATATCAATTAAGGTATTTACGGATTATTATTTTTGGTGAATATTGTAAAAGTTTAGACAGGGTATAATAGCCCCTTTAAAATCATAAAAAACAATCAAATGAATTTTTATACCACAAGAAATACAATTTACATGTTACATTAGACCATAACTTTGGATTTCTCATAAATTGCGTGTATGAGATTAGGTCCTTTTTTTAGACATAATAATGCCCTTACATCGATCAGCGTAATCACAGTACTCAAGACAGCTTGGGAAAGCCTCTTTTTTCTCCCATTTCGCCCCACAGTCGAGACACTCACCCTGATCCTCATCACTCCAGACCTCAACACGACCTCCACAGATCTCACAGACCACATAATCCACGCTAGGACGAATGAAAGGCTCTATACCGGGGCAATGATTCTCGTCTGGTCGTTTTAGGAAACTCAAATAATTCACCTATAGGAGTACTGTTGGATCCTTGGGGCGTGGGGTCTTAATAACTAGTACCCTGAGAGGCTTATCGGACTCGTTATACCAGCAGTGCACTATCTTGGCTGGGCTATGAATCGCCGTATCCTGTATGACTGTCTTTTTCTCGTCACCGATCTCAACGACTCCTTCGCCTTCAAGTACATAGAACATGACGTCAACTGGCGTAATGTGACGCCTAAGTCGTTCACCGGGCTTCATTAGTATATGGACGCCTAGGGCGTTCTCGTGATCATAGATCTTCTTGGTCTCCACCCCATGTGGATTCCTACCTAGTTCGGTATCAGCTAATCTTATTATCTCCATGTAAATTCACCACATGAAATGGGGCTTAGCCCAGTATTGCCTTCATATCTCCCTCGACAGTGGTTATAGGCATAATGTTGAAGTTATCAACCAGTACATTCAGCACGTTTGGAGTTATGAACGCGGGTAGGCTTGGCCCAAGCCTGATGTCCTTGACGCCCATGTATAGCAGCGTCAATAGTATTGCTACTGCCTTCTGCTCATACCAGCTTAATATCATGCTCAGGGGCAGCTCATTTACGCCGACATCAAATGCCTCTGCCAGAGCCTGAGCGATCTGAATAGCGCTATAAGCATCATTGCACTGACCGATGTCCAGTAGTCTTGGTATTCCCTCGATGTCACCAAGCCGTTTATCGAAGAACCTGAACTTTCCACAGGCAAGCGTCAATATAACGGTGTCCTCTGGTGTCTTCTCGACGAACTCTGTGTAGTAGTTTCGCCCAGTCTTCGCTCCATCACAGCCACCAACAAGGAAGAAGTGCCTTATCTTGCCAGCCTTCACGGCATCAATTACTGCTCTAGCCACATTCATCACGGCGTTGTGACCGAATCCAACCATCACTGATCCCTTATCAGTGTCCTCGGGGAATCCGGGTAGCTCCATTGCTTTCTCGATTACCGGTGTAAAATCCTTGTCAGCGATATGCTGGACTCCATCGTAGCCCACCAAACCTGTTGTGAATATATTCGCCCTGTACTTCTCGGCTGGCTTCTGGATGCAGTTAGTGGTCATCAGTATAGCTCCGGGGAACTGCTGGAACTCTCGTACCTGGTTCTGCCATGCAGTACCATAGTGTCCATAGAAATGACTGTATTTCTTGAGTTCTGGGTACCCGTGTGTGGGAAGCATCTCACCATGGGTATAGACATTGATGCCCTTTCCATCGGTCTGCTTCAATAGCAGTTCTAAGTCACGGAGATCATGCCCAGATACTAGAATCGCCTTACCTTTCTTGGCTCCGAGGGGAACGCTTGTTGGCACTGGGTCCCCATAGTGCCCTGTGTTAGCTGCGTCCAGTAGCTCCATGGCTCTAAGGTTGATCTCACCGCATTTGAGGACCATTTCCAGCATCTCCTCCAAGGTGGCGTCCGGGTTCATTGAAGCAACAAAGCCATCGTAGATGAAGTCGTAGACCTTCTGGTCTTCTTCTCCGAGGATCGCTGCGTGGTCTGCGTAGGCTGCAACGCCTTTCAACCCGTAGATGAGGGTTTGCTGTAGGCTGTGCACATCAGGGTCACGATGCGGATCAGACGTTACACCCACCTTTGCTCCCTGTTTCACCATCTCCTCAATGCCGTCAACTGGGAGAAATCCAGCGGCCCTGTTCTTATAGGACTCTGGTCCTCCCGTTTCCTTGATCTTTTTCTTTAACTCTTCGCGGTACTCCACTGCCTTCTTAATTAGAGGTGGGAACCTTTCTTTGTCGAAGTTTACGTTTGTTAGGGTGCTGAAGGTTGCTTCAGTCACTAAGGGGTTGAAGCTGCTTGTGTCTAATACTCCGTGGCGTCTCCCTTCGACAACGACATATGATAAACCTTTTAGAGTGTATATCAATAGGTCTTGGAGAGCAGCCACTTCGGGACTCTTTCCACAGACTCCGAATCTGGTACAGCCGGTTCCGCCGGCTGTTTGCTCACATTGATAACAAAACATCATTATTTCTCCATTAAATTGCTCCTTTTTTGAGGGGACAGTTCTCTCCTCCTTTACAGTATTTTTCTGCGTGATTTTCCACTGCCGCCAGGATGGGTTTAATTGTCTCATAGTTAAGATGGTACATGTTGTTTTTTCCTTCTCGTTTACGTTTTACTAACTTACATCTAGCTAAAGGTCGTAGGTTATGGCTTATCATGCTCTGCTCTTGTTCTAGTGCTTCTACTAGTTCTGTGACGCTCATTGGTCGTTTGTATAGATGTTCTATGATTGCTAGTCTTGTTGGGTTTGCTAGTGTTGAGAAGAATCCGTAGCATAGGTCTGTTAGTCCTTTTTTCACACCATCCCCTCATGAAGCATTCTTCATATGAAGGGTTTATCATGTAAATTTAAGGGTTTCTAAAATTCAGATCCCTTCTAATTGCACATTTTTCCTGGACCATTTTATTGCTTCAACCTTGCAGGCTTCAATAAAAGCACCGCAGGCGTAACAATCATTATGGAACTGGTTTTTCTCATAGAAATCCTTCATAGCACCTGTGGGACATGCTTCAACACACAGCATACAGTTAACACATTTTCCCTCATCGATCCTAGGACGAAGGAAACTGACCTGTTCAGCGACAAGCCCAAGCAGACCAAAAGGACACAAGAACCTGCACCATGGACGGTAAAAGAAAACACTTCCCAATGCAACACCCAGAACCACTAACCCGTTTATCACTGTAAGATTCAGCTGAAAAACGGAAAATGGGTCCAAGAAACCTAGAATATTCATATCATTGAGAAAAAGAAGTACAATAATGACTATGAAGAACATTAACCTAGTCCAGAAGGTTGTTTGCTTTGGGACATTAAATTTCCTTGAGGGCATCCTGTGTAACGCATCTTGTAATAGTCCTAGTTGGCACCCCCAACCACATATACTTCGATTTGACGCAATTACCAGCAACAGCATGAGTAAAAGCATGATTAATGAGAGCTGTAGTGGCACTGGAACAGGCAGTCCCCTGCTGTTGAGTAAAAGGTTTATGACCATGGACATGGGGTTTGGGTTCAATGGACTCAGGTGACTATATATAAAACCAAAAACAATAGTGCCAGCTATCAGGAATAAGAGCCGGTTCTTATTGTTTATTCTCCTCTCAGCTATTAGCCAGGTTGAGGGAGATGCTGGTAAGATGGCTGGAGACCGGGGAAACGGATCAGCAGTTGATGAACCTGTTCACGAGTATAAGGAACAACACTCCAGTCCTGAGGGAGGATCTAAGGCTTCTCTTAGTTGTGCTTAGGAAGAAAAGTGCTGAAAAGAGAGGAAGAGGTTACTATTCCGTTAGGACGAAGTTTGGCTCAGCATTACGACGCGCTGAATCCATGTTGAAATTTACAAGAAGAGGAGCTAGGTAAGATGCCCTTAAATTTACATGTTACATCAAGGGATCTTCAGTATATCTTTCAAGTTTCTATTAATCGTGAAAAAAGGATATGACTGCGGTAGTCACAAAAGTCTTACCAAAAAATGCATCCATGCTCAATTGGACCACTAATAGATTGTGGTATCTCTATTTTGCGAAATAACCTGCTACTGGTTATTTCGCGGAAAGAAGCATGCAGATGTTCTGTAAAAAGGACGGGTTGAATCCATCACAGTATTTCAGTATACCTCAATGCCTTAATTTATGAAACATATGAGAGATTTCGATCTTACTTTTTTCAATTACTGGCCCATCATTTTCCTGTATTTTTCTTCGGGTTTTAAATATACTTGGTATATCAAGAACTGATGAAAAATGGATAAGTCCTGAGCAAACTCATGAAAGATTTTAAGTAAGTTTTCTTTTAATCTATATATGCCACTTAAATCGATGCACATAAGACAGATGATAGCTTTAGATTACATCCTCTTTCCTTTGACCTTTCATGAGATATTGTACTCTTTAGAAAAAATGGGTTTTGACATTTCTGCCTCGATTCCTTCCCCAATACCATATGGGAGGTTCTCTGGTTCAGGTCAGATTGCTAGAAAGGGGAAAACTGTGTGCGTTTTAAATTCTAGTGATAAATCCATTCAGATGGTTGGGGAATCAATAGAACAAACTGGTGATGAATTAAGCGAGTTCTTAGCAACGATCTTGGACTCTTACAATATCGATTTATATGAGAAAGTGAAGTGGTTCGAATTCCAGTCCCATCATGAGTATAAGACCAATTCTAATCCAACAGAGTTAATAAATGCCAAATTTAGCAGTCCAATGGATGAGAAACTATCAGAGATTTTTGGCATAAATCTTAAGCCAATATATGCTCGCTTAGGATTAAAATCAGATTATCCTAATCAGGTCGAGTGGTTTGATATCCGGTTCAGTCCTGACTTTTCGAGAAACGACGGATATGTAATTGAGACCATTTTTAGGACAGAAAATAAGAATAAATATCAAAAATTTGTAGCTAGTATAAAACCAAATATAGAAAAAGCCATCCAGAGTATTGAGGAATAAGCCTTGAGCCTAGATCTTT
>CAZLHX010000135.1:4714-6742 GCA_964559475.1 uncultured Candidatus Bathyarchaeia archaeon | reverse complement strand
GTAATTAATGACAGCGGACGTAAAACCTAATTATATTGAAGTGAGAAAATAGTTTTGTATTAGTTTGATAGCTAGAAAACTGGAGATGGTTCGAAGTCAGGGATTAAACTGGATCCACCTGTTAGTACTCTGATTTTGTAGACACTAGTTCTTGCGGTAATATACAAAGTCATGTGATCACCGTCTCCCCAGGCTAAATTAGATGGCTTCTCAGGGCACTCAATTACGCCAATCCTTAAACCATCAGGGCTAAAAACGTTAACCCCTTCAGGGCCAGTAACAAACACGTTACCTTCCACATCAACCTTCAACCCATCACCACCTCTGCCCTCATCTCCTCCGACATCAGCGAATAACCGTTTATCACTTAGTAAACCATCTTCTGAAACTTCGAATACATAAACATGCCCGTTACTGGAGTCATCAACATACAGGACACTCTCATCAGGAGAAAACGCTAACCCGTTAGGTAGAGCAAGACTGTTATCCAGCAGAGTAATTTTACCGTTTGTTTCTATCCGGTAAACCCCGCAGAAGTCAAGCTCCTTTCCCTCAACCCTATTGGGTAAACCAAAGGATGGATCAGTGAAGTAAATAGATTCATCTGTTTTGACAACTAAATCGTTGGGACTATTGAGACGCTTGCCCATATAATACTCAGCTAACACATTTAGTGTTCCATCTTTTTCTAAACGTGTTACTCGTCTATCATGTTCACATTTTACCAGTCTTCCCAGTTTATCGAGGGTAAGCCCGTTGCTGTGTCCACTGGGCTTGAGAAATATTTCTGTCTCTAACTCTGGTTCATATTTGTAGATAGTGTCTGCAGGGATGTCAGAAAATAGTAAGAATCCTTCAGGAACCCAGACTGGTCCCTCAGTAAACTTAAACCCCGTCAATACCTTTTCTATTTTATTGTCTCCAATAATATCTGATAAATCGACCATATACTATTAATATAATAAGATAAGGATAAAAACATCGATTAAAAAATTGGGAGGTTCGATGGAAATATACATTCATCAACCAGTAACTAGAAAATTCATAGGTGTAAAAGTGGTGCTAATCATCGATTCTTTAATGATTGAACTAATTTGATGGTATCCTCAGTGATCTTTGCTAGCTCTTCTTCTGTGGGTTTTCCCCTTATGTCGCCCATTCTACCTTGAGTACTTGCTTTCTCATTACCAATGAACTCACTCAGAACACACCATTCAGCGATAACCGATACTCCAATATGCTCAAAGAACTGCCCAGCATACTTCACAGCAGGTATTGCCTCATCCAATCCTGTATGAGGGCCAGAGTAGGTACAAAATATCAAAGCGTTTTTACCTTGAATCCTTGGTGAGCTTGGCTTTACGATACCGGCTTTCACATTTTTTCGATGATGTTCTTTGAGATACTTCGTAACAGGTTCAGGTGGGTGCCAATTATATGAGGGAAACCCTATGCAGTATAAGTTATAATCTAGAAAGCTATGTTCCTCTGCTTCATCAGTCCTCCAAAATGACAAGTCAACTTCTTTGATTAATCCTCGTCTTATGGCATTGGCTACCTTCTCAGTGTTACCTGTTTTAGACCAATAAACAAGAGCTACCTTCATAAATCATCACTTAAAGTTAGGGCGATGTGAGGATAAAATCATCGATTATGGATATCATTTATTGATGTGTATGGTGGTTATGATTTCAGAAAGGAACTTAAAATGCATATCTAAAGAGTGAAAAAAGAGGAAAAGAAATATAGGCACTTGATTTCTCGGTTTGTTAAAATCCACTACCATCTGGAATACCATCACCAGAATTAGGTGCTGGACCAGAACCATTTGCCGAACCAAAAGGAGGTTCTGATTCGAATCCGCTACCATCTGAAACACCATCACCTGAATTGGGTGCCGGTCCTGGATTAACTGCGTTTTCAGATGCTGCGCTTACGCAATTTACTGCTATACTCAATATTGCAACGATCGCAAAAACGCCAATCAGTTTCTTCATTTCTATCACTAGCCAAGATAGTACACATGCA
>CAZLHX010000135.1:2038-4614 GCA_964559475.1 uncultured Candidatus Bathyarchaeia archaeon | reverse complement strand
AGAGCACAAGAAATTACAAATAACCAGTTTACTTTTTTATTTATAGTTTAGATTAAGTAGACTTGATTATGAATTTCACATGTAAAATCAAATGGGTGGTTTGTGATAGTATAAAAGCCTCGGGTCTTCGAACTCTCCTTTCAAAAGCACAGTTGCGATAACAGTCACCTCCCCTCCGGCTTTTTCAATGAGTTTACACGCTGCACGGACTGATCCTCCTGTAGCGATGACGTCCTCTGTGATGCATACGCGCTTGCCTTCAATTTTTTCAGCATCTAGCCCGTTGAGTACTAGGGTTTGTTCTCCGAAACTCGTGATGCTTTCGACAGGCACAGTAATCGGGCTGACCATGTACTTTTTCAAGCTCTTACGAATCACCACGTAGTATGGGAGGTTCAGCAGATGGGCGCACTCGTGAGCCAAGGCAATACCCTTGGCCTCAATGGCGACCAGTATATCGAACTTTTCCAGGAGATCCCTGGACTTCATCTTATCCACTAGGAGTTTAGCGCACTTGGCGTTTAGCTCAACGTCACCCAGCATTACAAATGAGGCGATGCGTTTGTCCGTTCCAGACAGATTAACGATCGGTAGTTCACGTTCCAGATCTGGCGCCAGTTTCAGAAGGAAGGTTTCTTTAACGAGTTTAGATTTCATAATTGGTTATACACAAATATCCTTACAAGTTCAAAAAAATTTTCATGTATTTATCTTAAGAAATGTAAGATGTATGTTATGTGGGTAAAGTCTGTTTTCTGCATACGTGCGACTTGTTTGTATTTTCAGAGATTATTTGATTAGGATCTAGAGGTTTGTTCAAAATTTTTTAGACCTCAGCTAGGTGGAGAAATTAGAACATTTGATAGAGAAAGAGACGAATGGAGAGTAGTTCACCCTTTAGTGAATAGGTGTTATAGGATAAAACTAGGGATTAGTTTCTTTTTGTTAATGGTTTGATTATTGATCTGGCGTATTCTTCGTTTTGGTCATTTCTTATATTTAATACAAAATAATTAGCGCCGGTCTCTTTGTAGAGCTTTGAAATTCTTTCCCCGGATATAATTGCTAGAACCAATCATTACATATTCGCTATTCTCTATTGATTCAGAGGAGGCTCCAAGTGTTTAGTTATACCCTCAATACGGGTTCGTCTACCCGTCATAAGCTTTGATCTATCTTTGGGATTATCCCTAAGATGCAACCAAAATAAGATCATCAACTTATCATAATCTTCAACAGCGGTTAATCCCTTATGATACTCAGAAAAAATACAAATCTCTGATACTTCACCAGCTTTTTCAACATAACCAATTGGTCTAAGACAATATTCTTCTCCCACTCTAATACACTCATCATCAGTTAAAGGTGAAAAGATGATAAGATCATCGACAAAAAGGTAAGGGTCATGAGAGATTACAATATATTAAGCTAACAGTGGAACTCTTAATCTTAAACTTCTTTGTAATCTAATCATTATAATGAGTCCTGAGCTTTTTTACTGAAATCGGTTTTTTAAGAAAACTAAAATCCATGAGATACAGTTTATTATGATCGCCTTGAGACGTGAATTTATTAATCCTTTCGAATTTGATGGTCACTGGTTTAAAGGGAATATTCATACCCATTCTACCTTCTCAGATGGAACCAGATCACTTGAACAACTGGTTGAGTTATACAAAGATGGTGGGTATGACTTTCTATCGGTAACAGATCACAGCCTAGTTATAGATATTAGAGGTATCAATGAACCGGATTTTCTGCTCATACCTGGGGAGGAGATATGTATAGGTAGATCGCAGGCAGATACCAACTACCATATTGTAGCCTTGGGTGTAGATAAGACTCTCCCCTTTGATGACTTTGATAAGGAACTTGACCCTCAGGAAGTAATTGACTACATTAATAATATTGGTGGAATATCAGTTCTAGCTCATCCATACTGGTCAGGTCTAAACCACTATGATATGATGAAAATAGACAGGTATCATGGTGTTGAGATATACAACACAAGCTGCGAATATGAAAGGGATACAGGCTTATCTTCTGCACATATAGACGGCCTGATAGCCGCTGGTAGACGTCCTCAACTATATGCCACAGATGACCACCATGGCTCCAATAGAAAAGGGGTTCCCCTTGATGCATGCGGTGCCTGGATTAATGTAAAAGCTAAAGCCCTGACTGAAAAAGATATAATGAATAGTATTAGGAAAGGTTTATTCTACTCCAGTAATGGGCCAGAGCTATTAAACATAAGAGTGGATGAAAAAGGCGTAATCCATGTTGAATGCTCGCCAGTCAAGACTATCTCTTTTGTCTCCACCCCTTCCCTAGGAATGAAGTTTTACGCGGAAAATAATCCTCTTACCTGCGCCTCTTACCCAGGAAGAGTAGGAGAAACCTACGTTAGGGTGCAGGTTACTGATTTTAGGGGTAGAACTGCGTGGTTAAATCCGATCTATAATATTGAATTATAATATTTCCTGTGGTTTTACTGAAATTGTTTATGTCTCTTCGTGTTGGTCTTTTCGTATATTTAGTACAAAATAATTAGCACTTGTTTCTTTATAGAGCTT
>CAZLHX010000135.1:0-1938 GCA_964559475.1 uncultured Candidatus Bathyarchaeia archaeon | reverse complement strand
AGAGAATAATATTTCTAACTTATTTGTTTGTAGATGCTTTAAACGTTCTTAATTCAAGTTCTGGGATTCTTCGGAAATATCTTGTATTTCTAGTGTACAGTGATATATCTTTAGTCAATACTATAGACGCTATTAGAGTATCTCTGAATTCCAGTGGAGTTCCCTCTTTTTCCAGATTGGCCTGTAGCTCTCCTGCTTTCTCAGATGCTGCCAAGTCCAGTTCGTGGATTATCAGTCTGTCCAGAAGTCTTCTTGTTGCCGGAATGTTCTCACTCTGGTTTCTCATTTTGTAAGCTCCATAATATAGCTCGAAAGTATTAAGTGTGGAGGTAGAAAGTAGGGAGCCCTCACCTTCCAGGAGATCTATGTTTTGGGCAATTTCCTCATTACCTCGGAGGAGATCTACCAGTATATCCGTGTCTAAGAGGGTTTCCATTTCTTCCATCCTCGTCTAAGGTTAGTCATTATCTCCTCAACTTCCTCATCCGTGGTCTTCCATGTCCCTGATAGATCGCTTATCCTGTTATTTGCGGGAATTTCCTGTGTCATGTATCTTATCGCCTCGTTGATACTTACTGGTCGTTTAAGCTTAGACTGGAGTTCCCCAGCGTACTCGGATAACTTGCGATAGGTTTCTTCATCCACGCGGACCGTCTTACTCATGTAACTTCATGTAATATGTGACAAAGTAACAGATAAACTATTGGAAAGGTATTATCTTCCTTTAGTAATCTAAACTAAGATACTTAAGTCGAATAAAAACCATCTACTGAATTTTTACGCGGAAAATAATTCTCTTACATACGCCTCTTACCCATGGAGAGTTAGAGAAACCTACGTCAGGGTACAGGTTACCGATTTTAAGGGTAGAACTGCGCGGTCTAACCCAATCTATATTATTGAGTGACTAATATTGAAAGTTTGTTAACTGCAACTACTCCAAGATCTCTTCTTACTTTTGAGCTTAGTCGTTCGAGAACTCTACCAAACGTATATGCTCGGAGTGAACTCTAACGAAAAGCGGGCTTATTTTATCTTTCTTATGTTTGGGTTTTTATTTTAGTTCTACTTTGACTTTAAACTCTTCTTTCCTTAGTGCTGGTAATAGATGGGAAAGAAACTGTTCAGCTGTTGCATGGTGGACGTTTCCTTTTGTGCTAACAAGCACCCATTTACTATTTTCTTTATACCAGATATTTACTAATTTATCCTTATAATAGACGTATACAATGCATACATCATTCCTCAATTAAATCTGTTAATTTCTACATGTTATATGATGATAAGATCTTCCATTACCCACAATATAAAACAAAATCCATTTAATCTTACACTATTTCTTTAGAGGTGAGGGAGGGGTTTTGGGAATACATCCCATTTGTGGAAGTATCCCGTTTTTTCCCCTACCCTCACATTAATAACGAGCCTGAATTTACAAAATTAGAATAAAATCATGTATTGGGGTATCTTTCTTCTACAGTAAGATAATATATGTCTCTCACTGAAATCATAATGCTAGGTGAAATCTAAGGTTTTAAAGAGGTTAGATGATTGACTGAGAATAAGAAGGTTGTATTAAAGGCATATGACTTTTTACTTAGTAAAGACCTTGACTTCCTAACAGACCTGTTGACAGATGACTTCAAATATGTGGGGGCATCGACAAAAGAGTTCGATGTTGAAAGGTTTCGTAGAATAACTTTGAGAGATTTCAACGTATTCCCAGATACTAAAATAGACTTTGAAAGAATTGTAACTCAGGGTGACACGGTAGTCGTTGAATATGTTATGTCTGGAACGCATAAAGGAAAACTAGGGGGAGTGCAGGCTACGAATAAAATAGTTGAGGTTCCATTTGTTGACATCCTTGAGCTTGAAAGTGGGAAGATATGACTCTGGAAAGACTATTTCAACACAGATTTAATAAAACAACAATTA
>CAZLHX010000134.1:0-6770 GCA_964559475.1 uncultured Candidatus Bathyarchaeia archaeon | reverse complement strand
GGGAACCAGTTTTCAAGACTGGCGCCGTAGTCCACTTGGCTACCCCTGCATGCCGTTAACAGAAATAAGTACTCCTCTAAAAACTAATCGCTGCTTGAGAATTCATCTATTCTGAGTTGATTCACAATAGGGGTTACGGTAATGTTAACATGGGGATTTTGTCCATATCTAACATAAAACTTGGCAGAACTCTTAACCACCACTAATTTATCATCCTCATAAGCGACTTCATTCAAACCATCAAGAATTGCCTTTTCTAGATTATCTAGATCTGGGGTTACAGGAACGTAATTTTCCTTCTTTCTGCTCTTAGGACGACTTAGATAAAAGCCGAGAGTCAAAGCAACTGGACCATCTATTGGCTCAGAGAAATATTTCTCAGCTTCTTCTCTTACTTTGTTTTCCCATTTTGTAACTCTTTTTGGGGTATAACTCCAGGTTCTTCCTCCTTTTCTCACAACTCTGGGTCTTGCCTTGGGAACAGGGTCTCCTGCCACGTCGAAGCTTACTCTACGCATATCCAAACATTAGATAAATATCAGTAATAGAGGTTACCCTAAGAGTAACACCAATAATACAGAAATTATGCCTGTAAGATAAATCCCATCAAATGTACCTGCTCCACCTATACTTACAACAGGTGCACCCAGTTCCGGTAGTTTGGGTAAGTTGAATAAATCTGCACCAATTAATGTTCCCAGAGTTCCACCCACGTAAGCGATATGAGCAGGACAGCTGACAGGGCTGAAGACGTCTACAGCAAAAGTAGTAAGAGCAGTCATTAAAGGGGGTCCAAACATGGGGGTAGCAATTCCCAGTCCTTTAACGATTTTACTACTTCTGTAGGTAGTAATTGCTACGATTATTAAGACAGATAAAAGTTTAATATAAGTCTGAAAGATATTACTGGTACAGTCAGGAATAGCGAAGAGAATAATATAACCTGATATTATTAATGGAACAATACCCCCACCAAGGTTGATCGTGATATATGTTTTTCGTACTCCCATCTCAACAGTAGGGACACGCCAAGTTACAAAGAAGGTTCTAACTTTCTTATAAGCATATATTGGAACCCTGGTTTCAATGGTGGATAAGGGGATGTTTATATAACTTCCCATCAAACTTAAGAAAAGAATTATCCCAAAAGTTTCCGGAGGTAACCCTAAACCTTCAATGTAAATATTTCTAAATGCAAGAAATAAAAAAGGAAAAATAACCAATAAAAATAATAACAAAAGCCCAAAATATAACAAGGAAAAAGGTCTAAACACAAATCTCCTAGAATTCTTATACATTCAAATCAACAACCCAAATCGTAGCATATTAAATAACTTTTTGGAACAATCAATAATAAAAATAATAAAAACCATTTCAAAGTAGAATGAATATAAAAAAAGTAGAAAAAAAGTTAAACACCACAAAAAGAATGCAGATTATTGATATTACGCCACAAGCAGACGAGGTTATAAGTTCCTTAGAAATTAATTCAGGTATTCTTTCACTGTGGGTACCTCATACAACAGCTTGCGTAACAATCAACGAAAACGACTCAAGCCTCTGGCGAGATATGTTAAATCGATTTAATGAGCTAGCCCCTTCGGATTATAACTATCTTCACCAAAAAAACGCCCACGCACATATACTAAGTACTCTCATCAAACCAGGTCTTCAAATACAAGTTATTGAAGGAAAGATGACTCTAGGAACTTGGCAAAGAGTTCTATTCATAGAGCTTGACGGACCAAGGCAAAGAAAAATAATTTACACGCTAATGTATTAAAAAGTTAAATCTTTATCTTATCAAACAGTTTCAAAGCATTATTTCCCGTAACTTTAATGGTTTCTTCCAAGTCTTGGCCCTTAAGCAGCGCTAATTCTTTAATAGTCAATAGAACATCTGATGGCTCACTTCTCCGCTTAAGAGACCTAAGATAGATAGGTGAATCAGTCTCAACAAGTATTCTGTCTAACGGCGTATTTTCAAAGACCAACCTATGCTCTTTACTATACTCTAAAGCCGGTGTAGCACTAACATAGAATCCTTCATCCAGTATTTCCTGGAGTAAGTCAATGGGACCATCGTACCAGTGGAAAACCGCTCTTTCCGGACCATATTTAAGCAGTAATTGGAGCGAGTCAGAGTAAGCAGATCTGCTATGCAAAGATACGGGTAACTCCACATTTCGTGCTACTATTAAGAGTTCTTTGAAAAACTTTCTTTGCAGTTCTCGATTTTCTTCCCTTTGGGCGAAAGAATAGCTATAATCTAATCCAATCTCTCCGATACAGACGGCTTCAGAGGATTTTTCCTTTATCAATCTTAGATTCTCCTGAATTTTTTCTTTCAAGATTTCAGAAGGATGCAAACCAATCCCAGGAAAAACATATCCGGGATATTGCTGAGCAATTTCTAAAGTTTTGATACTAGATTCCAAGTTGCCTCCAACAGCTATTATTGCATTAATCTGGTTTTTTTTCGCATTTTCAATTATTTCTGCTATATTATTGAAACTAGCTAAATGAACATGAGTATCCAGGAGCATATGAACAATAATTAGTGGAGATTAATTAGACTAACTGATTTTCTGAATCTCTATATCAAATTGAGCAAAATTTCTGGTACGAGAGCGGTAATTAATCCTGTATGTCGCTTCTTCCTCGATCGCATATATTCCATTTAATCTGATTTTTCCATTTCCATAGCTCGAAATTACTGTTGTGTTGTCTGAGTAGTCGACTTTCCAGACCTTACCTTCCCAAACTCTTTGAGTTGGATTAACATAATTATAAACTCCTAACAAAAATACAAAAACAACTAAAGAAATTGATGCTAGAACTATAATCCGTTCCCTAGATTCAAGATCTTGAAAGGTCATATACCAAAAGCCCATCAGGAGATAAATAAACTTCCCGATATCAAATATACGGAATAACCACAAACGCAAGCAAACATACTAGTAACTCAAAAATTATCAAAATTAGACTTACTTGCCACTCTTTAAAGTCTCCAGATAACATAACTAAATGTGTTAATCCTCTTATCTTGCTATTCCTTGGTTTAACGATCCCATTCTTTTGGAGTACTCCATAACTTTCAGCTTCAAACTTTGAAGCAGCCTTAAGAAAAGCTTCAATAATATAAGGTAAAAAGCACAAAATGACAAATTTTTCCATGTTACCTATTATGGTCACACTTGCAACTACTGCACCTATTGTATAATTTAGATCTCCTGGAAATACTTTAGCTGGATACCAATTATATCTGAGGAAAGCGAGTAAACTAAAGGCAAAACACAGACTTATTATCGACGCGTTTACTCGATTTTGTGATAAGGCGTAAACCCCTATAGAGGTTAACATAACAAACCCCATTCCTGCTTCTAACCCATTGAAACCTGCGAGAAAATTGGTAGCATTTGAACAACACAGGACAGCAAGGGGAACCAAAATTAAGGGGTACCATAACCCTAATTCTATAACTCCTATAAGGGGGAAATTCATCTTACTTACTCCTGCATTTACAGCTGATAATGGAACAGCGGCAGGGAGAGGGATGAAAAAGTATAACCATCTCGGAATACCGGTTTTTTTATACTTCTCGAAAAATCCTATTCCTTCCCTTCTCCGTATTAAAGCAGTTAGTGTGTCAAAAATCCCTATGAGTGTAATTATTAGAATGGTATTAAGAGCCGCGAGAATATACACAATACCTTCCAGCCTTGAGTAAACAAACCCCTCAATAGCTATGAAAAAAAAGACTCCTAACAGAAAACCAGTTATAACACCTGGACCACCCATATCAGGAATTTTTTTACCATTCTTTTTCATAATATCGATACCGACGATACCTGCAGCCTTCATGTAACGGTTGAAATAAGGTACAGTAAGAGAGGTGATGAGTAAACTAAGTAAGGCTGGTCCAAAAATCCTTAGGTTGATGATACTATTCAACTCAATCATCTAATTACCTTAACACTATATGTTTTCCTCCCTATAGGTTTATCATATTCCCTACTATGTCTTTCAATGTGAATATACTTATAGTGGATTGTTTAGCCTCTGGAAAAGGGACTAGAATAGCGACCCGGGATGCCATAGGAAGCGGTCCACGGACAATTGCAGGAGTACTAGAAAAACTGGATCTTGAGCCAAAAATTGTACCCGTACAAGCTATTCTTAATCATAAAATACAGTTAGAGAGCTTCAATTTACTATTAGTAAGCGGTATGACAAATGATCTACCCGCATTACAGAAAGCTACCAAGATTTGGAAAAAAGAAAAGAATAATCCTGTAGTAATAGGAGGGCCAGTTGGTAGTGAGCCTGTCAGGGTATTGACAAAGACTAATGCAGAAATTTCTGTTACAGGAGAAGGAGAGTCTACTATCTCAGAACTTCTTAATACCGAATTAGCTAAGGGAAGAATGCCGAACCCAAAGAAGCTTCAGTCAATCAAAGGTATAGCATATCGAGTTGGAAAAAGGATAGAAGTGAATCCATTTAGACCTATTCAAAGTAGAGATGTTTTCAGTAATTTTCCTCCATCCACAACCTGTATCACTGATTACCCCCTCTTCTATGCAGCAAGGGTATATGTTGAAACCCTGAGAGGGTGCAGCAATTTTCACAGAGCTAGAATCGGACCATTTGGAGAAAATTGCACATATTGTGAGATATGTACCCAAGGAGAACTTGGGAAAAGGTATAACTGTCCCCAAGGAATCCCTCCTGGATGTGGATACTGTAGTGTACCTAGTTTGTATGGCCCTCCACGTACCAGACCTATATATTTAATATTTAAAGAAGTTAAAGAGTTGCTCAAACTGGGAGTTTCAAGAATAGTACTAAGCGCTCCTGGATTTCTAGACTATGGTAGAGATTTACTTGTTGACCCTGAACCTCTGACAGATCCCAGAGAACCTGCTCCCAATTATGAATTTATTGAGAAATTACTTAGAGGATTGACGTCTCTCCCAAAAATTATTGAAGGGAGAGCATCGATTATGATCGAGAATGTTAAAGCAGCTTTAGTAACGACAAGAGCTGCAAGGATAATCGGGAAATATTTGTATGATACACCAGTTAGCATTGGGTTTGAAACGGGGGATTTTGAGCATAGTAAATTAATTGGTAGACCTGACACACCATCAGAGACTTTGAAGGCAATCAAATTACTTAGTAATGCTGGGCTTCGGCCATATGTGTACTTTATTCATGGTCTACCAGGTCAAACCGAATTAACTGTAGACGCAACCATAGAGATGATTAACAAAAGCGCTGAATTGGGAGCACGTAGAATTATCTTATATAGATTTTACAGCCTTCCTATGTCTGCCTTCATGGATTGTCCCTCAGGTCCTCCATCAGCACTTGATCCTCAGAGTAAAAGAATCTATGAGGCAGCGAGAAAGGTAAATGAAGATAAAAAAGAAAGTCTTCTTGGCAAGAAAATAAAAGTTGTTATTGCTGAACAATATGACCGTGATAAGAATTACCTTGTTGCTTATCCGATGAATCATGGACCGGTCGTCTTAGTTGACGGCGATTCAAATCTCGTAAAAAAAATAGTTCCAGTTGAAGTGGATGAAATTGCATCTGATAGAATGGTATATGGACGTTTAATCAAATAGACCCAAAAATAAATTAAAAAACGCAGGTTAATGGATTAATCTTGATTTATTTTTATTAAAAAAAGGATACTTTTAAAGAGGGGGCTTAATGTTATCATTGGGTCGTTAATATATGTCCTCCGAGGAAGAGAACGATACAAATAATGAGACAAGGCCTCGAGAAGGTCCAGTCTATGAGTGTGTCAGATGTGGGCGCCAAGTACCCCATAGTGATCTACAAAGATATATCAGCTTTAGATGCCCATATTGTGGTTACAGAATTTTCCGTAAAGTTAGAGCCCCAATTGTTAAGAGAGTAAAGGCGAGGTAAATGGCTGAACTGGATAAGGCAAAGACGCTGGAGGAGAAACGAGCTGCCCTAGTTATTAAATATAGAAACCTACAAGTTGATTCCGTCAAGAAAGAAAATTCAAAGATAACTTATAGACTTAGTAGAGATGATAAGAAGTACATTATGCATATTTTGTTGGATATATCGACTATAGGAATTGCTTATGTCAGGGAACTGAGGGATGAGATCCAAGAAGCTGAAGTTGATGGAGGGATTATTGTATCAGATGGTAAATACACCTATTCAGCTCGTAGTAATGCTCCGGAAATGTCAATAGAATTAATCCCTTCAAGAATTCCCACTTTTGATGTTTTCGAACATAATCTAATTCCTATGCACGAGATTGTAGACAAAAGAGAAAGAGAAGAACTAGTAGAAAAATACCACGCTGAACCTTATCAGTTTCCCTGGATAAAAAGCACAGATCCCATATCAATTATTATTGGGGCAAAGCCTGGAGATGTAATAAGAATTACTCAGAAAAGTGAGACTGCTGGCAAATATGACACGTATCGTTATGTTGTTTGATTCTTATTTAACTCCCACAAAATTACTAATGCTTCCCCGATGGGCATATTAAGTCTATGACTAAGCTCTTCAGCAGAAACATCCGGATTCTCTAGGAGAATGCTATCTCTTACATAAGCTTTATGAGCGTTATATAATGGTAAATTCTTAGCTGTTTCGACTAACATGAGCCATAGAGGATTGTTCTCATAGTTCTCCATGGTATCCCCTTTAACCTTCTGTTAACATTACTAGAAAATATTATTTTTAGGATTTGAAACTTCTGATATTAGGTTTCA
>CAZLHX010000133.1:0-6773 GCA_964559475.1 uncultured Candidatus Bathyarchaeia archaeon | reverse complement strand
ATTTTTGATATTTAATCCATCATGAATGGTTCTGACCGGTATTATGATTGATCTTTACTTCTTAACATCAATTCCAGTTCTTAAGTTTGGTTCCAGCGAGTGCTCATACTCGTTTTCTCGGGCTGAAAACCTGAGAAAGAATGAAACAAAAGAAAAAGTTAAACTGGATAGGTTTTTCCTGATCATAAATTCGGTAAATTTTCCAGTTTGGTACAGTTTTATAATTGTTAGAGGAAGACAGGGGGAATTTCAAAATAAGAGTTCAAGTATTGAGGTTACTTATCTACCTCAAAGGAATTCGCTTTTCTGTGGTCCAGCTTACGTCGGAATGATATTGTACATGGTTCAGGGGAGATCTGTCAGTCAGTTCCTATTAAAAGATGAACTGTTATTTAGAGAAGGACTAGGAACTCAGAACACCCATATGAAAATTCCCTTCGAAAACCGAGATATTGAGATCGTAAATGTCGGTTGCTATGCTGATCTGAAAAACTTAAAAAATTCGATCAACAAGAGGTATTACTCGATTATTAACATAAAATTTGACGAGAAAACAAGTTTTGTACACTACGTTATAGTAACAGGGTACAACGCTACGGGTATCTACGTTAATGATCCTTGGCCTAAGAAATGGGGAGAACACTGTGCTCGAGAAACAGGTGAGAATGCTTACATCAGTAATGAATCACTAAAGGAATTATGGTCTTACCGGAAATTCTGGGTATTAATTATAGCAGGTCCTGAGTCAGTACATGAGAGTTCCTTAGAACATATTGATAATATGCAGTAAACTTCAATCTCTCTATTACATTCTTTAGAAAAAATGTTTATTATGGAACTTAGCTATAGCTTGGTTCCACATTCTTTACAAAACTTGTTTCCTGGTGGATTTTCTGCCCCACAGTTGGGACAATGTGTTTTAGCCATTATCGCAGTTCCACATTGTCCGCAGAATTTGTTATTCTTTGGTACATCAGCACCACAGTTGGGGCACTTTATGGTCCTGCTTGCCTGCATGTTGGTTCCACAGTTGCCACAGAATTTTTGTCCCTGGGAGTTCTGTGCTCCACAACTCGGGCAAATAATTACTGCTTTTGGCTCTTGTATAGGCTGGTTCATCATTTGCTGTCCAAAGGAGAAACCAATACCTGCTCCTAAGCCTGCTCCTGCTGCACCACCTCCTCCATCTGGCAGAACCTCTGCAGTCTCTTTTGTGTACTGCATGCTCATGGCTCCCTGTCCCATTGATGAAGCGAAGCGTCTGGCCTCCTCAGGGATATCTATGCCCTCAAAAAGAGAGTCTACTACCTGGAGCCCGATTTTCCCTGCGTCTTTATTAATAATATCTGAGATGGAGTCCGTTGTCTCATCAAGGTTTTTTACTAGGTTGACTATATCGTACTCGCCAAAAGCATCTATGACCCTCTCCAATGCGAATCCTCGTATATATCTTGAGACATCTTCGGAGTCACTGGCTTCACGGTTACCGAAGAACTCTATTACGAACAGCTTAGGATCAGTGACTTTTAGGATCAGGTATCCGTAGAAACCGATTTCTGCTTGATACTGTATCTGTCCGCTTGGGGCTGAGTATGCTCTGCCTCCAAAGTTGCTTCTTATCTGACTTTTATTGACAAAGATGACTTCACACTCAAATATGTCTCCAGCTATTCCTAGATTTTGTACCAGGTCGATTAGAATAGGTATGTTGTAGCTTCTTATGGTGTGCCTTCCAGGTCCGAATACGTCAAGGGCTTTTCCGTCTCTAAAGAAGACCGCCCACTGGTTCTCCATTACTGTTAACTGGCTCCCGAGGCGTAGTGATACCTCGGGAAACCTTCGGGCAAATTCGTCTGGAGCAGCGTCTCTCCACTGGACTGCTTCAATTAGTGGCATGTTAATTCACCTGTTTATCTCATATTTATAGATAATTAGGGTTTGAAACTCGTTCCACAGTACATGCATGTTAAGGTAGTCTGACCTCGATATACCTCCTCGCTGTAGGGGGCATTACAGAAGGGGCATCTTATCATCTTATCCCCCTCTTCTACCTTTGTTTCTTCGGTTTCCTTATCAAGCTGCCCTGAAGATATTGATGTAAAATAGTTTATGAGGCTTTCAACATCCCTATTACCGAGGTCAAATTTTATCTCATCAAGCCTAACACTTGGCTTAAATGATATATATGCCCCTGAGCCTTTGAAGAAGCCCACTTTACCTTTAGTTATTTGATCTACCGCTCCAATGGGCTTGTCTAGTTTTACCTCGCGTACCCTTTTCTTCCCTGTAGCTAAGAAGAGAACCCTCTCGAGGACGACCTCTTTTTCCTCTTCAAATAATATCCTCATATTTGTTAAAGTTAAAACTCCATGATCATCATCATTAAGATCATGTGCTCTGACACTGATGACTGGGTTCTCACCGACTAACCAGTCTATACTTGATGATACCAGATTTTTGACGGTGTTCTCTGCTTCTAACAATTTATCTGATATCCGCTTCTCTTCCTCTTTGAATTCCTTTAACTGTGCGTTTACAAGATACCTGGCTTGGTTGAGATAAGATTCAAGGTTTTGGGACTCTGATTCATAATTTTTCAGTTCAGAATAGTTTGACTGAGGGGTTAATTGGTTATCAAGCTGGTTAATCCTTTGTATGAGTGAACCAACTTTCACAGATGCCTCTTTCTCGATATCACTTCTGCGTTCTTCCCATTTCTTAAATATAGTATTATATTCTTGTTCTAGTCCTAGAAGGTAAACATAATTCTTAGAACGAATATCAGCAATCCTACCCTCAAGCTCTGTTATCTGATTACCTGTTCTGTGGATTTCGCCAGTGATACTTTCAGCCTCATTTTTTGTTCTGTGAAGTCTTGAGTATATCTGTGATAGTATAAGTTGAGTCTTATCAGGTTCCTCTTTCTTGGGTTCTTTATGTAAACTAGGGGATTTACTTTGACTTCTAGAAGTATAGGTTTTATTCCTTTGAGTTCTTTTTCCTGGGGGTGGAGTTCTCTTTCTCCTCTCTACATACTCTTCCCTTCTTCGCTCGTCTCTTTCTTTTTTGCGTGACATGCCTTCAACCAGCCTTACCCGTTTCCCAACCTTGAGTTAGATGATTAAGAACTTGTTTCCTTGGTATGTATAAAAAATTATAGTATTACTGATATTATGTCCCCTTTATTTAAACAAAATATTTGCGGATTTGGGTAGAGACGTAGTAAGACCTTAATATTGTTTTAAACAGCTTAAATGCGTACATGCTCGCTTATTTAATCCTACAGGGGAAAGGCTTTGAGAAACATTAACGAAATGCTGGAACCTAGAGAACAAGTCATTAAGAAACAAGGATCAGTATATGACCAAGGTATAGGAAACCAATCTGATGGAACTTTATACTTAACAAACGCTAATCTGATTTTCCATGTAGGTCAGGATGGGGTAAGCAGAGGCCTCGAATTAATAATCGAAGGCGAAAAAAACGCTCACATCGAATTCATAAAAATCCCTCTACTCAACATCATGAATGTTGAGAAAAAGCGGTTTGGAATAAATATCGAAGCGTCAGGATCCATCTTTAGAGAAATATTAGGCCGTAAATATCTCTTGGGACCAAAAGGAATAGACAGATCCTTCGAGATAGGTCCATCGAGCTTCAGATTCACCATGAATCTATTTGTGGATAAGGATGAATGGGTGAACTTGATCAACTATACCAGGAATTCTGTTGAAGTAGAAGAAACCCCCAAAATAGAACAAGAGGACATCTACAAGGAACCCGTAGAAGCGACTACCATGAAGGAGAAAATCATAATCAAAGAGATTGTAAAGATAAAATGCCCCTACTGTGGAACCTTGAATGATCAGAGCGCTAGCAGGTGTCAGCACTGTGGTGCAAGAACTAATTAAAAAAAATCAAACTTTATTAATTCATAGTACATTAACAAAACTATCTCCTAATTCAATTTTTAAGGGATATAACCAGCCAGCAGCCTTACTAACAGGAATCTTAGGCATAGTTTTCATAATCTGGTTAGGTTTCTACACCGCCTCATCTATATCTCAGATAAGTGGTTTCTTAGATTCCCCAATGAAAGAGTTCGGTTTTATATCAAACAGTTATATGATTTTTGGACGAATTTATAAAGGTACGATAAGGGGCAAAAATGTAGAGATCAACTTCATTCCCTCAACGGGCTTGAGACCTGCATTATTAAACATTTACATTGAAGCTAATATTGGTACGAGGCTGGCAATTGGAGAAAAAAGACCGCTCCTTGACTGCAACGACTGCTCTATTATAGAGGATTATGATGAAGTACTTGGTGAGAATAAGGTTTATGCACTAGAGAGGGAAAAAGCCAATATCATTCTAGATAATCATAAGATTAGATCATATATCTTTTCGATAATGGAAAACCAAGCGAGTTACAGGTTAAGAGAAATATATTTTCAACCAGATAAAGTCTGGTTAAGAATACATCCACGTCAAATGAACGGTGAAATTTTTAGAAAATTAATTGAAGATTCCATACTCTTAACAATAGAAGCCGAGAAAATCCTTTAATAAACAAAGAGTTACATGTTTTCAGTTTTTTGTTTATATTAAGCGGTGCATATTATTATATGAGTCAAAATTTCAACAAATGTTGAAGAGAAAATAGAAGAATGGGAGAAAAAAACTAAGAAACTTATATCAGAGATGAGTGAAAAAGGAAAAAATGTATCCTCTGAAATGGAAAAGAGGTTCGAAGATTTGAAACATCAAGGAGAAGACCTTCAGAGGGAGCTTAAAAAGCAATCTGAGAAGACAAAGATTGAAGTTAAGTACAAGGTCAACGAGGTCCAAGAAAGGCTTGAGAACTCTCTTAGTCAACTTTCTGATAAATGGGAAGAATTTACAAAGTAACCCCAATATTTTTTAAAGTAATTTACACACATTAATTTTTTAAATATATATAAAAATATATTTCTACTCAACACTACATTGTATCCTTTTCGCTAAGGGAGTTTTACAAAACCAGTAGAACAATAATCCTATTAACAAAGCTATAGAGCCATAGACTATTGACTCATAACTTAACTGAGTGATCAATAGACCTGAGGAAAGCAAACCAGCTAAGGGTATTATGGGTACTTTACCCACCTGTAATGGGGTCTTGAAAGGCCGATCCAGGTCTGGCATCTTGATCCTTAACCAAATAGCGGACAAGTTCACTGAGATAAATGTGATAAAGGTTCCTAGATTAGTAATCTCAGCTACAAGGCCAAGATTTTCCACAAGGACAAAAAGAGACGCCAGGAGAAAACTCAATGCTATTGCCAACGTGGGGCTGCCCTTTTTAGAGACTCTTGATAGTGGTCTTGGCAGTCTTCCTTCTCTGGCCATCCCAAAGATGGTTCTAGAGCAGACTATCAGAAGTAACAATACAGTATTAGCTGTGGCAAATAAGGCAATTACAGATAATAATAGAAAGGCATTACCACCCAAAGACTGTGCTGCTGCATCTGCGAGAGGTGAGGAAGACGTACTTAATTCCCTCCAATCAAGGAGGCTCACAGCTGACAACGCTACAAGAACGTAGAGAATCGCTGTTACAACTATTGATAATATGAATGCTCTGGGTACGTCCCTCTCGGGTTCACTAGTCTCCTCAGCTAGATTGGCAATATCCTCAAAACCAATATAAGCGAAAAAGATCAAGGCTGTACCCTTTATTATACCTGAAACCCCTGTAGGCGTTTACAAATAATCTACACTGCCTAGATAGGGTAATCCAAGATATATGATAAATATCAGCCCCCCTGCCTCGATTAAGGTGAATAGAATGTTTACCCTGCTACTCACCTCAATCCCATAGTAATTAATCATTGAGAGAACCAGGATTAAGATAATAGCAACAGGAGTTACGGGAAGATTTAGAAATCCCCTAAAGTAGCCACTGAATGAAATTGCAACGGTTGCAGAGGCTACCGACTCTGTAACTATTATCGTCCAGCCCACCAAGAAGGACCCCAGATTGTTCTGGAAAGCTTCTTGAAAGTATGAATACTCTGCCGCTGCCTTCGGTATCGAAGTAGATAACTCAGCATAAGTCAGACCGGTAAAACTGCTTATCAACGCACCTATCAGGAAAGACAGCCAAAGTTGAGGCCCCGCCAGTCCAGCTGCTTCTCCCATTATCGCATAGATACCTGCCCCCAGTATGAGACCTACACCTGAGGCGGTCAACCCTAAGAGTCCGAGAGTTTTCTTTAGATCAGATTCCATTTTTATAGATTGTAATTAAAATCATCACATAAGTACATTAACAGAAAAAGAGAAGGCTTAGCTCTAATTTTTAGTCTTTATGAAGCCTATTGATCTGGATGTTTTTGAAGTAGCTCCTCATGTATGCCCCTACAACTAGGCTTGCTGCTGAGAATATTATTATTTGAGGCAGGCTTGCAGGTGCCCCGTAGAAGGACATGGTTATGATCATTCCTATCACGGCTACCGCTATACTGAACACCTTTACGAGGACAACAGGAGTCAAGATATAACCCCATTCCACATCCCTACGTATAAGCCAGAGAGTTATCAAGGCAAGAGGAAGAATGATACTGAAATCTTGAAACGGGAGGACTAGAGTGTGGAACCCATCTTGGCTTATCACTGACGGAATCTCACCCTGTACATAATATGCAACCAAGTCAGGGCTCCACAGGATAACCATAACCAGCACTACGAAGGCTAAGGCATACTGAGAACTCCTTCTCGTACCTCTAGAC
>CAZLHX010000132.1:0-6807 GCA_964559475.1 uncultured Candidatus Bathyarchaeia archaeon | reverse complement strand
GACTAAGCAAAGTCTGGAACGCCAGCACTCGAATGTTACCCTCAAGGGCTAAGTACTTCATTAGCTTGCTCATAAAGCAAAAGATGAGATTATGAAACCTTCATATAAGTAAGCTGGAAATAGACGCAAACTTTTCTAGGAGATATTTTTTGAAAAAATTTTGTTAGGGATTAATTTATGACTTGTTCCATGAGTGAAAGATTTTTCATTACATCATGAGCATCATACATACCGATATTCCATGCATCAACGAAATCGTGAAATTGATACGCGTATCTTATGGCTTCCTCGGCATTATCCCTAAGTCTCCCTGCATTGAGTATCTTTATTACATAGACGAATTTCCCAGATTTTTTTACTCTTTTTATGGCATCGATGTGCTCTTCGAGTGATCCATCATCAATAAACCCATGAACTTTATTTAAGGTCGTGCAAACAACATCAATATAAGGCTCATGTTCAACCTGTCGGAGTACCCTGGTGTTGTGGGTGGATAGAGCTGTTGCTTTAATTATTCCACTTTCTTTTGCTTCTAGAAATGCTTTGAGAGCCCCTTTTCTTTCCTCCAAGGTACCTGAATAGTAAGGATTGCCCTGACTATCTTTTCTGTTGGATCCAACAGGTGGAACAATGTGAAAAAACATTACATCAATATAATCAGTGCCCAAGTCCTCCCTAGCTAAATCTAGAGCCTTCCAGCCCTCCTCGTATGATAGTGCATTTGTTTTGTCTGCTATGGCGACTTCTTTCCTTGGTACAATTTTTAATCCCTCGGCAACGTGGGGATGAGTTCCATAATCGTCGCTTGTATCCCAGAAGTTAACTCCCAGCTCAAAAGCCTGCTTTAATCTTCTTCCTCCTTCCTTAGGCTCGATGTCTCCTTGGGTCCTGGCTCCTTCTGGCCCCTTCTTGAAAGTGAAGGGCTCGGTACCAAAACATAGTCTAGAGACATAGAATTTTGTATCAGCCAAGGGGACTTTTAATACCATTAATTCACCTGCTCACTTTACCTAGTATGCCCTCATAAGAATTCCTAAGAAAATGGTTCCGAATTGCTTAGAAGCAAAAGCCTAATAAATTTTAAGTTTTTAAAATTTAACTTTAGTAAACGAGGAAGTATTTCAAGAGAGAACTAGAAATTGATTATCGTAAAAGAAATATTATGGATAGTGTAATTATTGTCAGTTAACCCAAGAAAAATACCTCCTGGTGAAGTATTTGATAAATCTGCTAGTTACTATGATAAGGTAAGACCAGGTTATCCGGAGGAATTATTTGAGGATATAATTACATTATCAGGGATCCCAAACGATGGAAGGATAATTGAAATTGGTTGTGGTACAGGTCAAGCCACTTTGCCTTTTGCTCAGAAAGGATACGAAATACTATGTATTGATATGGGGAAAAATTTATTAAATATTGCCAGAAAAAAATTTAGTAGATATCAGAAAGTAAAATTCGTTAATTCATCATTTGAGGATTGGGCTCCAGAACACGAGGCATTTGACCTACTCATATCAGCCACAGCGTTTCACTGGATAGATCCAAAAATTGGATTTATGAAAGCAGCGAAAATACTAAGAAAAAATGGATATATAGACCTCTTCTGGAACCTCCACCCCACACCTTATACAGACTTTTTTAAAGAGGTACAGAAAGTATACCAGAAAGTCATCCCAGAGTGGAAAAATTCTAGCGAAGGCCCGAGTACCGAGGAAAAAGTCAAAGAGTTAAAGGGTAAAATGGACCCCTATAATATCTTTGAAGACTTTGAAGTTAGAAAATACTACTGGGATCGTCAATATTCAACTATTGAATGCATAAAGTTACTTGAAACTTATTCAGATCATAGAAGCCTAAAAGAGGATAGGAGAAGAGTACTTTATGAAGGAATAAGAGACATCATAGACAGTAATTATGGTGGAGTGATTCTGCGTCCATATCTAAGCGTTCTTTACATTGCCAAGAAAAAGAGCTAGAGATTAGGAATCTTCCCCATCTATTAAGTAACTTCACTTTTCTTGTTTAGGACAAGATGGAACCTGAACACTATGGATAAAGGAACGATATTTTATACGAATACATTTCGGGTTTCTGATAATGTTGAAAGTTTAGTATCATAGAGTCATTCATATGCTTCTTGTGGGTCATAAACCATGAAGTAGGTATAGACCAGACCAAAAAATAGGAAGATGGTCTGTATTAGCCATGGTAAGGCGGGGTTTACATCGTATATTATGCCACCCATCAGGCTGCCAAAGATTCTGGGAAGGAATATGAGAAAACCGCTTGGGAACCCTATTCCTGTTACGCCTATCATCATTCCGCTTCCCAGACCTGCCATAACTCTTCCTCTACTCTCTCTTGGTATGCTATTTGCCAAGTAGACCTGTGATGATATCCAGATGAAGACGCTGCTTAGAACAATCAGTGTGTATATGGGTAGAGCCATCCAGAATCCTTTGGCGAGGGTAAAAATATACATACTAGGAATTGCAATTAAGAAGCCGATTAAGAAGCATTTTCTTGATCCTAAACGGTCGACTATTTCTCCTACAAAGAAGCTGAGAACTGCTCTTGCCACCCCACTCCATAATAGTATAACCCCCCACCTGTAAGGCATTATCTTAAGAGCCTGGACCGCGTAAAGGGGCCAGAAAGGAAGTATCATGCTGCTTAGGAAAGCAAGCAGGATACTTACTATCGTATAGCTTGGAATATTGCTTTCAACCCACCTTAGACTCTCCAACATATCCTTATAGGCTGCAGGAAATAATTTGAGGGGATTCCAACTGATTTTCTCTATGCGGGTAAGGGTCTCTTTAAGGAATAGCAAGCGCATACCCGCGACTAGAATCCCTATGGAGAAGTTTATTGTGAATCCAATCCTCATAGCTGGGATCAAATCGAAACGCGCTATGAATAGACCGCCAATGTAGGGACTTATTATCCGTACAAGGTTGGGTAGAGCAAAGTTGAAGGCGTATAACCTCCCGCGTTCGTTTATAGGTATACTATCTGCCATGACAGCGTTCATGGCAGGTAAGTAAAATAGAACCATACTCTGGTAGATTGAGGCTACAGCTACCCACTGCCAGTTTGGAGCCAGAAGGTATATGATAAAACTTGAGACGTATAAAATGGTGCTGTAGGCGACGAGTTTTACCCTGCCTGATTTGTCAGCGATGTACCCGCCAACAGGATAAAGGAGCATGGCGCCGAGGCTCCCAAGAGCGTTAATCAGACCTATCGCCGGTGAAGATGCTCCCATCTCACTCATGAAAAGAGGGAGGTAACTATCGATGCTAGTATCCGAGGTACTCCAGAATACCCTGCTTAAAGTAAGGACCAGCACATTACGAGGTATGACTTCTCTCTTGGAGACTTTTTTCAATTATCTGATCAGTTACGTAACTTTTCACCATGGTTAAACATTCCGGAAATAGAATCAGTAAAAAAATTAGATTAAATTCAGTCTAAGAATTAAACCGGGGTTTTACCTGATCCTTTTTACCCTATATGAATGTTTTCTGTATTAATGAAAAGTAAAAAATACTAGTATATACGATTTTGAAGAATGAAATATGGTTTACAGGTACTAAACAGCTGGTCTTCACGCCATAATGTGAACAACAATAGCAAGTTTCTACTTGACATTATCGTAGAGGCAGAAGACGCTGGATTGGATGGATTTTTTCTCTGGGACCATTTAATGTTCCCATGGTCAATTGAGACCGCTGAACCATGGACTGTTCTGTCAGCCGCTTCGAGCTTAACTGATAATATTAAACTTGGTACAGCAGTCACACCAGTTAACAGGAGAAGACCTCAGGTTCTCGCTAAGCAACTGGTAACTCTTGACGAGTTATCTGGTGGTAGAGTGGTATTAGGAGCAGGTCTAGGTGGAGGGGGAAAAGAGGATGCTGGGAAAGAGTTCACTGCCTTTGGAGAGCCCAGCAACTACAGTACTCTAGCAGAGGTTGGCAACGAGGCTCTTGAAATTATAACCGGGTTGTGGAAGGAAGAGAACTTCTCCTATAAAGGCAAACACTTCCAAGTAGACAATGTAACTTTCCTCCCTAAGCCAGTCCAAGAGCCTAGGATACCAATACTGATCGGTGGCATAACTAAGGCAGCTATCAGGAGAGCGGCGAAATATGACGGGAGGATATCTATTGGTCCAAGTCCATCAGTTGGTGAAGAAGGATTAAGCCTTGAAACAGTGGAAGTATTCATAAAGGAAATCAAAAAACTCAGGGGATCTGGTTCTTTTGATATATGCTATGGATTTGAGTTCCCTGAAGAAACTGAACTAAAGAAATGGATCGAACGAGGAGAGGAAATTGGTATAACTTGGATGCAAGAGATGATCTTTGGTCTGAAATATAATAGAGATGAGGTGCTTGAGAGAATACGTACTGGACCTCCAGACTATTAGGGCTCAGAAGAAAACAACATAGGAACTGCGAAAGGATCTTACTGAACTGAGACAGAAAATTGGGATGAATACCTGTATCCAAGGTATAGATGATGTCGCAAAGAAATATAGCTTGGTATCCCAAAGGGATGTGAATAATGACCCTTAATAGAGTCCAAGACTTCCTACTCAAACTCCCCAGCTTATTCTTTGGTCTACTTCTATTCGCATTCGGAGTGGTGTTGAATCTCTACTCAGGTTTGGGTATGAGTCCATGGGGAGTCTTCCAAGTCGGTTTATCACAGAGCAGCTCATTTACTCTCGGTCAGATAAGCCAGATCGTAGGTCTTGCTGTACTATTAATTGGATGGTCAATGGGCTTCCCACCTGGCTTAGCCACATTTATGAACATGTACTTCATTGGACTCTTCATAGACAAAATCATTCAGTTCAGAATTATACCGGATCCAACTAGCTTAATCCAACAGTTTCTACTATTATTTGGAAGTATTATCCTGATAGGAGTCGGCAGCTACTTATATCTGAACCCTAAACTTGGTGCGGGACCTCGTGACGGTCTAATGATGGGTCTTGTGCAGAAGACTGATCTGCCAGTTTCCATAGTACGGGGAAGCATAGAAGTAACTGTGCTGGCTCTAGGTTACCTTCTTGGTGGGCCTGTTGGTGTAGGTACTTTAATCACTGCCTTGTTAATAGGTTATAGTGTTCAGTTGGCTTTCAAGATTGGTGGATATGACAAGAAAGCTGAGCACCTTAACCTATATCAGCTTGTAAAGCACCTTGCTCAAACCTCTTAAGCGGTGGACCTCAATATTTCATGAATAATAATGCCTAAAATCCCCGAGTTAAGATGGAAAATTAGAGAAGCAAAAGAAGAAGACATATCCATGATACTGGATCTTTGCTACCAGCTCAGTGTTTATGAGAAGCTGGAGTTCAAGGGGACTCCAGAGAGATATAGGAAGTATGGCTTTGGAGATGATAAGATATTCAACTGTCTTCTTGTAGAGAATACAGGAGAAATTGGACCAGAATACCTTGGAATAGCCCTATATTATTATACTTTCAGTACATTTGAGGCGAAACCAACGCTTTGGCTGGAAGATATATTCGTCCCAGAAGACTATAGAGGCAACGGAATAGGGACACAATTACTGAAAGAATTATGCCAGATTGCGGTAGAGAAAGACTGTGGACGTGTAGAATGGACTGTCCTTGATTGGAATGAGCCCAGCAGACAATTTTACTTCAGCCTTGGAGCAATAGCAATGGATGAGTGGACAACCTTCCGGATGACCCCGGAAGTTTTCAAGAAACTCGCAGAAAGCTAAGTAAATCTTAGTTTCTATTAGTCATATTATTGGAAAAAAATGGAAATTTGTTATGACTTAAAATATTAGTAGACTACGTTTGCTCTTTTAGCAAGCTGAGCAGCCATCTGAATTGCTATCCTGCCTGCCATTGTTATCAGATATCTACCTCTTTTTCTCTCTTGTACAACCATGCCTGCTTCTTGAAGTACATCCAGATGGCTGTTGAGAGTACTGGGACTTATTTCATCCAGTGCTTCCTGAAGATCGCTGGCATATGCGCCCCCCCAACTCAACTCCTCCATGATCTTTATCCTGTGCTCGTTCCCGAGAGCACTCATAACCCGGACTGTTCTGTCTACCTCCATATCCGTCATGACAGTCGGTCTACTTTTTGAGCTCCTAGTTCCAGTATACAGGTTTCTCTCGAGCTCAGTCGTGACGTTCTCCATGACGCTATCAACTATATCGCTGATATAATCCCCCAGCTTGTCACCCCAATCAGAGGCTAACCCACCACGAGAATGATGGAAAGAATCGTAGCGTCTATGCTTATCATCCCAAGTTTTATCTTCATACTCAAAACTTTCTGGTTCTGGTTCCTGTTGTATTTCCTGAGTTGTTTCCACCTCCATGGATTCTACAGACTTTTTTTGATTTTCAGAGGATACCTCAAGTTTCTCGGCAATTGATGCGAGTTGTTTTCTCAATTCCGCTACTTCGTTACGTAACTCGTTCATCTCATTATTTTCTTCCGACATATTACTTCACTACGCTTAGCATAGTTTTTAATTCTAAATTATTCGTATTCAATTTTATTATTTAAGTTTTTTGTTCTATTATATTAGAATATATTATTTTTTATTTCATTTTCAATTTAAATATTTTAAAAATGAAAACCTTCAGTTTTTTTGATGTTTTAAAAGTAAAACTGGACTATTGCTATTTGGAATAGATATTTTCATTCAAAAGGGGAATAATTCACGAAACACTTTTAGCTAATAGCTTTTATCAATGTCTTTGCGTGGCCGCTGTGGTGTAACGGAAGCATACGGGCCT
>CAZLHX010000131.1:0-6917 GCA_964559475.1 uncultured Candidatus Bathyarchaeia archaeon | reverse complement strand
GAAAAATTACTCTCTAACAACGATAGTATCGCTAAGATTATTAAACAGTCTTTGACGTCGACCAGGATAGAGAATCCATCCAATTAAGACATCAACGGGGGTCAAGAAAGATTTACCAATAGCCTGATACATACTCTGATTAAATCTTACTGGACGTCCTATAAGATCAACCACCCTGATTCTCATCAAACTCTTCCCGAACCCCTGCCCGAAGGTTCCTTCGAAATAGGTCCAATATAGGAAAAGGAAAATATTCGTTATTCCAAGATCTAAGAAAGGAAAGTCGATGGGTTTCCAGTAACGAGGCCAAGGAAATATACCAACAACGACAGATACAATTATACTGTCTATTAAGAAAGCCACAAACCTCTCTACCCAAGATGCTAGTTCCAATTCCACCTCCTTTGTAGGAGTACCACAAACAGGACAGTACTCCGACTCAGGATTCAATTCATTTCCACATTTCTTACAAAAGACCAATAATAATCACCCTTCATTTTTTAGTATTTTTCCCACCATTAGGAATAGCAATTAATAGTTCAAAAAATCAAGACAAAATAAAGATTCCTATGCTTTAAGAAGGTAAAAGTGTGAGTTAATTAATAATCAACATTTTACTTATATTTTCAGAAATGTAGCAATAAGTATATAAAAATGAATCAGGAGGATTAATTTCATTAGCTCTAAGTTTAGCTAAAATATCTTTTGCCTTTCATCTCGGTCTGATGATACCATAGTAGATTATTGCGATTGCAATGCCAACAAGTAAGATACCTCCAAATATCAAACCTTGGGCTATTCCTTTTAGAATAGGAATTCTTACAGAGATCCCAGTCTCAACATCTACCATTTCAGACGCGTCCATATTCATAACCACCAGCCAATACCTTCCAACTTTTGGGGACCAAGAAATAGTCTGAGTTCCTAAACCACTAGCCTCGGCTACCCAAATATCCAGATCTGTGGGTAAAACAGAGATAGAGTTACCTGGATGGTATTGGTACTCGATGTATGGGTCATTTTCACCAGGGTTATCCATTCTGAACTCGGTTATCTCATCGTATTCAGCAGAACCAAGGTAGTTCAGGGCATCTTGTCGATGTGTGATCCCAATGAAGATGGGTTTTCCATTATTACTCTCAGCTTTTATCTTGAAGTCAACAAGGTCCCTCGGTTCTGGGGTCCATAGCCATCTAGGAGGACCATCAATATCGTCTACAACAAAGTCTCTTGTATCCATTTCTCTTACAACTAAGGCTTGAGTCTCAGTCTCAAAGTCTACCCCATCCACTCCAATATAACCATTCCCTTGGTCTAGGAAGCTTGTTACCCCAATCAGCGCTTCCCCTCCGATAAGAATCGGTACGCCCATCAAAAGCAGAATCCCGCCAATTATCAGAGCAACAGTTTTCCCACTATCCCAGCCTCTTGTTTCAGGTTTTCTATATCTTACACTGAGGGTTCTTACTTTTGCTCCACAATGGGGGCAATATTCCACGTAATCATTTATTTCTTCTCCACATTCTCTGCAATACAAAATTTATCCTCTTCTTTTTCCGTATTGAATATCCTGACTTTATTTCTTATTTGCTTGAAAATAAAGTATCCCGTTTAAAATGAAACAACTAATAAATATTTATAAAGGTAGATAATTGAACCAAAAAAATGGGAATATGTTTTATGGTTAGTTTATGTCGGTGGTAGACTGCTATTCCAGGCGTCCATGTCCCATTTCCAGGAACCATTTATATTTTTCCAGATCATAAGGTATTTACCTTTATCTGTGAATTCCTCTGCACCTTCTGGTTGAATCTTTAATACATATTTACCTATCTCACAGGCGATATCTTCTCCCATCTGCGAAACCTCAATGGTCTCCAGTTCTGCCTCTTTTACTCCCATATCTAAGGCCCCCTGCCAAAAAGCTGTAATGGCTTCTCTGCCTTTCATCATCTCAGCGTTTGGAGGAAGAATGGTAGCGTCATCTGTATAGACTTTCATCGCTTCGGTTAGGTTTCCCTTGTTGAATGCTTTTAGGAAACCCTTGTTTGCCTCATCTATTTTATCTCTAATATCTCCTATTGCAATCACTACTCCGATTTTCTAGTGTACCGGCTTGAAGACCGTTACACGCGATATTAATGAAGACTGACTTCATTATTAGTATAGCTTTTGACTAATGTTAAATTATATGATTTGATTGATATTTCTTAAGACTGATTACAAAATGCACGGCTTTACTTTCCACATTTAATTTCTTCTAAAATAAAAATATCAAAAACTGGATTTGGTATTAATTTTTCTCTTTTTTTGTGAACTGTCTTCTTGAATCATCCTCAGGCTTAATAAGTTCTTCAATTATTTCGTCTAATCTACTGTAAATATGGCAATTTTTACAATGGAAAATCATTTTACCCGTCGAATAGTTTTTCCCGCTTCTTCTATTGATTTCATTTACGAAGGACTCAAGAAATATTTGGAGACCCGCGAGGTTCGCTGGTAAACCCGCGTATCCATCCCAAGACCTAAAGTACCCAGTTGTGTGTAACTTTTCTTCAAGTATCTCAAGGTCAAGTATTGTTAAGCACGGGGGTTCATGTTTCATCCCAGCTAGTTCTTTCGTCAGGTCTTCAGGTCTTCTAATGAGCATAACAACCTGTCTATCTCTGGGTTCATCTACTAACCTCTGAATAGCTAGCTCCACCTGGTCAACTGGCTCCCTCAGTCTCCCACCGTAAGTGTATGTTTCTCCTTCAGCTTTTTCCCCCAGCCAGAGATATTGAAGAGCGTATGAGGTAATATAATTCATATCACATGGGGCCTTATCAGCAATTAGTGGTCTATTATGGGGATTTTCTATTTCTAGGGTTAGGTTTAGTTTCTTTGTCTCTGTGATCTCGGAGCCATATCCAACATAGAATGAGTCACCTTTAGTCCAGATTCTTTCCAGTGCTTTATACCAGGCATCGGGTATATCAAAGGCTTCGATGTGTTCATACCTCATGGAAGTCTCATAGATATCAGGTTGAGCGTGTATATACCTTTTTTTAGTAATCTATTATTCTTCATGAAAATGATTTCTAAACAATTTTACATAGACTAAGTTTTTTTATTATAAATAAAAGTGTAAAAATAAGTATACTGTTTAATAATAACAATTATTGAAATATTTTTGGAAACCATGACTGAAAAAGAAGACCTGCCTGTAGCATTGGATCCTGTAAAGCCCTTAGTTTCACCTGAAAAAGCTGCGGAAGATTGGGCATTGTTTGAGTCGTTGAAAGCCAAGCTTCTTACTGATGAGGATTATCAATCCATTGCTGGAAAGCGCTATATTAAGCGAAGTGGGTTCCGTAAGATAGCTGTGTATTTTGGGCTCTCTGATAGGATCTTGGAGCAAGAGAGAATCGATAGAGATGATGGTAGTTTTTCTTGGCGGATTGTTGTGGAGGTCGAGGCTCCTAATGGTCGGGTCTCAACAGGTGTTGGAGCTTGTGATAGTAGAGAACGAAAATTTGCTCATATTGAGCATGATGTTTATGCTATAGCCCATACTAGAGCAAAAAGCCGGGCTATAAGTGACATGGTGGCAGGTGGAGCAGTATCCGCAGAGGAGATGGAAGCAGAAATTAGCCCACATGACTCTGAAAAAGGAAAATCAGATATTAAGATAACTCCACCAAAAATTACTAGCGTAGATGAACTAGAGTATATGCTTTATGAGTACATTCCTGCAATTGAGGATGTTCTTACAATTACAGAACTAGAAAAAGAATTCAAGATAGATAGAGCCAAGTATTTGGAGACAACTCTCTGGCAGAAAATAAACGAAAGGATCCAGGAATTAGGTGGTAAATGGGTCTCTGCAGGTAAAGAAAGTCACTGGATTATACCTAAATCAGAAAATTAGTTAACAGTTTATATTCCCCCTCATTTTTTCAACCTAATTCATTTTATTTTAAGATACTTTTTAGCATTAATCAGCATATTTCCTGCTATAATGAGACTAATTTTGATGAAAACCTTTGATTTTTGTATACACCTAGATTAAATATTTGAAACTGTACATTAATCCATGAAGAAAGACAGTTTTAATGGCATTCTATGTCTGCCCGTTACACCTTTTACTAAATCTGATGAAGTAGATGAGGTTGTCCTAAGACAGATAGTTGAAAAAATAATTTCCGACGGGGTTGATGGATTAGTACCTACGGGAGCAACAGGAGAATTCCCCCACCTACTACATGATGAGAGAAAACGAATCTGGGAGATCGTGCTGGACCAGACTAATGGTAGGATCCCGGTATTAGCAGGTACTGGGGCTATCAGCACTAAAGAGTCACTGATGTTCACAGAGGAGGCAAAAGATATTGGATGTGATGGTGTGATGCTCAGTCATCCTATTCTCTTCAATACGAACGATGATCAGACGTATAGTTACTTTGAGACCGTTGCTTCGAAGGTTGATCTTCCGATATTAATGTATAATAATCCTGGGCTTGGTAAAAGTATGTCCCCCAATGTAGTTGATCGGCTTGTGGATAATTTTGATAACATCGTCTCATACAAAGAGGACGATTTTGACAACGATAGATTTGCAAGGATCATATACAGATGCAGAAAAAAGATCTCAATATTCATAGGTAACCCTGCTGTGTATCTATCTTTCCTCAGTCATGGTGCACACGGGGCTCTTATCGCCCAGTTTCAGTCTTTTCCTCACCTTATTTTGGGTTTAAAGAACTCGTTTGAGATAGGTGATAATGAGAAGACTCTATATTATCATGAAAAGATCATGAAGATGTTCGAAATTATTGATGCCAACTTTGTGGGTATTAGCTTCGCAGGGTATCATAAAGCAATATGGAAGCTAAGAGGAGCGGACATAAACTTGCATGTTAGAAGCCCACAGACACCTGCTAGACTGGAACAGCTTGAAAAAGCTAAATCCGAGCTCCTAAAACTAGATATTCCTGAAAACTGGTATTTCGACTAATTTATTTCAGTACACCAGATATACCTAATTTCATAAAGTTGTTATCTAAATTATCTCACTAATAATAACAATAAGGTTATCATTTTTTTGAAAGGGCTTGCCATTATGATTACCATACTCTTTAACAATTCTAAATCCTGTTTCCCTCAATAAATTTCTAATTCCTTCTGCACTGTGAATATAGACTTGACTACCTTCATGGTACCTTTCGATCATTCTACCATTTTCATAAACCTCATACCACATATTAAGTGTAATAACCTTCTTTTTGCCATCCGTTACATGATATCCTGTTCTTAAGACGTACTTAGAATCATTTACTTCCTTTCTTTCCATGAACCACCCTTTATCCTGTTTTAAATCAGAAACGAGATAGAGATCAAAAATATAAGCACCCTTTGGTTTCAGGTGGTATTTTATATTCTCAAGAGCTTTACGTTGGTCATTAGGATATATTATATGATCAAAACTTGATGATGGAAAATATATCAAGTTAAATTTTTCCGATAATTGAAAATCGATTACATCAGCTTTTATCAGACGAAGTTTATCGCGAACTTCAGGTCTCAGTTTTCTAATTTTTTGTTCTGCTTCATCTAACATATATTGGGATTTGTCAATTCCCCAAGTCTCTATTCCTGCTTTAGCTAGGTTTATCGCGAGCCTCGCCGTCCCAATCCCAAGTTCTAATGCTTTTGGACCATATTTCTTTGCTTCTGATAAATAAAAGTTGACATCATCTTTTTCCCCGAATAAATCATAGAATTTTTCTGCTCCTTCGAGGTAATTCATTTGAGAACTTTCCTTTCAATTAATATGTAATCTATCTACATTAAGAAATTAGAAACTTGGGGTGAACTCCATGACCCATATCTATCAGTATTTTTAATTTAATCAAAATGTATCCTAAGAATTTTTAAAAAATATCCTGTGATTTATTTAATTTGATTTATTCTCTTAATATGCTTATTTGACCTGTATGATAGAGATTATGATCTATTAAACCATAAAGCATCTTTCTTATTGTAAACTGGAAAACTAAGTTGTGAAAACTACAATTTACGATCTCATTTAACCTTTTCTTTTCCATTTTTATTATTTCATTTTTTAAATTTGTATACGCTATAGTTAATCTTTCATTATCTTTTTCCCATTCGTTTTTATTTGAACCAGTAGCGGGCCAGTCTTCGTATTCATATACATCTTTAATTGGAATGCCTTCTAGAGAACTCGTAAACTCCTCCATCCAGTATGAACAATGATTAACTATCTCCCATATGCTATGTCTTCCTTGTATAACTCTTCTCTTAGCCTCATTAAAATTGATTCCAGCAAGAGAATCCATAAGAGACGGTCCGTGAAATGTGCCCTCAGATATAGTTGGACCAAATTTCTTCGATTTAATGAAAGTTTGAGTTAATCTATTAGATAATGTCTCAATCTCATTCATTATCTTAACCAATTTTCATATTTGGTTTAATCATTTAAAATGTAGCGACAGAATATTGAAGGGTATTAACCCGAATTTCTAGTATAAATATAATACAATATTAAGGAAAACTAAAATATAACTGAAGTTTTACGAAATTTAGATTAAAACTTTTCTTAGGTTAAACCACAATATGAACAAGGATTGGTAACCCATGCTAGTCCCACAGTCAACGGATGTAATGAAACAACTCCAGCCCCAGCACGGTAACTTTTCAACATACATCACAGGCCTAATCGCCTTCGACGGTAGGAAGAACATCAAGAACATAAACGAAACCTTCACAGAGCACAAAGATTGACATGTGTCGGTAGGTTCGGAGGCAGTGTCTGAGGCGGCTGGTAGACTTGGTCATGGCTATGACTAGGTGTCATGCGAAGCCTGAGACAGTGTATAAAAAGCTTCAGATTTAAATTCGCAAATCTTTAGTAA
>CAZLHX010000130.1:2450-6996 GCA_964559475.1 uncultured Candidatus Bathyarchaeia archaeon | reverse complement strand
TCATTTCTCTGTCTCCGCTTCCTTTTTCCTAAACCTCTCTTGAATATAGTCTTCGGGTATTTTTCGTCTGACCCTTTTCCCACATTCCCTACAATAACCCTCTTTATCTCCTATCCGCTCTCTCCTCAATATCTGAGGCATTGTACAAGTATCCACATCCGGGACATTTCTTACCGGTCCCATGAATGGACCACTCATAAACCCTAAACTCGGTTTCACATACTGAGCATCGGACCATCCATCCCTGACGCCCAAACTCGGGAATATAGTAAAGGGTCTTTAGCTGAGGCTCACTCATTTTCTCGTCCTCCATATATTTCTTGATAGGAAATTGATTCATAGTCCTCATTTTCTACCTCTATTTTTATCCAATCATTGGACTCTAGTTGAAACTCTAGATCTTCATTCCCGTAGATGCTTTTTACCTGTATTTTAACCGTGACCGTCATGGTAACATGTCTCCCATTTAATTATCTCGAGGGTCAGGTCCGAGGAGAGGGTAAAGGTCCGTTTTATTTTCTTATCCATATAACTCATTATTCCCCACCTGTGAAATACTCCTTAACAGCCCCTTTGTAGGGTTGTATGTTATGTACGTGTTTTAGATGCCCTGATCTACCGTTCTCAGGTTGAGAAGGGTTATACTTCCAACCGCAAAGTCTACAAATTATCCTCATTTTCTCGTCCTCCATATCGTGACCTTGATCTCCCCCCTCTCCCTGAGGATTTTCCCTACCTTATCGTGTGTAAATGGTAGCTCCCGGTATTCCTTTTCTCCCCATAACCTGATCTTGAGACAAGTTGAGGGGTTAAGTCCATGATGTTTTGTTATCTCCCCGTCGAGGTCCCATTCAACGGTAAACCTATGATCCCGGTATCCCCGGTAATCTTTCATTTGGATAAAATACCCCGGGGAGGTTATGGCTCCAAGGTAAATTGGCAAACCCTCTTGTTCTTTGTGTGTTCTGAAATTAAACGTCGTCCCCTCAGGTGTCGGCTTGAAGTCCGGGATTAGGTCTCGGGTTTTTACCTCATCATCGGATATATCCCGGATATACCTGAGACATATCTTCATCTTTTATCCTCTCCCGGGTCTAAACCGAAATGTGATATCTCTGTGATTCCTAAGTCCCCGATGTTAAGCTCTAGGTTTATCTTCTTTTTTCCCTCGAGGACCTTCTCGAAGACGACGGAGATGATTAGGGCTCCTCTGAGGGCTGATAGTTCATGGTCTAACAAGGTCAGTGTTCCCCCCTCCTTTGAGATTAAATGACCCGTCATGTCCCCCGTCGTCTCCCATTTAGTTATCTCGAGGGTCAGGTCCGAGGAGAGGTTAAAGATCCGTTTTATCTTTTTATCTGTATAACTCATCTCATCTCCTCCCGGTATTTTCCCTCGATCTCGTTGAGGATCTTTGAGAGGTTAGCTTTATAATCACATCTAGGGCAATGAAAATAGACCCATTGAGGAGACTTGAATCCCTCGAGGGGGACGCCTCCTCCGTGATCATAACTCTCTATGTCTGTCGTCTGATACTTGTAGCCGTTACAGTTTATGCAGAATACCCCCGTATCTGTCACTATCTTAGCGATATCCTCTAGGGATATTGGTTTGTCTGTGCTGATCTTTACACTCATTTTTTTCTCTCCTTAAACTTGAATTTTTGATACCATGTCTCCCCATCCTCTCCTAGATGTGGTTCCCCAACGAATTTGATATCAAGGTCCCTGATCAGGGCTCCAAATATATGATGAACATTCTTGGTCAGAGTTGAGGTAGTCCACTCGAGACGCATCTCCTCGTAGTTTACGAGGAGTCCATGGATCCGGGTATTAAAATGACTCATTTTTTATCAAGTCCCGGAGCCTATTGCTCCTCCTCTATGTCTTCAACCCGGTCCCGGAGCTCGGCTAGTTCCTTTGAGATTTCCTCTAACTGCATCCATAACCCCGGTTGTTGGGGGTCCCGGCAATTTATCTGTTGTATAATATTTCCTACCTCTTTCTCGAGGGTTCTGACATTACCCATAGGAGCATAATATTTCGTTAGTTTATCGATTTTTTCTTTGAGGATCATTATGTCCTTAGCGTTTGCTAGGACGTCATTAAATCGAGTGTCGTCTGATAGGGGGTCACTTATCATCTCGGATCCCGGACTAAGTGTAACATTTTGACCTCCCGGAGTTAACTCGAGGGCTAGGATGTTCCTGAGGGATTTTTTAGGTATGATCATCTTCATCTGGTTATCCCCGATCTCTATTTCAAGGTGATATACCGCCATCATCTTATCATCCCATAGGGCGTAGTCAAACGTCCCCGATTTTCCCCGGAGCGTCTTGAAGATATCGTTTAGTTGATAGGCATCTACCATCTAGGGATCCCCCAAATACAAATCTCGTAAATCTATACCCATATAAGTATGGTAAAAACTAAAGAATTCTTGCTCCTCCTCATAATCAAAGATGTTATTCTCCTCTAGGACATCCGTAATTTTGTCTTTTATCAAAGAGTTTATTTTTGTTGTTATTTGGAGTAGTTTGAGACATTTTTCAGCGTCTTGTAGATCGTAAAAATCATCAAAAACGCCCCCATCGTCAAGGACCTCCCATTTGGAGAGGTCCTCGTTAAAGTTTAGTTCAATTAAAGACATCTATAACCACTCCTCAAGGTCTATCTTCTTGGTCTCAGATAGCCATGTCTTAGCTCTCTCGACGACGGCTTTTTTATCATTAATCCATAAGTAACCGGCTCCGGCTCCGGCTAGGTTACGGGTATACTTATTTGCGTTTGGTCGACGGTCCCCGTGCTTGGCTACATAGCTAACAGCCATAGCTAGACCCCATAGGGTCCCGGTTGTCTTCTCTGAATAGTATCTGTCTAGTATCTGTTTTACTGTGCTCTGACTAGCTTTGTAGCTTAACGGGAAAGCTACCCCGAGGATCTTAGCTTCATCGTCTGTGATCCGGGTTTCTTTAGCGTTATCTACGTCGTTGATTAACTGATCTTTTTGCTCGAGACTCTCATTATAAGCCTCAAGTATTCTGTCGTCTATACTGTCTTTTCTTTCAATTCTGAGTACCCGGCTCCTAGTGTGTCCGTATCTAGTCCATGGATTATGAAAAAATTTTTCATTTCCCCCGGCATTTATCCAACTCAAAGGGTTTGAACAATCCGTTATCCTGAGACCAAACCCTACTCTGATAGCTCGACGAGTGAATATATTACCCGGGTCTAGTTGAAAGTTTATCCTGAATACGTTTAAGTCCTCAAGATCCGAGATAAGGGCTCCGTAATCCGGGTCGTATCTCAGGTCCTTGGGGAGTACCCTTTGGGCTGAATTTATGATCTCCTCAGGGGATGTCAATAGGTGGTTTGTTGAGGCTACTGCTTTAACATCACTCTCATCTAAGATGTATTGGACTTCTCGGTCCGAGTTACGCTCTCTCATTAACTCTCTCATAAACTCCCCGGTCAAGGCTTGAAGCTCTAGGTTAGATATGTTTGGTTTTTCCTCTTTTTTTTCCTCTTTGAAGCTCTTGATTACCCAATCGGCTTTTGATTTCCCCATGTGTAACCTGAGCCATGACCACATAGCTCGGTAGCTCCAACTTTGGACGATGGTATTCCCGTCGTCGGTAATGATCTGAGATTTCAGGGGATCATAGGTCCCGGTTAGGACCCTCCCTGAATCCTCATATTCCGGAATAACTAATTTCTGACTCATTTATTCCTCCTCCTTTCTTGGGACCGTAAATATATGCGATAGAAGGTCCCGGTCCCTTTCCCCCTTCTTTCGCTCTTTATATGAGGTCTCCTTAACGAAGTATACGTTACCGGTATCCCCATCCATATTGACGACCTCTTTCAATAGGATCTCCTCATAGAACGTCACTCCGTTCCTGAGTTTGATTTTCTTGGCTAGGTCCATCATGCATTTGAAGGCATGATCTGATCCGTCGTCGATCCATTTTATGACCTCATCATAGTATCCCCCGTCGTCTGTATGACGGATCTTTACTACCTGATATCCGATGACGTTATCATATTCACTCATTTTAGTAGTCTCCTCGAGATTTTGTTAAGGTCTCCGAGGGCTCTTTTTGTTGCTCTCTCCCGGGTCTCCCGGGTTCGGGTCCAATTATCACAATCAGGGCTCCCCTCATGCTTGGACTCGTAGGTATCCTTTTGGACCCATATCCCACAACGGGGACATTTGACGTATAGATAGTCTACATTCTCCCCGTCAATTGGGAATGTCATTATCCGCTCCTCCATTTTAGAGCTCTCCTCCTAGCTCTTTCTCGAGGATTTCTCGAGCTATCTTTTCTTTTAGTTCTCGGGGTATGACCCGGAGGTCCTCTAGGTCGGCTCTACAAAAATCTAAGAGGATTTGGTCCGTCGGGGAGAGACCTCTCTCTGTCTCGAGTCCGTCGTCTACCGTGTCGTCTTGAATGAAATATGGTTCATGTAGGGGGAGCTTCTCGGCTTTTGGATGGACCGGTTTTTTGTCGTCGTTAAAGTTAAAGAAGTTTACAGACCCCATTTTA